>JAOBWM010000094.1 GCA_025463365.1 Acidimicrobiales bacterium
TGACGCGTTCGTGGCGGCGGTGATCACCAAGGGTCGAGACGTGGTCAACGTCGCTCACCTCGGGCGCGGCCTGAACGTCCACCAGCGGACCGCGGTCGAGGCGGTGGGCCTGCGCTGCTCCAACCGCGCGTGCAACCGCACGATCGCCCTGCAGATGGACCACCGCACGCCCTACGCCGACAACCCCGAGACGAAGCTCGACAACCAGGATCCGCTGTGCCCCGATTGCCACCGCCGCAAGACCCACCACGGCTGGGAGCTCGAACCAGGGACCGGACCGCGGCGGTTCCTGCCTCCGGCACGGGCACCGGTGCGCTGATGGCCGGCGTGGAGGTCACCTACGGTGTCCCGATGGCGCATGGCTCGGCGGTGGTCGGATCTCGGCGAGGGCTGGTAGCCGCGTGTGCGGCCACCATCGTCGTCCTCGCGGCGGGGACTCGGCCCAGTGCCGCAGCCCCCGAGGCGCCCATCACGTTGACGAACCGGAACGGTGCGCTCGTGGTGGCCGGGGCGCGCTGTGGCCCCAACGAACCCGGGATGGTGCCCGGACCGGTCCAGGTCGACGTGACCAGTTGGTTCGAGGGAAAGCACGAGCCATCGGAACCGAAGGTCATCGGATCGGCGACGCTCACGCCGCAGGAAGATGGGACATGGGAGTACCCGGTTCAGCAGCCGCTCGGCGTCGTTCCCTCCTGGGCCACGACCGCCGTGGTGCGGGCCACGGCTTATTGCAACTGGGCCATCTCCACCGGCTACGACTACGAGCCCGTCGAACTCCGCCGCACCATCGGTCGGGCCGCGTCGCCCACCACGACCACCGAGGTGACCTCAGCGACCGCGGCTGCGCCCGCGGCGACACCGCTGCCGGATACAGCGCACTTCACCGGTTAGCCCCACGACGGAGAGGTCGAGCATGCGGCGAAGCCCGTCGACCACGACCGCCTGGGGAACGACGGCCGGTTCGAGCCGAAGGTGGAACGCGTGACCGGCAGGCCGGCACCAGTGCCGGGGCCGGGGCCGGCACCGACACCAGTGCCGGGGCGGGGCCGCTGGAATGCGTGCGGCTAGGGCTCGAAGTCGAGGCCGAGCATGTCGATGGCGTTGCCTCGGACGAGCTTGCGGATGACGTCCTCGGGGAGGTTGCCCATGAGCTTCTCGCCGACCTCGCGGCTCTTGGGCCACGTGCTGTCGGAGTGCGGGTAGTCGGTCTCGAAGCAGATGTTGTCGATGCCGCACTTCTCGATGTTCTCGAGGCCGTAGACGTCATCGAAGAAGCAGCCGTAGATCTGGCGGTAGTAGTAGGTGCTCGGCCGTTCGGTGACCACATCGGAGACGCCGCCCCAGCCGCGGTTCTCCTCCCAGACGTTGTCGGCTCGCTCCAGGATGTAGGGGATCCAGCCGATCTGGCCCTCGCTGTAGGCGAGCTTCAACTCGGGAAGACGAGCCAGCCAGCCCGAGAAGAGCCAGTCGGTCATTGAGCTCATGGCGTTGCCGAAGGTCAGCGTGGAGCCCACAGCGGCGGGGGCGTCGGCCGAGGTCGACGGCATCTTCGAGCTGGACCCGATGTGCATGTTGATCACGGTGCCGGTCTCCGAGCAGGCCCGGAAGAACGGTTCCCAGTAGTCGGTGTGGATGCTCGGGAGGCCGAGGTACGGCGGGATCTCGCTGAAGCACACGGCGCGGACGCCACGGTCGGCGTTTCGGTGGACCTCGGCGGCGGCCAGCTCGACGTCCCAGAGATGCGTGATGGTCAGCGGGATCAGGCGACCGCCGGAATCGCCGCACCACTCCTCCACCATCCAGTCGTTGTACGCCTTGACGCAGAGGTCGGCGAGGACCTTGTCCTTGGCCTCCATGAAGGTCTGGCCGCAGAACCGTGGGAACGACGGGAAGCACATCTGGGCCTCGGTCCAGTTGGCATCCATGTCCTCGAGCCGGGCCTTGGGATCCCAGCACCCGCGCCGCATCTCCTCGTAGGTGATGCCGGTGACCTTGACCTCATCCCGGTCGAACCCGACAGCGGCCGACAGGCGCGTCTGGGGGACCTTCAAGTCCTCGTACAGCCACCAGTCGCAGAGCTGGCCGTCGTCGCTCGGCTCGTAGCTGAAGACGCCGCCCACGAACTTCATGTCGCCCCGCTCCTGGATGGTGCGGGGACCGACGTCGTGGTACTTCGCCGGCAGTCGGTCGAGCCACACCGTGGCGTGCTCGATCACGTGGTCGTCGACCGAGATGATCTTCGGGAAGGACTCATCCATGGACATCGAGGCTACCTCGCTGGATCTGACGGTCCGTCAGAAAGGTGACGTGGGACGTGGGACGTGGGAGGGCGAGCGACGGGGACGGGGACGGGGACGGGTGCGTGGCCTCACGCGCGACAGCGGGCGTGGGCGTGGCCTGACGCGCCACCGTGGGCGTGGGCGTGGGCGTGGGCGTGGGCGTGGGCGTGGCGTGAAGTGCGACCGCGGGCGCCGATGCACCCTCGGCCGGCGACGCGGCCGCAGGTGACGAGGCGGCCGGTGACGAGGCGGCCGGCCGTGTCCCGGCGACCGCGGATCCCGGCCCGCAGCGGAGCATCGGTGTCACCACAGTTCGTCGGTGTAGGTGTCGGTGCCGGGGACGGTGGCGCGGAACGGTGCGACCAGGACGAGCTTGCCGAGCCCGGCCTCACCGAAGTCGGCGCCCAGCGAGGCGAAGCGGTCGCCCCACGTGGCGGGGAGGTCGTCGTCGACGAACCAGAGCTGGCAGAAGCGGTTCTCGGCCGAGTCGGCCCGGACCCCGGAGGCGGCGTCGGCCGGCAGCGGGATGGCGGTGAGCTCAGCGCCCACCGCGCCGAGTAGGGGCTGGGCCCGGAACCACGCGTCGACATCATCGAGGGAGGTTCCCGCCGACGGCTCGCCGATCACCACCACGACGTACGGCGAGCGGTGGTCGAGGGCCAACTCCACGGGCACGCCGTCGAGAGCCTCGAACTGCGTGCGGAACTTGTACATGAGCGTGTGGACATGGTCCCGCTCCGTGAACATGCGGTCATGCTCGTGAAGCCACTTGACCTGCTCGCTCCCCCACTGCATCCACTGGCCGAAGCCGCCGGCCAGCACCCAGTAGATGGCGAGGTAGGAACCGGTCGTCGGGTCGGGGATCACCGGTGAGTCCGACGGGTAGCGCAGCGCCTTCAGGTCCTTGGTCGCAACGAACCTGGCACCGCTGATGTTCCAGGCACCGATCATGCAGCCGGCGTAGAAGTGGTCCCGCTCGTACCAGCGGTTGTACTCGACCTCGTGCCCCTTGTGGGGCTCGACGATGGTCACCAACGCGCCGCCCAGCCGTACCGGCCGCTCGGTGGTCTTGCCGCTCCCCAGGTCCTGCACGGTGGTCCCCTGTGGCTGATCGTGGGTGGTCGAGTGCACGCGAATCGTGTCCCAAAAACGAGAACACGTTCTAGTTCCGAGTCTGCCACGAGATCATCCCCGTCGGGCAATCAGGGTGTGCACACCTGCGCGCCGCGCGCGTCGCGCGCGCCGCGGGCGCACACGCACACCCAACGGGATGAGGCGTGCGCGTTCCGCGTCCTGGGCGCGACGCGCACGCACGTGGGGCGTCCGCGTCCCACGCGTCGGACGCCTGTGACGCGTGGACGCGTGGGCGTCCGCGGCCCGCGCGTCGGACGCCCGTGACGCCCACACATCGGCGGGCCCGCAATCGAAGTCCCGCTCGATCCAGACGGGGTGTGTGCGCTCCCGCGCGTGGGCCGCGTTTTCACGCACACACGCACGGGGTGGGGCGGCCCGAGCGCGCACGACGCGCCCTCACGCACACATGCACGGGTATGCGCGCCCCAGCGCGCAGGACGCGCCGTCACGCACACACGTGGAATCTGCGCGCCCCAGCGCGCAGGACGCGCCCTCACGCACACACGCACGGGCTGTGCGCGGCCCAGCGCGCAGGACGCGCCCTCACGCACACGCGCATAGGTGTGCGCGCCCCGCCGCGCCCGACGCGCCGTCACGCACACACGCAGGGTGTGCGCGGCCCAGCGCGTACGTCGCGCCGTCACGTGCACGGGGTGTGCGCGCCCCAGCGCGCAGGACGCCGCCTTCACGCACACACCTGTGAGCCGCAGCGCGTACGACGCGCACCTCACGCACACGCGCATCGGTGTGCGCCCCGCCGCGCCCGCCGCGCCGTCACGCACACACGCAGGGTGTGCGCGGCCCAGCGCGTACGTCGCGCCGTCACGTGCACGAGGTGTGCGCGGCCCAGCGCGTACGACGCGCCGTGGCGCACACACGTGGGGTGTGCGCGGTCCAGCAGTCCAGCGGTCCGGCGATCCGGCGGTGCTGGGCGCGCTGCGGTCGGGTCGGGCGATCAGCCGGCGACGGCGGCCTCGATGGCGGCGGCAGTGGCCAGCAATCGGGGCTCGTGGTGGTCGGGGGCCACGAGCTGGAGGCTGGCCGGGATCAGGCCACCGGACGGGACGGGCAGGGCGAGGGCAGGGTGGCCCGCAAGGCTGATGGCGGGCGCCGCCGGGTTGGGGGCGGCGGGTTGGCCACCGATCCGAGCCGGGAACTGGAGCATCGCCGGCAGCGCGAGGACGCCAACCCGGCCCAGCACCTCGGCCAGCTCGGCCCGCCACGGCTCCCGGTGGGCCCGGGCATCGCCCAGCTCGCCTGGGCTCACGGCCTGGGCGAACGTGAACCGCTCGACCACCGCGGATCCGAGGCGGTGCTGGTGGTGGCGCCAGAGGTCGTCGTTCACCATGAGGGCTTCACCGAACAGCACGGTGATGGCGGCGTCGTGAGCGAACGCCCACCCGGGAAGCTCGACCTCCTCGACGAGGACGCCCGCGTCGACGAGCGCCGAGTCGATGGCGGCATCGATCGTCGGCTCGGTGCCGGGGAGACGGACCCGCCCGACGGTCACCGACGGCTCGGGCTCCGTGGCGGTGAGCCGGGGGTCGAGCAGGGTCGCGCCCACCGCCAGGTCGGCGACGGTGCGGGCCAGCACGCCGACGGTATCGAGCGTCGGTGCCAGGGGTCGGACGCCCACCACCGACACCATGCCCCACGTGGGCTTGAGGGCGGCGATGCCACAGCACGCGGCCGGCGTCCGCACCGAGCCGGTCGTGTCGGTCCCGATGCCGAGGTCGACCTGCCCGGTGGCCACCGCCACAGCGCAACCGCTCGACGATCCGCCTGGCACCCGCCTCGGGTCGAGCGGGTTGGTCGGCGTGCCGTAGTGGGGGTTTACGCCCGACGCGCCGAAGCACAGCTCGTCGAGGTTCGCCTTGCCGACGATCCGGGCCCCGACGGTCCGGGCGCCATCGAGGCACACCGCATCGGCGGCAGCCGGCTCGGCCTGTTCAGCGACCACCGGGCTCCCCGCCGTCGTGATCACACCGGCCACGTCGATGCAGTCCTTGACGGCCAGTCGGATGCCGTCGGGCCTGGCGAGTGGATCGGTGTCGGGATCGAGCCGGGTGATCCAGGTTGCGTCGCCCAAGGGTGGGGCCCCGCCTGGGGGTGGGCTGGCGGTCACGTCGGCGGGCTGAGCTCGTACACGGCGACGAGCAGCCGGGTCGCGGCATCGAACAGGGGCGCGGCCAGGGCATCGGACCGGAGCACCTCGTCGGGGCCCTGGCCGAGATGCGGTCCGCTGGGGGTCAGCATGGTGAACCGGCTGTGGCCGACGGGGAGGTCGGGCAGCGTCGGCTCGGCCCACGGGCCGAGCTGACCGGCCACGGCCTGGGCCGCGTCGAGGAACCGGGCACCGAACTCGTGGATCTGCGGGGGGCCGTCCTCCACCACGACCACCGGGCCCGCGTGGTTGAGGTACCGGACGCCCCCGGCCCGGTAGGCGGCGAGCGCGTCGTGGCCGCCGTCGACCGCGACCTCCGCGACCACGCCGAGGACTTGGTGGGCGATCGACTCATCGGGCTGTACGCCAACCTCGCGCAGGAAGTGCCAGGCCTGGAGGGTGTGGCGCGACTCCCACGCCCCGACCGCCGACACTGATGCCCAGGACCGGATCGCCAGGTCCTGGTCGCCATCGAGCAGGTGCTGTCGGGCTTCGACGAACGCGGACCACGGCAGCTCGTCGGCGGCGGCCCCGGGCTCGGCCGCAGGGGGCCACGCGTCGAGCGGTCGGTCACCGAACAGGAGCGGGAGCAGGGACTCCGCCGCCGTCGTCACGGCTACCACCCCCGCCAGACCGTGGGATGCACCATCGACGCGCTCGCTGGACCGGTATCCCCGCGGCCCGAGGCCCGGCCGGCACACCAGACGACTCGGCCGGGCGCAGGACAACGACCGCGACACGGGCGGTGGCGCAGCACGACGGCGCCGATGGCCCGCCACGACCGACCGACCAGCTCGGGGGACAGCGAGGACCCAGCGGTCGACGAGATCACCAGCCCCGCCAGACCGTCGAAAGCATCGCCAGCACGCTCGCCGGACCGGTGTCCCCACGGCCCGAGGCCCGGCCGGCACACCAGACGACTCGGCCGGGCGCAGGACAACGACCGCGGCACGGGCGGTCGCGCAGCACGACGGCGCCGATGGCGCGCCACGACCGACCGAGCAGCTCGGGGAACAGCGAGGACCCAGCGGCGCGGGCTTGGCCGACCCGCCGTGGCCCAGGGATCGACGAGGTCACCGGCCCGGCCAGACGGGCGGGCGCTTGGCGAGGAAGGCGCTGATGCCCTCGGCGGCGTCAGGGGTGGCGAGGTTGGTGGCCATGACGGCGGACGCGTAGGCGTACGCATCCACCAGCGGGAGGTCGCGCTGGCGCCAGAACGCTTCCTTGCCGATGGCCACGGTCAGCGGCGACTTCGAGGCGATGGTGGCGGCGAGCCGGTCGACCGTGGCGCGCAGGTCGTCATCGGGCACCACCCGGTTGACCAACCCGATCCGTGCGGCCTCGCCGGCGGACACGAGCTCGCCGGTGAGGAGCAGTTCCATGGCGTGCTTCGGAGCGACCGAGCGGGTGACGGCGACCATCGGCGTGGTGCAGAACAGGCCGATGTCGACGCCTGGTGTGGCGAACCGGGCCGACGCTCCCGCCACCGCGAGATCGCAGCTGGCCACCAGTTGGCAACCGGCAGCGGTGGCGACGCCGGCGACCTCGGCGATCACCGGCTGGCGCAACCGGGTGACCCGCACCATGAGATCGGAGCACTGGGCGAACAGCCGCTCCCGGAACGACGGGTCAGGGTTGGCGTCGATCTCCCGCAGGTCGTGGCCCGCGCTGAAGGCCGGTCCATTGCCTGCGATCACGACAACGTGGACCGAGTGGTCGCGATCGATGGCGGCGAGGTGACCGGCCAGGGCACCGAGCATCGCGGAGGACAGCGCGTTCCGGCTCCGTGGCCGGTCCAGCACGAGCCGGGCGACGTGGCCCTCGTCGGTCCGCAGCACCAGCGGCTGCTCGTCCTCGCTCATCGATGCGAGGGTACCGGCGACGCCACCTCGGGGAAGGCCTTGCTCGACCTCGCCGAGCGGTGCGACCAGCCGCGAGGACCTGGTGAGCACCTGGTCGATCGAGCGGGCGGTACCTCGCTGGCTCGGCCCCGCGATCAGGGCAGGTGGATCGTGCCGTCGTCGGCGATCGGCCAGCCGGGGTTGTGGGCGACCTCCCACGGATGGCCATCGGGATCGTGGAAGACGCCGGTGTAGCCACCCCATTCGGCCACCGCGCCGGACCGGGCGATGGTGCCACCGGCGGCCTCGGCCTCGGCCAGCACGGCATCGACCTCGTCGGGCGAGCGCACGTTGTGGGCCAGGGTGATCCCGCCCCAGCCGCCGGCATCGACGACCTCGCTGTCGGCCGCGAGCAGCGCCCGGTCCCACAGGGCCAGGACCATGCCGCCCGCCTGGATGAAGACCACCTCGCCGTCGGGTGACTCCCCCGACCACCCGAGCGCTTCGTAGAAGGCACGTGACCGGTCGAGGTCGGTGGTCCCCAGTGTGATCAACGAGATGCGTCGCTCCATGGGTGAGATCCTGCCCGTCCGGAGGGCCGAGGTCAGGTGGGGCCGGACCAGTGGTGGCTCAGGTCGCCCAGGAGGTCGATCGCGAAGTGGCGGCGCACGAAGTGCCAGCCCCCGTTCGGGCCCGCGCCGTCCGCGGCGCGGGCGAACCGGTCGACGTAGCGGCCGGCGATGATCGGCTGGAGCCCGAAGCCCTTGGCCGCCTGGTGGACGACGTAGGAGGACCGGGCGGTGACCGTGCCATCGGCGGCCGGTTCGGCGAACACGGTGTCGGCCACGACGTGCTTGGTGCCCGGCGTGCCGTCCTCGTGGATGCGGGTGCCCGAGGCGTAGAAGGCGGCGATGTCGGCGGCACCGGACACGAACGCCGGCGCGTCCTCTGGACCGGCGGCCAGTTCGCCCTGCGCGAACAGCTCCCCGACGCCGGCGAAGTCCCCGGCGTCGATCCGGGCGCAGTACTCGCCCAGCAGGTTGCGGATGTGGTCGGCGCCGGTGAGCACGAACGGTTCCATCGAGCCGTCTCCCTCAGCCGAGCCCGAAGCCCGACGCGGAGATCGCCCGCAGGAGCGAGTCGGACTGGAGGCTCGGCAGGACCGACCCTCCGTCGACCACGATCGTCTGGCCGGTGACGTAGGACGCCGCGTCGCTCGCCAAGAAGGCGATCACCTCGGCCACCTCCTCGGACGTGCCGATCCGACCGGCCGGCGTGCCCGACTCGGCGGCCGCCCTCCACTCGTCGTTGTCCACGATGATCTGGGTGAGCGGGCTCTGGATCATGCCGGGAGCAACCGCGTTGACCCGAACGGCGGGCGCCAGCTCGAGCGCGGCGTTGGCGGTGAGGGCGAGCACCCCGGCCTTGGCCGCCGAGTAGGGCCCCTCGCCGCGGGTCGGCCGGATGCCGGTGAGCGACGAGTTGTTGACGATCGACCCTCGGCCACCCTCCAACATGATCGGCGCCGCGGCGCGGATGCCGTGGAACGTGCCCGTGAGGTTGACGCCGATGAGCAGCGCCCACTCCTTGTCGGTGTAGTCGAGCAGGGGCTTGGCAGTGCCGAGCCCGGCGTTGTTCACGAGATCGGTGAGACCGCCCATGGCTTCGGCCGCCTCCCGCACCGCGGTGGTGACCGCCTCGGGGTCGCGCACGTCGACCACCGCGGCCCGGCCACCGACCGCCTCGGCCACCTCAGCGGCGGCGTCCGCGTTGCGGTCGAGCACCGTGACCGCGGCGCCCTCGGCCGCGAAGAGCCGGCACACGGCCGCGCCGATCCCCGAACCGCCTCCGGTGACGATCGCCTGACGACCCTCGAAGCGGGCGCTCACGATCCCGACCCCCCGGACGAAGCATCCGGCACCGCGCCGTCGCCGATCACGACCACCTCATCGTCGGTGAAGACGACCTTGATGCTCGACTGGTCGAGGAAGTTGGCCTCGTCGGCCCGCATCACCTCGCCGGGCTCGCCCGACAGCATCGCGAGGAAGTCGTCCCACGAGGCGAACTCCTGGACGGCCACGCCGTCCCAGCCCGACCGATCGTCGGCGCGGGCGGGGTGCTGCGAGTACGAGAGGGTCCGGTCGCCGAGTCCGGGCGTGTCACGGATCAACGGCCCGTGGGAGTGGTGCCAGTACTCGAGGAAGTCCTCGCGGCTCATGCCGTCCTTGCGCTTCACGAACGCGAACAACTTCATGCGGGGCACCGGTTCGTCGGGTGGGTCATGGTCACGGTCACGATCATGGTCACGGTCACGGTCAGGCCTCCGAAACGATCGCCGGCTGCTCGGGGCTCGCTCATGGCTGGCACCGACCTATCCGTTGAACCAGTGGCCGGCGTTGACGCCGATCATCTGGCCGGTGACGGGCTTGGCGAGGGGCGAGGCGAAGAAGACGGCGGTGCCGGCGATCTCCTCGGAGTGCGGGAGGTACCCGAGGCACGTCTCCGACGCGACCTCGTCGTAGACCTCCTGGAACGTGATGCCGCGCTTCTCGGCCTGGTGGTTGAAGTACCACTCGACCGAGTCGCCGTAGATGTAGCCGGGGTGGATCGCGTTGACCCGGATGCCGCGCCCGCCGAGCTCCAGCGCCAGCGTCTTGGTGACCGAGGCGAGCGCGCCCTTCGACGCGACGTAGGCGCCCCACTTGGGCTGGATCCGCTGCACCGACATCGAGTTGATCATGATCACCCGGCCATCACCGGTGGCCTCGAGGTGCGGCACGGCGGCGCGTGTCATGGCCAGCGAGCCGAACAGGTTCACCTCGATCGTCTGGCGCCACCGGTCGAAGTCGGCATCCATGAACTCCTTGGCGTCACCACCGTCGTAGGCGTTGTTCACGAGGATGTCGACCCGCCCGAGCTCGCCGGCGACGGCATCCGCGGCGGCGACGCACGCCGCTTCGTCGGCGATGTCGCACACGACCGGGAACGCTCGCACGCCGAGGGCCTCGACCTCTTCGGCGACCGCCTCCAACCGGGAGAGGGTCCGGCCCCCGAGGGCGACGTCGGCGCCTTCGCGGGCGAACGCGAGCGAGATGTCGCGGCCCATGCCGGGGCCGATCCCTGAGACGATCGCAACCTTGCCTTCGAGCAGCACGGACACCTCCGAGGGTGTGGTGAGGGGGTGGTGACGGAGTGGTGAGGGGTGAGGGGTGGTGGGGGTGGAAACGCGTGGTGGCTGGTGGTGACGCGGGCAGTGCGTGCGTCAGAGCTGCGGGAGGACCTCGGCGCCGAAGCGTTCGATCTGGTCGACGAGCTCGGCGACGGTGCGCGAGCGCAGCCGCACCTGGACCTGGCCGACGCCCAGCGCACCCAGCTTTCCGAGGACGTGAGCGAGCTTGTCGGGGCTGCCGGTGAGGGCCGGGCCGCCGAGGTCCCAGTCGGGATCGCCGACGTAGGTGGGTCCGATCAGGGCACCGAGGTCGAAGGGGTCGTGGCGCCCGGCGGCGTCGCGCAACTCGTGGATGCGGGCCACGA
Source organism: Acidimicrobiales bacterium (assembly GCA_025463365.1). Lineage (GTDB taxonomy): Bacteria > Actinomycetota > Acidimicrobiia > Acidimicrobiales > Iamiaceae > Aquihabitans. Next base: position 10,953 of record JAOBWM010000094.1, read on the forward strand.
TCTCGGGCGTCACGGGGCCCTGCGGCAACCACCCGTCACCGCGCTGGGCCGCTCGGCGGATCGCAGCCGGCGAGGAGCCGCCGACCCAGATCGGGGGCCCGTCCTCCTGGATCGGGCGCGGGTGCTGGCCCAGGTCGGCGGCCGGCCAGCGCGGGCCGGGCAGCGTCGGGTAGTCCTCTGCGAAGGCGGCGCGCAGCGCGTCGATCGATTCGTCGAGCAGGGCGCCGCGCTCGGCGAACGGGAGGCCGAGGAGCTCGAACTCGCCCTCGACGTGACCGGCCCCGACGCCCATGATCACCCGACCGTTCGAGACGTTGTCGATGGTGGCGAACGCCTTGGCCACCTGCAACGGGTGCCGGTAGGCAGGGACGTAGACGTGGCTCAGCAGGTGCACGTCTTCGGTGATGCCGGCCAGCCAGCCGAGGGTGGCGACGGTGTCCCACCACTCGGTGCCCATCGCCGGGGCCTTGTCCGACGGGATGGCGATGTGGTCGCAGACGGCCACGTAGAAGAAGCCGGCTCGGTCGGCGGCTTGTGCGACGGCGGCGAGCTCGACCGCGCCGGCGTGGGCCTCCCACGGCTCGGCGTAGATCGTGGACTGCGACTGGATGGGGAGCTGCATCCCCACCACGAGGCGGTCCGAGGGGAGCACGGCGGTCATGACCTGACACTGTGTCAGATTCCGGACCGGGGGGCGGGCGTCACCCCTGAGCATCAGCCGGAGGTGTCGCACTCCTCGGACTCGCCGGACTCGAACCGGGTACGGAACCACCGCTGGCGATCGGCCGAGCTGTCGTGGGTGAACGACGCCTCGTCGCGATCGCCGACATCGCGGCGATCCTGCGGGAGTGCGGCGGTCAGGTGGCGGTCAGGTGGCGGGCTTCTGGCCCGTGATCGACCAGGAGATGATGCGGGCCATGGCCGCTCGCAGATCGTCGCTGCGGACGCCCCAGAACTCGAAGCCGAGCCGGTGCGCCGACACGTGGGCCAGCATGGCCACGAGCACGCCGGCGATGGCGTTCGGGTCGACGTCGGTCATGCCGCGTCCCGACATCTGCTGGTCTCGGGCGGCAGCCGCCAGCGCGTTGTTGAGGTCGTTCAGCAGGCGCGTGCGCACGTTGGCGAAGCGGTGGTCCCCCTCGTCGGTGGCCAGGTCCACCACGCGCAGCACCGGCAGGTTCTCGGACCAGAACGTGAGCAGCGCATCGGCCAACGCCTCAGCGCCGGCGTACCCCGCCTTGCCCTTCCAGGAGTTGGCGTGGACGACGTCGGCGAAGCGCTCGACACCCGTGGCCACCATCTCGTCGGCCAGCACCAAGATGGCCGACTCGACGTCGGGGAAGTACTGGTAGAAGGTGGCCGGCGAGGTGCCCGCCTCCCGGGCGATGTCGACGACCTTGAGGTCGCGATAGGTGGTGGTCCGCAGCATCTCGGACGCGCAGGCGAGGAGCTTCTGGCGCGTGGCCAGGCCGCGGCGGCCGGGGACGCGTCCGTCTGCGGCGCGCGGCTCCACCTCGTCGGCAGGTTCGGTGGCCACGTCGTCGGATCTCACGACCCGTCAGGTTAGGGGTCGCCCACGACCGGTCCCGGGATCGACCGGCGCGGCTGCGAGTGGGGCGACGTGCGTTCTGCTCAGGAGCCCGATTCGGCCGGCGGCCGGTAGCAGGCCACGAGCAGCCCGATCCCGCCGGCCAGGCCGAGGCCGACCGAGATGGCGAAGGCCGCGAACGGGTCGAAGGAGAGGTCGAGGCCGAGGGCCCAGTCGAGGCTGTGGCGGCCGGGGCTCACCGACGACACCAGCACCGCCGCCGCGGCCAGGACGAAGTTCAGCTCCCAGCCGCTCTTGGCACTGAAGAAGCCGTTCTTGCGGTGGACCGTGTAGCCGGCCACCGTCATCAGGCCGACGTAGCCGGCGGCGGCGAACGGCGTCAGCAGGCCGAGCGCCAGCAAGATGCCCGAGCCCATCTCGGTGGTGGCCGCCATGATGGCGTGGACCTTCCCGTTGGGCTTCATCCCCATGGAATCGAACCAGCGGGCGGTGCCGGGGATCTTCCCGCCGCCGAAGAACTTGTTGTAGCCGTGGGCGGCCAGCACCACGCCGAGGAGCACGCGGACCAGCAACAAGATGGCATCGAAGCGGTCCCCGTAGTCGGCCGCGTAGGTGGCATCGGCGAGCACGTGGTTCATCGGGGGGCCTCCTGGAGGCGCTGGCGGAGCTCGAACTTCATGACCTTGCCGCCGGCGTTGAACGGCAGGGCGTCCACGACGTGGACCTGGCGGGGAACCTTGTAGTTCGCCATCGCCTGGCGCGCCCAGCTCACGATCTCGTCGGGGTCGGGCGTCGAGCCGGAGGTGGGCACCACGAAGGCTGCGCCCACCTCACCCATGCGCTCGTCGGGGATGCCGACGACGGCGACCTGGGCGAGGTCGGGGTGGCCGAGCAGGAGGTTCTCGATCTCGGCGGGGTAGGCGTTGAACCCTCCGACGATGAACAGGTCCTTCTTGCGGTCGGTGATCTTGAGGTACCCGCGATCGTCCATCACGCCGACGTCGCCGGTGTGCAGCCAACCGTCGGGGTCGATCGCCTCGGCGGTCGCCCCGGGATCGCCGTCGTAGCCGACCATCACGTTGTAACCCCGGACCACGACCTCACCCGGCTCCCCCGTCGCCATGGCGTGGCCGTCCTCGTCGACGACGAGCACCTCGATGCCCGGCATGGCGCGTCCCGAGGTGGTGGCGATGGTGACGGCGTCGTCGCTGCGGCGGCACATGGTGGCGAATCCGCAGCCCTCGGTCAGGCCGTAGGCCGTGATGACGGTGTCGAACCCGAGGTCGCTGTGCATCTGCTCGACGAGGCTCACGGGCACCGACGCGGCACCGGTCACGGCCAGTCGCAGGCTCGACGAATCGAGCGCGGCCCGATCGGGGTGGTTCAGGATCGTCTGGTACAGCGTCGGTGGCCCGGGGATCATCGAGATCCGCTCGGCGGCGATGAGGCGCATCGCCTCGGGCACGTCGAACACGGGCAGCGGGACCAGCGTGCAACCGGTCACGAGCCAGGCGACGATGCCGGCCTTGTACCCGAACGAGTGGAAGAACGGGTTGATGGCGAGGTAGCGGTCGGAGGGTTCGAGCCCCACGACGTTGGCCCAGGTGCCGACGGTGCGCAGCGTCTGGCCGTGGTGGCAGACGACGCCCTTCGGCTTGCCGGTGGTGCCCGAGGTGAACAGGAGATCAGCGGTGCTGTCGGGCGAGACCTGGGCGCGGCGGGCCGCGGCCACCACGTCGGTGACCGCACCGGCCGCACCCGATGCGAGGAACGACTCCCACGTCTCGGCCGGCTCCGGCAGCTCGGCGCCCGGCTCGCTGCGCAGCACGATGATGCGCTCGAGGCCCGGAAGGTCGTGGCCGTCGAGCATCCCCACGTAGTGGTTGCCGAGGAAGCCGTCGACCGTCACCAGGATCCGGGCCCGGCTGCGGGACAGGATGTCGGCGGCCTCGGTGCCCTTGAACCGGGTGTTGAGCGGGACGAGCACGGCCCCCGCGGCATGCAGCCCGAGGAGCGCGATGACCCACTCGGCGCAGTTCGGCGCCCAGATCGCGACCCGGTCGCCCAGCTCGATCCCGGCGGCGAGGTAGGCCTTGGCGGCCCGATCCACCTCGGCGCCGACCTCGTCCCAGGTCCACCGCCGGTCGCCGTCCACGATCGCCTCGCCGCGGCCACCGCGGGCAACGGCGGCACTGAGGGAGCCGGGGATCGTGCCGTACAGCAGGTCGGCGCGGGGGTCGTCGCCGTCAGGATCGTCGAACGCGGCGCCCGCCGGCGGAGCGGGGGGCCGAGCGGGGGTCGGAGCGGGCGTCGCCGAAACGCCGCTCGGGTCGGTCACGACGGGGCCTCCTGCGAGGCGATTCGCCAGGCGACCGCGAGCTCCTCGACCGTGGCGACGGTGGCCAGCAGGGCCAGGGTGTTGTCGATCACGGCGTCGGCGTACTCCTGGGGGATGCCGACCACGGCGTCTCGTGCCAACACGACCTGGTAGCCGTGGTTGATCGCGTCCATCACCAGGTTCGTGATGGCGATGTTCACCGAGACGCCGGTGACCACGATGGTCGTGACGCCCAGGTTGCGCAGCACCGGGTCGAGGTCGGTGCCGGCCATCGGGTTCAGGCCGTGCAGACGGTTGAGGATCAGGTCGGCAGGATCTGGCCCGAGCTCCGGCACCACGTCGGTCTCGGCCGAGCCCGGCAGCAGCGACACCGGCGACTTCCGCAGAGCGAGGAACAGGCGGGCGTTGGTGTTGGAGCCCGCCCCGTCCGCCCGCCTCGACGCGGTGGCGTGGATCACCGGTACGCCGGCGGCGCGGGCGGCGGTGCACAGCACGGCCAGCCGCTCGATCATCGGTCGGGCGGCCGCGGCGAGCTCGGGCAACGCCGATCGCTCCCCCACGACGCCGTTCTGCACCTCGGAGGTGACCACCGCGGTGTGCGCGGGATGTACGAGCTCGCTGAGCGTCGGTTTGGCCATACGGCCTTCGAGCGTATCTGACGCCTCGTCAGGTCTGGGGAGGGATCAGATCCGGCTGGCGTCGAGCGCCTGCCACAGCGCGGCGCGCACCACCCGGTTGTCGCGCAGGATCGCGAGGTGGACCGGAACCTGGAGCGGGTCCGCCACGAAGAGATCCACCCGGGATTCGTGGATCGACAACAGGCGGGTCCGCTCCTCCTCGGTGAGGAGGTGCACCGGCAGCCGCACGGCCGCCTCGCCGGCGGTCTCGACGAACGCCACCAGCTCGACGAGCTCCGCCCGGGCCCGCACCCCGGCGTCGGAGTAGGGATCGGCGGCGAGGTGGGCCAACAGGTCGAGGGCCAGCACGAACTGCTCCCGGGACCAGTGGTGGTGGCCGAGCCGGGCCTCGGCGCCGGGCGCCGGTCGGGCCGCCGCCGCCAGCGCCTCGGGCAGCTCGAGTCGGTGGGCCAGGTGGAGCAGATCCTCGGCCGCTTCGGCCAGGCCCAGCAGGTGCCGATGGCTCCGCCGCCCTTCCCGGCACAGCTCCACCAGCTCGTCGACCGAACCGGCGTCGCCCAGCCGGACCGCGACATCCAGCCGGTCGATCAGCATGCTGAAGTGCGCCCGGAGCTGCGGCTCGGCCCGGACGCCACCCACCACCTCGGCGGCGTAGTCCACGAGGACCGGGTCCTGGACCAGGGGATCGGCCGAGATCGAGGCCGCCGCCTCGAGCGCGTAGTCGAGGAGCAACTCGACCTCGACAGGCTCGGCCGGCACGCACCCCAGGTACTGGGCCACGATCCGGCCCACCGCGTCGACTCCCTCGACGCCGGTGCGGATCCCGTCGGCCACGTGCCCGACGACCGTGTCGATCTCCTCGGCCGCCTGCTCCAACATGTCCGGGCCGTCAGGGTGCTCCACTCGCGTCCTCCTCCGAGAGGGCACCAGTCCACCAGACCCCGGTCCCCGGGCGGCCATCGGATTGGGGGTCGACCCTGACGCGGGACCGGCCGCCCGTACGCTGCGACCATGGCCAGGGGGGAACGTGCCGGGTGGGCCTCCGCCGGCTGCGGCGCGTTCTCGCTGCTCGGGCTGCTGATCGGTGTCGGGCTCACGGTGTGGCTCGGTTCGCGCGTCGTGGATGAGGTCGGCGGGCCGGTCGGGCCAGCCGCCCACGGCGATGCGACGCCGACGTTGCTCGCGTCGCCGGCCACCGCGATCACCGACCGCCAGAGGATCACCGTGGACGGCGCCCACTTCGACATCGGCTCGACGGTGACGATCGTCCAATGCGCCAGGGTCCGCACCGCCGATCGATGTGACCCGTCGACGAGGACCAAGGCGAAGGTCACCGTGCTCGGCGGCCTGCAGTCCTCGTTCGCGGTCCACCGCGCCCTCGTGCTCGATGCAATGCCGCTCGACTGCGCCGCGCCCGGTTCGCGCTGCTTCCTCCGGGCCTCGACCGATGCGCCTCGTGCCCGCTCGGCCGACGCCGCGTTGACCATCACCGCCGCCACGCCACCGCCACCGAGTCCGACGACGACCATGACGACGGCGACGGCGACGGCTCCTGGCGGGTGACCCTCGCCGCTCGCGGGCGGCGCGGCGCGGCACGCATGAGCTTTGCCAGGCGGTCAGTCTCCGGGCGGCGAGACCTCGAGGCCGAGCCGGTCGGCCAGGGCGCGGATGGCGTCGACCGCTTCCTTGCTGCGGCGCCACGGCGTGACGATCAGGCGGTCGACGCCGGCTGCCTCCCAGCGTTCGAGGTCGGCGGGCTCGTCGACCGTGCCCATGACCGTCACCTCGATGGCCCCGGGATCTCGCCCGGCGCCCTCGGCCAGGCGATGGAGCTCGGCGACCCGCTCCGCCGCCGACTCGGGCGTGTGGGCCATCCCGAGCCAGCCGTCGCCGAGCTCGGCGGCGCGGCGCAGGGCCCGCTTCGATTCCCCGCCCACGAGGATCGGCGGGCCGCCGGGCCGGACCGGCTTGGGCTCGAAGGCCACCGGCTCGAAGGGGAAGAACTCGCCGTCGTGGCTGATCTCGGGCTCGGTCCAGAGCCGCCGCACGACCTCGATGGCTTCGTCGAGCCGCGCGCCGCGGGTCGCTGGGTCGAGTCCGGCGGCCCGCCATTCGGTGGTGAGCCAGCCCGCACCGACGCCGCAGAGGGCCCGGCCCTTCGACAGCACGTCGAGCGTGGCGAACCCTCGAGCCGAGATGAACGGATGACGGATGCCCAGGAGGTAGACGAACGTGCCGAGCTTGAGGTGCTCGGTCTTGGCCGCCAGGTACGAGAGGTAGCTGCACGCGTCGAAGACCGGGACGGTGGGCGGCACGGGCGGGTGTTCCTCGCCGGGGATCAGCTGGCCCGAGATCTCGAGCGGGAACACGAGGTGCTCGGGGAGCCACACCGACTCGTAGCCGAGCCCGTCGGCCTCGATCGCCACCCGTTCCCAGAAGGCCGGGTTGAGCTGACCGAACGTGATCCCGAGGTGCATGCGGTGCTCCTGTGCTGGCAGGCCGATGGGTCGGAGCCTGTGTGGTCCCTGACGGAGCGTCAGGGTAGTATCTGACGGTCCGTCAGAAACGTGGGAGGAACGGTCGATGACCGAGCTGCCGAGGATCATCAGCGTCGACGACCACGTGGTCGAGCCCGCGCACGTGTGGCAGGAATGGCTGCCCCAACGGTTCAAGGCCGACGGACCGCGGATCGAGCGGCGGGGCATCGGCGCCATGAAGCACATCGGTGGCGGCACCTACGAGCAGTCCTTCGACCCCGAGGGCCGCCCGGCTGACTGCTGGGTGTTCGGCGACCTCGTCTACATCCACAAGCGCCACGTCGCCGCCGTCGGGTACTCCCGCGACGAGATGACCATGACGCCCATGACCTACGACGAGATGCGTCCAGGTTGCTACGAGCCAAAGGCTCGCATCGCCGACCAGGAGATGAACCACGTCGAGGCGTCGCTCTGCTTCCCGAGCTTCCCCCGCTTCTGCGGGCAGACGTTCACCGAGCACCCCGACCGCGAGATGGGCCTGGCGTGCGTCGAGGCCTACAACGACTGGATGGTCGAGGAGTGGTGCGGCGACTCCGGCGGCGCCCTCATCCCGCTGATCATCGTGCCGCTGTGGGATGCCGAGTTGGCGGCCGCCGAGGTCCGCCGCAACGCCGAGCGCGGCGTGCACGCGGTGTGCTTCAGCGAGATCCCGCCCCACCTCGGCCTGCCGTCGATCCACTCGGGCCACTGGGACCCGTTCATCGCGGCCTGCGAGGAGACCGACACCACGATCAACATGCACATCGGGTCGTCGTCTCGCATGCCGGCCACCTCTGGCGACGCGCCGGTGGCCGTGGCGGCGTCACTGTCGTTCAACAACTCGATGGCTTCGATGAGCGACTGGCTGTTCAGCGGGAAGCTCGTGCAGTTCCCCGACCTGAAGATCGCCTACAGCGAGGGCCAGATCGGCTGGATCCCCTACCTGCTCGAGCGGGTCGACGACGTCTGGCGCGAGCACCGGGCGTGGGGCGGGGTGAAGGACCTCATCCCCGAGCCGCCGAGCACCTACTACTACCGCAACGTCTTCGGCTGCTTCTTCCGCGATCGCCACGGGCTCGTGAGCCTCGACGTGGTCGGCGAGGACAACGTCACCTTCGAGACGGACTACCCGCACACCGACTCCACCTGGCCCGAGACCAAGCAGGTGGCCGAGAAGCTGGTGGAAGGCCTCACCGACGAGCAGATCTACAAGGCCATGCGCGGCAACGCCATCCGCATGCTCTCGCTGCCGCTCGACCAGGACCGCAAGACGGAGCCCGGCGCCCGGCGCGCTGCGGCCCTCGGCGCCTGACCCGCCGCTCCCCTACGTTCAGGCCATGCCGACCGACCTGAGCTCGTTCGAGACCCTGCGCGCCGAGCAGCGCGGCGCCGTCGTGTGGATCTGGCTGGACCGGCCCGAGAAGTACCACGCGTTCGACAAGGTGATGTGCGACGAGCTGTCGGGCCTCTGGCGCTCCCTCCGCACCGACGGCTCGGTGCGCTCGGTCGTGCTGTCGGCCACGGGAGACAAGGCGTTCTGCACCGGCATCGACCGCGACTTCGTGCCGGCCGAAGGCGGCGCCACCTACGACTTCTCGCCGTTCACCTACGACGACCCGGGCCAGCTGCTCGGGCCCAAGGCGAACGACCTGTGGAAGCCAGTCGTGTGCGCGGTCAACGGGATGGCATGCGGCGGGGCGTTCTACCTGCTGGGCGAAGTCGACGTGCTCGTGGCCGCCGAGCACGCCACGTTCTTCGACCCCCACGTCACCTACGGCATGCCTGCCGTCTACGAGCCGCTGTTGATGCTCCACCGGGGCATGCCCTTCGGCGAGATCTTGCGCATGACCCTGCTCGGCAACCACGAGCGCATGTCCGCGGCGCGGGCCCTGGAGATCGGCCTCGTGTCGGAGGTGTGCCCGTCGGCCGACCTCGAGGAGCGCGCCGGCTGGGTGGCCGACACGATCGCCTCGGCCCCCACGGGCCCGATGCAGGCGACCCTGCGCACGCTGTGGGCCGGCCGCGAGCTCAGCCGACAGCAGGCCCTGTCGCTCGGCAACACCTTCCTCCAGCTCGGCATGTCCGAGGAGTCGCTGGCCGAAGGCCAAGCCACCTTCGCCGCCGGTTCGAGGGCCAAGCCCCGCATCCGCTGACCCGCCGACCCGCCGACCCGCCGCGGCCCTCGGCCGACGCGCCCCCGCGGGCTATTCCTGTCGATCGTCGACCTCCTGGGGCCACGATCGACACAAATTCGTGTCCCCGGGGCGGATCGGTGGGCGGGGAGGCGACGCCGGGGTCAGAGGTGGGCGACGGCGCGGGCGAGGTCGGCGGCCAGGTCGCCCTTCGGCTTGACGACGACGCCGGCGTCGAGGCCGAGGAAGACGGCGAGCTCGGCCAGTTCGGCGGCCAGCTCGTCGGCCACGTGGTCGGTCTCGACGTGGGCCTCGGCGAACGCCGCCTGGACGAGCAGCACCCCGGCCTGGCGATCCGACTTGAGGTCGACGCGGGCCACCAGGTCGCCGTCGAGCAGGAACGGGAGCACGTAGTAGCCGTGGATCCGCTTCGGCTTCGGGACGTAGATCTCGATGCGGTAGCGGAAGCCCCACAGCCGCTCTGCCCGCGACCGCTCCCAGACGAGCGAGTCGAACGGTGACAGCAGCGCGCGCCCGCGGTGCCGGTTCGGACGACGAGCATCGGGGTCGAGGTAGGCGTGCTCCTTCCAGCCCTCGACGTGCGCCGGCACCAGCCGGCCCTCGGCCACCAGCTCGGCGAGCAGCGGGCGGGACTCGGGGATGTTCAGCCGGAAGTAGTCGGCCAGATCGCGAGCCGTGCCGATGCCGTGGGAACGGGCGCCGATCAGCAGCAGGTCCTTCTTGGCGTCATGGCGACTCGGGGTCGCGGCATCGAGCACGCCGGAAGGGAGCATGCGCTCGGGCAGGTCGTAGCGACGCTCGAAGTTGGGGCCGCGGCGGGCCGTGACCTGCCCGCTCCAGAACAGGTACTCCATGGCGACCTTGCCGGGACTCCAGCCCCACATGCCGTCGTGGCGCTCGCCGGCACCTTCGATCTCGCCCATGGTCACCGGGCCCTTCAAGGCGACCTGGGTGAGCACGTTCGCCACGAGCTCGGGATGCTCGCGGTTGATGCGGCCCACGCGTCCCCACGTGCCCCGACCCTCGCGGGCGTCGTCCATGCGCCAGCGCAGCAACGGGTGCAACCCGACCGGGACGTGCGACGCCTCGTGGGCCCAGTACTCGAAGATGTCGCCGGCCTTGGTCAGCAACGGGATCAGGTCGCGGCGGTGGTGCCCGAGCCGGGCGAAGAGCGGCAGCTCCTGGGAGCGGGCGAGCACGTTGACCGAGTCGATCTGGATGATGCCGACCCGGTCGAACACCTTGCGGCCGTGGCGACGGTCGACCGCACCGACCGGCCTGCGGTCGGCGAAGCCCTGGGCGCCGAGCGCGATCCGACGGGCCTGGTCGAGCGAGAGGGAAACGGGCGAGGGGGCTCCGGGCACGGCCGACAGGATGCCAGAGCACCATGCCGCTCCCACCGGGTCCGTTGCCTAGCGTCGGTGGCCGTGTCGGACAGCGAGGTCGATCCGCGACAGAGGCCGTACCTTCCGGCGACGGTGGCCGAAGCGGCGCGCCGGTTCGGTGACCGGTCCGCGTTCGTCGACCCCGACGGCGCCGTGCTCACCTACGCCGAGCTCCACGATCGCAGCGACGAGGTTGCTGCAGGGATGGCCGTCGCCGGCGTACGCCCCGGCGCGATCGTGGGCCTGACGCTCCCGTCGACGTCGGCCTGGGTCGTCGCGTACGTGGCCGCCGCCAAGCTCGGCGCGGCGACGGCCGGCGTGAACCCGCGGCTGACCGATGCCGAGCGGACCGCCTGCCTCGACCGCGTGGACCCTGACCTGGTCGTGGCCGATGCCGACGCCGTGGCAACTCTGGCCCGCACCGGCTCCCGGCCCGACGCCATCGACCCGGACCCCGATCGCCCGGTCGCCATCGTCTTCACGTCCGGGACCACCGGGCTGCCGAAGGGCGCCTGGTTCACCGACCGGCAGCTGGCCGCCGTGACGCGCTACGACGTCGGCGACGCGTGGGGAGGCCCGAAACCGATCGCCCAGTACGGCGCCACCCAGTTCGCCCACATCGGGTTCACCACCAAGCTCGCCTGGTACCTGCGGCTCGGGACGACGACCCACCTGCTGGCTCGTTGGCGGGCCGCGGACGTGCTCGACCTCGTCGAGCGCGAGCGCATCGCAACCCTCGGCGGCGTCGCGCCTCAGATGGCCCTGATGCTGCGCGACCCGGACTTCGACGCTCGCGACCTTGACTGCGTGAAGCTCATCGTGATGGGCGGCTCGGCCTCGCCCCCGGCGTTGGTCGAGGAGGCGAGGCGCAGGTTCGACGCCGCCTATTCGATCCGATGGTCGCTGACCGAGTCGGGCGGGGTCGGTACCGGCACCGCGCCCGACGCACCCGATCACGAGGCGCTGCACACGGTCGGCCGGCCCCGGCCCGGCATCGACGTCGAGATCCGCGACACCGGCGATCGGCCGGTTTCCATCGGTGAGGTCGGGACGGTCTGGCTGCACTCCGAGGCCACGATGTCCGGCTACTGGAAGGACCCGGCGGCCACGGCTGACGCGCTCGTCGGGGGCTGGCTGCGCACCGGCGACCTCGGCCGGCTCGACGACACCGGGTGCCTCACGCTCGCCGGCCGGTCCGGGGACCTGTTCATCCGCGGCGGCTACAACGTCCACCCCGCCGAGGTGGCCGGGGTGCTCGGCCAGCATCCGGCCGTGGCCGACGTGACGGTGGTCTCGCGCCCCCACGACGTGCTCGGGGAGATCGGCGTGGCCGTGGTCGTGCCCGTCGACCCGGCGGCGCCGCCGACGCTCGAGGACCTCCGTCGCCATGCCTCGGCCACGCTCTCCCACCACAAGCTGCCCGAGGCCCTGATCGTGGTCGACGACCTCCCCCTGACGGCGATGCAGAAGGTCGACCGCCGCGCCCTCGCCCGCCTCGTCGCCCAGGGGCCCGACCACCCCTGACAGGCTCCGGCTCGGGCCCGGGCTCGGACCTGACGGGGCGTCAGGACAACCCGTACGCTTCGCCCGACCGACCACGCAGGAGCCCCACCGTGCCCACCCCGTCGTCCGAACTCCCCCTCACCGAACAGGTCCTGCACCGAGTCGACGAGCGCGGCGTGGCCTGGATCACGCTGAACCGGGGCGACGTCAAGAACGCCATCAGTCCCGACCAACGCGACCGGGTCATCGAGCTGTTGGGCGACGCCAGCGCGGACCTCGGCATCCGGGTCGTCGTGCTCGGTGCCACCGGTGACGCGTTCTGCACCGGAGCCGACCTGCGGGCCAGCCGCCCGCCGGCGCCGAGGCCCGACGACGCGCCGGCACGGGGTGTCGGCGAGGTCGCCAAGATGATCCGCGACGGTGCCCAGCGCCTGGTGGCCGCCGTCCTCGACTGCGAGAAGCCCGTGATCGCGGCGGTGGGCGGCACGGCTGCCGGGATCGGCGCCCACCTCGCCCTGGCCGCCGACCTCGTCGTGGCGGCCGAGGGCGTGCGCTTCATCGAGGTCTTCGTGCGCCGCGGCCTCGTGCCCGACGGCGGTGGGGCGTACCTGCTCCCCCGGATGGTCGGCGTGCAGAAGGCCAAGGAGCTCCTGTTCTTCGGCGACGACCTCAGCGCAACCGACGCCGCCGCCCTCGGCCTGGTGAACCGGGTCGTGCCGGCCGACGAGCTCGACGCGGCCGTCGACGAGTGGGCCGCCCGCCTCGCCGTCGGCCCCACCCGCGCCCTCGCCCTCACCAAGTGGCTCGTCAACCGCTCGCTCGACACCGATCGGGCCACCGCCTTCCACGAGGAGGCCGTCGCCCAGGAGCTCAACATGGGCACCGTCGACGCCAACGAGGGCGTCGCCGCGTTCGTCGAGCGCCGCTCCCCGACCTATCGGGGCTGGTGACCAACCCGTTTTCCGTGCCCCGCGATGGTGTTCTAGTGTTATCGACCTGCCCATTCGGGGGTGGTGTAATCGGTAACACAGCAGCTTCTGGTGCTGCCTTTGGGGGTTCGAGTCCTCCCCCCCGAGCCAAGTTCGACGGGAAGCGCGACGGCCGGCCGGTGCTCAGGCCGGCGCCGCGGTCACCTCGACGGCCACGCCGGAGGCGTGGGGCATGCCGGTGATCGGGTCGACATCGACGGTGCGGCTCGTGAGCGCGGCGACGTTGCTCGCGCCACCCCGGCCGTGGTTGACCGACACCGTGCCCGCCGAGATGGCGTCGTCCACGCGGACGATGGCCTCCACCGCGCCGTGGGCGCTGGTGATCCGCACCTGCTGGCCGTCGACCACTGCACGCGCCCCGGCATCGGTCGGATGGAGGCGCGCCTGGGGTCCGTCGACCCGACCGGTCGGAGCCCCCGCGTAGTCGAGTGAGTTGAGGCGCCGGACGTCGCGGCGATTCGTGAGCAGCAGCTCGCCGGCTCCGGTTCCGGTGCCGTCGCCGTCGCCATCGCCGTCGCCATCGCCACCGCCACCGCCACCGCCACCGGTCGTCACGGAGTCGTGCGAACGCAGGCGGGCCACCAGCTCGGCCGGCGCCAGCCGCCACCTTCCGTCCGGGAGGAGCTCCTCGGCGACCCAGTCGTAGCGGTGGGCCACCTCGAGGCCGTGGGGTCCCTTCGCCGCCACCTCGGCCGGATCGAGTCCGGCGTGTCCCAGCACGCCCGAGAGGAACAGGTCGTCGGTGAGGACGTCGGGGTCGACCCCTGCGAGGAGGTCGGTGCCCATGCGCCGGCCGAGCTGGCTGAAGATCCACCACGCCGGGCGGCGCTCGGCGACGGGCGGGACCACGGCGGCCGTGTATTGGAGGGCCGACCTCATGGCCACGGCCTCGGCCAGCGTGAGGTCAGCCCGCTCGAGCTGGCCGGTGGCCGGGAGCACGTGGGTTGCCAGGGCGGTGAGCTCGTTGTCGGCCACGTCGACGACGGCCAAGACGTCGAGTGAGGCCAGCGCCGCTCGGGTGCGGTCCGGATCGGGGAAGGCCGTGAGCGGGTTGCCGCCACCGACCACCAGGGCCCGCAGGTTGCCGGCCTCGATCTCGTCGACCATCGCCACGCACGGGTACTGCCCGATGACCGTGCGCAGGTCCGGTCGGCTGGACGGGCCCGGGAGCCGCTCCGGCTCGGTGGCCGGCGGCCGGGTCGGCCGCGAGACGGTGCCCCGGTTGAACCGCATCCCGCCCTCGTGGTCGAGCGACCCGGACAGGGCCAGGAGGACCCAGCGCAGCCACTCGGCGAGGATGCCGTCGCGGCTCATCGTGAGCCCCGTGCCGCACATCACCGCGAGCCGGCCGGGGTGAGCGCGCACGGCGGCGAACAGCTGGTCGAGCTCGTCGACGCCGATCCCCGAGGCCGCCGCGGCCCGCTCGATCGTGAACGGACCGAGGACATCGCCCAGCACGACGAGGTCGGCCGGGTCGCAGCGCTCGGCGACCTCGCTCGCGTCCGCCCCCTCGGCCAACAGTTCGCGGCAGAGCCACGCCAGCACCGACGTGTCCGAGCCGGGTCGAACCGCGAGGTGGCGGTCGGCGTGCGCCGCGGTCTCGCTGCGTCGAGGGTCGAGCACCCAGACGACGCCGCCGCGGGCCCGGTAGCGGCGGAGGTGGGTGATCGGGTCCGGCATCGAGGTGCCGTAACCGTGCGAGACCGCCGGGTTGGTGCCGAAGGCCAGGAGCAGGCCCGGCTGGTCCGGGTCCCACACCGGGTTGAGGAACGGCAGCCCGGTGACCAGTTCGGCGGCCGTGAGCACCGGCGAGTTGTCGACCGTCGCCGCCGTGTACAGCGACCGCGACCGTTGGGCGCCGAACCAGGTGATCGACGACACCTGTGCTGCGCTGTCGAAGCCGAACCCGGTCGCCAGGTAGAAGCCAACCGCGTCCGGGCCGTGGGCGTGCCGAGCATCGACGAGGCCGGCCGCCAGGTCATCGAGCACGACGTCCCACGGCTGGTCGTCGCCGCGCAGGCGGGGGCGGTCCAGCCGGTTCGGCGCGTGGTGGAACAGGCCGAGGGCGCGGCCCTTCGGGCACGTGTACCCCGCCGAGCCCGGGTGGTCGGGATCGCCCCGGACGCCGACCACCTGCTCGCCGTCGACCGTGACCACGATCCCGCACGACGCCGCACAGATCCGGCAGTAGCTGCGTCGTTCCTCGGTCACCGCACCCCCTGGATCGTTCGCCGGGGCACCCAGCATGCACGAGGATCGGGCCGCGATGTCGCCGCTCGAACCGGCTTGGGACCATCCCGCACCCTGGTGCTAGACAGGACTGCTTCTCAGGCCCCCATCGTCTAGCGGCCTAGGACACCACCCTCTCAAGGTGGCGGCACGGGTTCGAATCCCGTTGGGGGTGCCAGCATGCGAGGCCCAGGTCAGGGGCGCTAGCCAGCGTCCTCCTGGGCCTCCGTCGTTTCCGTGTCCATCGCGCGCCCATCGCGCGGGCGGAGTTGGATCCGACGGGTGAACTCGCCGCGGGCGATGGCGTCCAGAGCGTCGGCCAGGTCCCGGTTCCGCTCCTTGGCGGCGTGCTGGTATCGGGCCGCGGCGGCACCCGAGGCCTGGCCGAGACGCGCCTGGATCTCCGCCTGCGTGGCTCCGGTCCACGCGGCCATTGTCCCGGCTGCGTGGCGCAGGTCGTGGAAGTGGTAGTGACCGAGCCCGGTGGCGACACGCGCATCGTTCCACCAGCGCCAGAGCGTTCTTGGCTGCACGGGACGCTTGCTGCGCCCAACGGCGAAGGGCGAGGTCGGTGGAGCGGTCACGTACTCGTGGAGGTGGACCGTGCATGCCTCGGCCACGAGCACGGGCATGTCAACGGCGCGCTGCCCGGCGTCGGACTTGGTCGGCAGGAGGGTCCTGCCCTGGCCCTTCAGCGACTGAACCGACTGGTCGACGTGTACGACGCGGTGGAGGAGATCGAAATGGCGACGCTCGAGGGCCAGCAGCTCACCGCTGCGGAGCCCGCACCATCCGGCAAGCAGCACGAGGGCGCGGAGCCGAGGGTCGGCGGCCTGCACCAGGGAGGCCAGCTCGTCGGGCGTGATCAGTGGCCGCTCTGGGCTCGACTCGCGACCCCCACCGTCGATTCGACACGGCTGTCGGCGCAGGATCCCATCATCGACGGCTGTCGCGCAGATCGACCGCAGCAGCCTGTACCCCTTCGCCGTGTACGGCCCGGGCGGCTGGTCGGCATACCACTTGCGCACCACCTCGGGCGTCAGGTGGCGGAGCTCCACCGCCCCGATCGACTCCATTCGCCGCTCGAGGAGGTCGATGTACACCTCCTTGGTGCGGGGCGCGAGAGGCTGTCCCTGCCGCACGCGGCGGGTGTCGATCCACGCCGCCCCGTAATCAGCCAGCGACTGCTTGGCCAACGACGGATCCGACCACTCGCCCGAGCGGGCGGCATCCTCCTGTTGGCGGGCCCACGTCTGAGCCAGTTCCCGGGTCCGGTGGGTCTTCGTGATGACCTTGGCGCCGATGCGCACCCGCGCGTCCCAGCGGGTCTGGCCGCCCGCCGTCATGCGCTTCTTTATCGACGCCATTGCGGCATCGTACGGACCGGGGGTGACGACGGGAAGGGCTAGCGAGCTCCAGCGACCACCCGTCCGGGGCTCTACCATCGGCCCCTGCGTCGCCGCGCGGGGCAGGAGGGGACGAGGATGGTGACTCCACAACGGCCGACCCAACCGGGCTGGCATCCCTATGGCGTTGGTCACGAGCGATATTGGGACGGCACGACCTGGATCGGCTCGGTTCGACCCCTCACGCCGCCGAAGAAGGCCAGGGCCAGCCGACTCAGCCAGATCCGACCGATCGGCTGGTGCGGGATCCTGGCGGCGGCGTTCGTCATCTACGCCTGGGTCAACTACGCCTGGATCAACCCACCATCGAAGCTCGAGCGCGACGCCTCCGGTCGACGAGCGTGCACGACGTTTGTCCGCCTCACGGACGATGTCCAGGCGGGCATCGTTGCTGACGACGAGTTCCGAGATCGAGTGAGCGAGGTCTACGACGACGGCCAGTTCGCGGACTCGATCGAGGTTCGGCAGGCGTCAACGCGGCTGCTCGCCGAAGCCACCACCGGCACGGGCGACGATGCCGCTGGCACGATCGTCGCCATGACGAACGCGTGCAGCGACCTGGCGGACGGCTGACGCTCGCTATGGAGCCGTTGGTGTGGGAGCCGGCCCCCGAGGGAAACGAGGGCACCTGGTGGGGGTACACCTGCGAGCGGCACCTCGTGGGCCAGGTGGCGTTCTACGACCTCGTCGCCGGCGTTGGGCCCGGATGGGTTGGCTATCGACTCGGCGAGCGCGTCACGGGCCGATGCGAGTCGGCGGAGCTCGCGATGCGCCTGGTGGAACGACGTGCGTCATGGTCGGCTGCCTCGCGCTGTTGACCCCTGGTGTGAACGGTCTCGCGGCAACGGTCGGACGGAACATGCGGCGCATGCGCCTCGAGGCGGGGATGTCGCAAGATCAGTGGGCGGCACACCTCGGCTATCACCGAACCTTCATCGGCTCGGTCGAGCGCGGACGTCGCAACCTGACACTGCGCAGCGTCGAGCAGCTCGCGGACCGGCTGGGCGTGCCTCCCGGCGACCTGATTGCCGACCCAGGACGCGAAGAGGCCCCGCCCACCCGAAGGTGAGCGGGGCCTCTCGGTGTTCGTGACGGCGAGAACGTGCGGTCAGCCGCCGTCCTGGCGGCGTTGCCGGTCGCATTCGGCGGTGATGGCCCGGACGTCGCCGTCGGAGAGCACGCCCCGTTCGACGAGCACGTCGATGATGCGTTGGTTGTTCGCCTGCTGTCGGCAGTCGACGACGGCGATGATCGCGTTCACGGTGCGCTGCTGGCGGGCCTGGGCTTCTGGGGAGGTCTGCGCTTTGATCCGGCGCTGCACGTCCTCGATGCCCGACACGGCACGGTCGAGTCGCACCAGGGTCGTGCGGTTCTGGCGGCCACGGTCGGCGGACTGGCGGACGAGCCCGATGATCGACACGACGCCGGCCACTACGGCGACGGCCAGGAAGATGAGGGCGACGTCGCGGACCTTGCGCACGGCCTCGGGTGTGGCCCTGCGCCAGCACCAGCGGGCGGCGCGGCCGACGGCTCGGAACGGTCGGGTGATGGCGATCATGTGGCGTCTCCGTGCTTGGCGATCAGGTTGTTCATGTCGCGGGTGACCCGGTCGAGGGCCTGGCGGAGCTGCTTCACCTCGGAGCGCAGCTCGGTGTTCTCGGCACCGAGCTGGTCGCAGCGGCCTTCGCAGTCCCGCCACGCCTCGGTGGCTGTGGCCACCTGGGCCTGCATGCCGTTGAACGCGGTCTCGACCATCGCTGCCGACGCGGTGGCGGTCGCAGCCGCCTCGGTCGCCTTGGCCGCCGACTTGGCGGCGCGCTCGGTCGCGCTCGCGTCACGACGCCCCTTGGTGACGAGGCCGACCTGGGCGATGACGACGGTGATGGCGGCGACCAGGATCGACCCCGAGACAGGATCGACACCGCCGAGGACGAGCACCGGTCAGCCGGCCGACGGCGGGGCCTGGAGGACCGGGACCTTGTCGAGGGTGGCCGGGTCGGCCAGCGGGATCTTGTCGACGGCCGCCACCTGACCGATCCAGATCAGCAGGTTCAGGGTGGCGCGGTCGGGGACGTGCCAGCGGCCCTCGTCGGTGATGATCCAGGCCTTGTGGTCGCGGGGGTCGCGCAGTACGACGGCGCGGCCGGCCTTGCCGAGCCCGGCCTTGACGTCCTCGAGCTGGCGGCTGATCTTGGCCAGGCCGTCGGTGATGGTCTTGATGTCGCTCATGGAGAGCTCCTCGGTGGTGGAGGGGGTGGGGTGGGGGTGGCTGGCGGGCCAGTGGATGAGCGGGCAGTCGTCGTCGATGTCGTTGGGGTCGATGTTCCCGAGGTGCAGCAGGGTCACCGGGAGCAGCTGGTGCATCGACGCGTGGGGCGAGGTGCGGCGCGGGCTGTCCCACCCGTGCGCGTTGGTCTGCCAGCCGTAGCGGGCTCCGATGAGCCCATCGGCGTGCCAGGCGTCGATGACTCCGGCCGAGCCGTAGATGCCGATGACCCCAGCGGCGGCGCGGAACCCGCGGCCGTAGGCGATCGTGCGGGATCCGGCGACTCCGCTGTCGCACGTGGCGATCGCCGGCACCGAGGCGGGGACGCCAAGGGCGCGCATGACGGTCCGGGCCCGTTGACCGTCTCGGACGCCGGCGTCGTACCCGTCGAGGGCCCGGGTGGCGGTGGTCTCCCAGATGTACCAGCGACCGAACCCGGCGGTGCCGTAGCCGTCGTCCTCGGCCTTGCCGGTGGCCTTCCAGTCGTCGGCGTGGCCAGCCGGGTTGTCGAGGTACCGGCCGACAGCGACGGCGTGCACGGTGCGGAGGGCATCGTGGTCGAGCGGGTGCGTCGAGTCGTAGCCGAGCGCCATCGGTCAGGCCTTCGTGGCTTCGGGCGGCGGGAACGCCACCGACGTCAACAGCGACACCGCGGCGGCACCAGCGGACAGGCCCGCGACGGCCTGCCAGTCGGCGTCGATGATGTTGAAGGCCCCGGTGCCGAGCGCGGCGAGCGCAGCTTGGGCGGCGGTGCGGCCGGCGCGGGTGAGGGCAGCCTTGACCAGTGTCACGGGGTCAGGCGCCGATCGGGTCGTAGTCGTCGCCGGTGCGCGCCGGTGAGACGGCGACGTCGTTGCGCAGGGCGACGAGGTGGAAGTCGGCGCGGCTGATGCCCTCGTCGGCGAACGCCTGGGCGATCTTCTGGCCGATCCGGCCGGCGATCTCGGGGTCGGCGAGCGTGGGGTCGACGAGGTGGCCGTGGACGCCGAACGCGTAGGTGTCGGCGTCGGCGGGGACCGTGGCGTCGATGGCGTCGAAGCCCGCGGCGATCGCGTTGGTGGGGAACTGCATGGTGATCTTCTCCTGGGTTGGGGATTCAGTCGCCGGTGCGGCGAAGGACGATGGCCTGCACGTACATCCGGTAGCCGGTGGACACGGCGTTCTTCGTGGGGTTGGCCAGCACGACATTCGCCCAGACGTCACGGGGCAGATCGAACGTGCGGGTCGTCAACACGTTGGGCATCGCAGGGTCTGAGTAGCCGTCGACCTGCCCGACCGGCTCACCGTTGACGGTGATGTCGATGATCCCGGCATCGACATCGGACAACGTCATCAGGTCGATGGCCCACAAACCGCGTGCGAACGGCAACTGCGACCACGTCCAGATCGTCGTGTTGTCGTCGGGGTCGGCAGTCGACGACAACAACGTCCCCGATGCCCCGTCGTGCACACCCAGCGTCCACGACCCGACGGAGATGTCTGGCTGCTGGAATGCGAGGATCAAGTGATGGGTCGGCCACGGCACCGGCGGCAGATTCTCGGGCATCGGGACACCAGGGCTGAGCAGGAACGTCCCACCCACGCTGGGGTTCGCGCCACCATCGACGTACGCCTCCACGGCCACCCAGTTGCCTGCGCTGGGCCCGGGCGTAAAGGTGAGCGTTGTCAACGCCCCGCCGACCGTGTAGATCCCGGAGGGCGTCGAACTGGACCAGGCGATCACCTTGTCGCCATCGACGACCGCCGCGAGCCCAGCATCGGTAAGGAGCCCGTTCAGCGCGTCGATCACCCCGGCCGTGTCGACCTGGCCGAGCGACGCCGGATCGGTCAGGTCGAACGCAGCCGCCCACAGGACGGCGGCCGCCGTGAACGTGCCACCGCCTGCGCCTGGCGCATCGCCGGGTCGAAGTACGAGGACGTCGGGATCGTCGTCGCTCTCGGTCCACACCGGGACCTGGCCGGCGACAGGGGCGTGGTCGCCGGTGGCTTCGACGTCGTCGGCCTCGTCGAAGCGGCTGATGCCGGGGGTGAACGGCTCAAACGGTAGGAGGATCAGGCCTGAGTCCCAGGTGGGTTCGTAGGGATCGGCAGCTGGTCCAGGGTCGATGGCGAACACGACGAGCAGACGGTCGGCGTCGGTCGCGCCGTCCTTTGCCCACCAGACGCCCTGGCGAGCGACGGTCGTCGAGGTCGTGGTCGGATCGTCGAGGAACAGTCGCTGGCCCAGGTCCTGTCGAACAGACCTGGCGGTGGCCGAGAGTCGCTCCGCCCCGATCTCGGTGCCGATGAGGTCCTCGACGGTCTCGACGGTGTCGGCGAACGGGACGTCGACGACGATGCCGACGAGGACCTGCCCGTCGAGTACTTGGATGCCTTTGGGAAGCCAGCTGGGCGCGAAGTAGGCGTCGTCGGTCATGTGAAGGTGTCCCACTTTCGGAGCGTGCAGGCCGCTGAGGCCTTGATGTTGTTGACGCCCGGGCGCAGCACTGGCCACAGCGGGAACGGGTTGTTGCCTGGTCCGTGGGCGATGTTGTACGTGCCGAGGGCGACGATCTCGAGGGTGCGCGAGACGGTGAGGTCGGCCCAGCTCGGGAACGTGATGTCCTCGCGGGGGTGGTCGAGGTGCTGCAGGCGGACGGTGGTGTCGCCGGTGAGCTCCCAGGCGGTGGGCAGCACCGCCGTCAACGTCCCAGCGTTGGTGATGGGGATCGTCTCGCCTGCTGCGAACTCGAAGTCCTCGTACTCGTCGGAGACGATGATCGGATCGGCGCACTCGAGGCGGACCACGATGTCGGCGTCGTGGTACTGGAGCCGGCGCTGGGTGCCGGCGATGGCGAGGGCCTGGCCGTTCGCGGGCCGGTAGTAGAGGCGCTTGGCCGGCTCGCCGGCGCGCGTCCAGCGCAGCATCCGCCGCGCGTTGATCCGGTCCTCGAGTGGATTGATCACAAGGGCGAGGTCGTGCATGGCCACGCTCATCGCGGCCTTTCGCACGGCGTCGGACGCGGCGGGCGGCACGACGTTGAGGGTCAGCGTCACGGCGCGTGGGGCGAGGCGCTGGTAGCCGGGTTCGGCCCCGTCGCCGGCGGTGTCGCCATCCTCGGTCTCGATCTCGAACCCCTCGAGGCCTTCGTCGGTGACGACCCGGTAGGCGCCTTCGCCAAGCCGTAGGCCGCCGAGGCTCCAGTTGAGGTCGCCGGTGAGCGGGTCGAGCTCGTCCTCGAGCGTCATCGCGTGGCCACCAGGAAGCCGCCGACAGCGATCGTGGCCGCCATGCCGGTGATGGCGTTCGTGGAACCGGCGCCTGCGAGGAGTCCGGCGCCTGGCCCCAGGGATCCCCACCATGGGACGACGTCGATCCCGTAGCCGGTGCTATCGAGGTGCAGGCTGCGCACCCCTCCGCCCGGTTGGTTGAGGTCGTAGCCCGGGCCGAGACCTGAGATCACGATCGACTCGCTTGGCGGACCGCCGGTGATCTCGATCGACGCCGTGGTGGTGTAGATGCCAAGCACCCGCGGGTCGAGGATCGCGCCAGAAAGGACGTTCGGTGTCGCCCCCTTGACGCTGGACCAGGCACCGATCGTCCAGCCGGCCGATCCGTCACCCGGAGCGCCGGTGTAGGTGTCGAAGCGGTACCCGACGAACTGCCTGAGCGCGGGCGGCGACGGGGCCTTCGATGGCGTCTTGGCTGCGCGTTGGCGGTCGAGGTCGTTGAGGATCCCGGTGGTGGCAGGTCCGGACGCGCGGCCCCGGACGCTCTCCATGCCACGAGGAAGTAGGTAGCCCATCAGTGACCTCCGAGGTCGGGGTCGGTGCCCACGTCCAGTGCGATGAACCGGCCGTCAGGGCCAGGGGTGATCCCGTAGACCCGGAGCCAGTCGATGTGGCCGGCGGATCCGGCTCGCAGGGCAACGCGGATCGAGTCCCCGACCGCGATGCGTTCGCCGAGGCGGGGTCGGACGATGAGCGTGGTCGTCATCTGGATGAGGCGCAGCGTGGCGAGCTGTGCTTCGACCCATGTCTGGAGCTGTGACGGGGTCATGCCGACGGGCCCGGAGATCACGACGTCGATCACCTGGCCGTCGGCCTGGCGCGTGTCGATCGCACCGGCATCGGCACCGCCCCAGAGGGCGCCGGCCGAGGATGTCGCGCGTGCCGTGGTCCGCTGGGCGCCCGGGTCAATCTGCCAGCGGACCTTGCCGAGGATGTCCCATTGCTGCACGACGAGGTCGTTGCGTCGTGCGCCCCGCCGCTTAGTCGAACGGACCTCGCGCCGACCCGACGGGAAGTCGTAGATCTCGACGCCCTCGGCGCAGACGCCCTCGAGTGCGTCATTCAGCGACTGGCCGTCAGCGTGGAACCAGGTGCCGACCTTCTCGGTGCCGTTGGGCGTGCCGTAGGAGACGCGAACTGGGCCCCACGCGCTCTTCTGTCGTCCCTCCTGCGAGTGGTGGAACAGCTCGCCGACGTGGCGAGTCACGTCGATGGCGTGGACCGTCGACGAGCTCTCGGGCCGGATGATCCCGGAGTTGTCGTAGTAGGTCCACTCGTCCTCGTCGGTCGGCCGGAGCCGGATGAACAAGTCGAGCGTGTACGGCGGAGGCGGCAGATAGCCGATGCCTTCCACCGGGTCGAGGGTGAAGGCCCCGCGGCGCATGTCACCGGTGACCCGGCCGGCGCCGAGGTCGGCGTTGCCGCCGGGCCAGTACTCGAGGCCGGTGAGGACGTTGTAGACGGCGAGGCTGACCAGCCCGTAGTCCTCGATGTCGATGCCAAAGTCGGGGAGCTGCACGTTGGCCTGCGCGGCGAAGGCCTGCCGGCCCCAGGGATGGGGCCCGCCGACATAGCGGGCCCGGGCCTGGATGTAGTTCTCGCCACCGACCGGGTCGCCGCGGAGCCGGACCTTGTAGCCGCCGTCGAGGCCACCGGGAACGACCTCGGCGTCGATGTCGCCGATCTCCTGCCAGCCGGTGAGGTCTCCCGATTCGAACGAACCGATCCGGTCGCCGATCAGGTTGAGGCGAGTCGGCGCACCGATGACGCGGTCAGCGGTGATTCCGCCGACGAACCCGACACCCTTGATGGTGATGGGGTCGGCGCTCAGGTCGACGGGGTCTCGAACGACGAACCGCTGACGGGCCTTCCCAGTGACCGTCGAGCCGACGATGAGCTCCCGCGATACCGCCTTCTTGAGGTGGTACAGCGGCTTGCCCGACCGGTCCACCGCCCCGGGGATCCGGTCACCGATGATGCGAAGGTTCTGGGGGGTGTTCGGGACGATCACGGTGACGGCGTTGCCACCCGCCTCACGCGCTCGGACGTTCGGGCCTTCGATCCGTGCGTTCCACAGCACACCCCGATCGCGGTAGCCCGGGAACTCGCCCATCCGCACCATGACCCGGCCGCCCTGTTCGTTGGGCTGGTCGTCGAGGGTGGCCGGGACGGTGCCCGGTCCGGGGTCGGGATCGGTGGGCGTCGGCAGCGTGACGGGCCCGCCGACGTAGGTGTAGACGGCGCACGGCAGGTAAGCCATCAGCCTCGCCCCGCTCGGAAGAACTCGTTCATCGTCGACCTGGTGGCCGCGGTCTGCGCGTGCCGCACCTGCCGGGATGTCCCCTGGCTGATGTGAGTGATCGCGATGTTCGTGGTGTTGTGGACGATGTTCCCTTCGCTGCCAGTGGTCGAGCCGAGGCTCGTTCCGCTGCTCGAGCTCTTCACCTGGCGAGGACGGGGTCCGCCGATCGGCTGGCCGTCGGGAAGGCGCGGCACGCCGGGTGCGGCCGCGTTGTCCTCGAACGCCACGGCGACGTTGACGGCATGCAGCAGGGCGGCGATGCGTGCCGCCAACGGCGAGTTGGGGTCGAGCTGGTCGTAGAGCGCCTTGAGCCGCTCGCTGTACTCCTGGAGGCCAGCGACGGGGCCGTGCTGCGCCGTCTCGACGTCGCGGAACGCCTGGGCCTGTGCCAGCACGGCCAGGTTGAGCTTGTCCTGGGCGACGCGCTGGTCGGCGGCCGCCTGCTGGAGGATCTTCGACTTGGCCACGCCGTCGGCGGCGACCTGGGCCTGCTTCTCGCGGACCTTCTGCTCGGCGTCCACGATGGCCGCGTTGGCCTCGGAGATCTTCTCCTTCGCAGCTACGACCTGCTTGTCGCCCTCGATGCCGGCCTTCTGGGCGGCTGCGTTGTCGAGGATCGCCTGGGTGTGATCCTGAGCGGCCGCCTGCGCGGCGTGCTCGGCGGCGGTGGCCTGGTGCTGGGCTTCGGCCTTGTCGAGGGCCGTGGCATGGGGATCGGATCCCTTCCGGCGGGCCTCCTCGGCGGCACGGGCGGCGGCATCGGCCTTGGCGATCTCGTCGTCGCCAGTCTCGATGACCGCCCGGTGAAGGTCGAAGAGCCGACGCACGGCTTCGGCGCGAGCATCGTTGAGATCCTGCTGGGCCTTGAGCGCGTCATGCTTCCGGTCGGTGACGTCACCCTCGGCCGAGCTCAGATCCTTGAGGTCGTCGGCCTCGGCCTTCACCGCCGAGCGGTACTCGTCGCTGTTCCCGGCCGCGGCCTCGGTGGCGGCGGCGACGTCTCGCATGTCGGCCGCGACGGTGGCGCTGGCGTCGGCGAGGTTGGTCTGGGCGTCGAACACCTTCTCGGCTTCGGCGACGCGATGGTTGGCGATCTCGACCGCGCCGGCCGCGTCGAGCAGCGCCTGCGCGTACTTCGTCACCTTGGGCGCGCCGTCATCGGCGGCGGTACCGCTCGCCTTCAAGGTGGTTAGGAACGGGCCGAACTGGGCGTTGATGTCCTTCGTCGAAACGCCTGCCTTGTGGAGCGCATCCGACAGGGTGTCGTAGGCGTTCCCCGCGACCTTCGGACCATCCGACTGCAGAACGGCTGTGAGGCTGGCGTTCAGGGCCTTGAAGTTGGCATGCGCGTGATCGAGGTTGAAGAGCTCGTATGGGTCCTTCCCCGCACCCAGCTGATCCAACGCGTCGGAGACGCCGCCCGTGCCCTTGCCGATCCTGCTGAGGGCGGCGGTGAGGGCCGGTTCGGAGCCGATGATCTTGTCGGACTGCTTGAGGACGTCGCCGTAGCCGAGGGCCACCAGCGGCGCCATCTGAGCGACCCCGAGTAGGCCCGTGGCGAACAGGCCGGTCGACGCTGCCCCGGCCTTCGAGGCGACAGCGACCTCCGTTGTGGCAAGGGCGTCAGCCTCCATTGCGGCGGCGTGGGCGGCCGCAGCGGCCGTCGAGGCCTCCTCGACGCCGATGCCAGTCGCCCACGCCCGAGTCAGGTTCTCCTGGGCCAGGGCGTCGGCAGCGGCCGCCTCAGCGGCCAGGACCTCGGCCGCCGCGGCCCCCTCGGTGGCGATGGCCGACTCGACGGCGGCCGCCGACTTGAGGTGCAAGGCGGTGGCGCCGCGGGCGATGACCGGGCCCAGTGCGCCGACGCCGAGCACGAGGGCGCCGACACCGGCGCCGAGCACCGCCAGGGTGCCGACGGTCTCGCGTACGGGGCCTGGCAGCTTCGTGAATGCCTGCTCGGTGGAGGTGACGAGCGGGATGAGCTTCGACCCGAGCGACACCTGGAGCCCGGTGATGACGGCCTGCAGATCCCGCTGGGTCTTGATGAAGTCCTGGTACTTCTTGAGCCCGGCATCGTTGAACTCGAGGCCGAGATCCTGCATCTTCTGGCGCAGGTCCTCGATGCCGGCTGAGCCGTTCTGGAGGATCTTGACGAGGTCGGCCCCGCCGCGCCCGAAGACCTTTCGGGCCAGGTCGGTGCGCTGGAAGCCGGCCGGGAGCGACTGGACCTTGTCGGCGATGTTGCCGAGGATCTGCTCGAAGTCGAGCAGGTTGCCGTTGCCATCGCGGGTAGCGATTCCGTTCGCCGCGACCTTGCCGTTCTGGATGTTCGTGGCGAGGATGCCCGCCGCGGTCGCGACCTTCTCGATGGGCACGCCGGCCTGTTGGGCCGCGAAGGCAAACAGCGACGCGTTCTCAGCCGACTCCCCCGTGAGCCGCTTGATCTGAGCGACCCCGGCGGCCTGCTTGGCGTAGGTGTCGACGGTCTTCTTGGCGAACGCACCGACCGCGCCGACTGAGAAGGCGCCAGCGAGGCCACCGGCCATGCCGCCCAAGCTGCCGGTGAGACCTCCGACGGCCTTGGTCGTTCCATCCACGGCCTTCACGGCGCCGCGGTTGTCGCCGGCGATGACGAGCTGGAGCTTTGCGGTCTTGTTCGCCATCACACCTCCACCAGCTCTGGTCGCATGTGGCCGTCGCGACGGCGAAGCGGGCGGATCAGGTGCCGAAGATCGACGCCGGCGATGACCTCGGAAGGACGCTCACGGCTGAGCCCCAAGCGAGCTCGCGCCCCGCCGACCGCCCGGCCCGCTTCTCGGCTCGGGCGTCAGGACGTCGGTTCGTCGGGCGCGTACCGCTCGAAGGCGATCTCGCTGCCGAGGGTGACGTGGCGGGCCAGCCACAGGGGGTCGGCGGGGAGGTCCTGCTGCTCGAGGGCCAGCATCATCACCGCGACGAGCTCGGGAAGTCCGATGTTCTCGCCGTCGGCGAGCTCGGCGAGCGTCGCGGGCGTCACGCCCAACTGGGTGTGCAGTCGGATGACCTGCTCGCCGGTGACGTCGTCGAAGTCCACGCGGTAGTTCGTGCCGTCGACGGTGGCGATGATGCCGTTGGTGGGGTGGTTCGTGGTCACGGGTTGTGCTCCGATCAGAGACGCGGGAACGGGCGTGCGGCCGCCTCGAGTTGGCCCTGCAGGAACAGGGTCTGGATGTCGGCCTCGTGCCGGTGCAGCGTCGGGTTGACGATGTAAGGGCCGGCGTTGGCGTCGCCTGGGGCCCAGCCGGTTCCGACCCATTCGGGGAACTGGTGCCAACGGCGCGAGCCGACGAAGGCACCGAGGGCGCCGGGGGACGAGGCGCCGTTGGCGATGGCGATGATCGAGGAGTTGGCGGTCGCCGTGGCCCGGATGCCCTTGGCCATGTGGCGTTGCTGCGGGGTGCCGCCCGTGGTGGCCGAGCGGATCCACCCGGCGGTCAGCTTCGCGGTCTGGCGGTTCCAGGTGCGTTGCTGCTGCGCCATGGCGCGAGGGCAGGCCCGCTGGGCCGCGGTGATCTTGGCGGCGTCCTTGAGCTCGAGATGCACGAGCCCGGGTTCGGCCATGGGGTCAGACCGGCGGGGCGTCCGAGGTGACGACGGTGCAGCGGATCATCGGGTTGGTCCGGTTCCAGAGGATGTCGGTGGGGAGGTCCTGCTTGGTCTTGGCGGACTCCGACATCTGCGGGGTCTTGCCGGTGAACCCGAAGGCGGCGATGTCCCAGGTGACCGACGGCTTGATCCCGGCCGAGATCTCGATCGCGCCGGCGGGCTCGTAGAGCGCCTGGAAGGCCAGCACCTCGCCGGCGAGCCATGCCTCGTAGTAGTCCCGGTGCTTGTAGGTCCACCCGAGGTCCATGGTGGGCTTGGGGACGCCGGCCCGGGTGGGCTTGTCCTTGAGGAGCGACGACGCGCACGTGTCGTCGGTCTCGATCTCGGTCGGGTACTTCAGCGCCCACGAGTCGATGCACTCGGCGACGAGGTCCTCGGGGGCGAGCGACGTGCCGATCGAGAAGGTGAGCCCGCCGACGGAGTGGTAGAGCTCGGGCGTCGGGTACGTGGGGAGGTGGACGGCGAAGCCCGGCACGCGCCGCTGGTAGTCCATGTCGAACTCGGTCTTGGCCAGGCCCTCGTCGGAGGTGCCGCCGCCGGCGGGCGCCTTGGCCTGGGCCAGGCGGAACTCCTTGACCATGCCGCCGGCGTAGGTGTCGCGATCAGCGCCCCCGGCCTTGAAGGTGCGACCGATCTGGGTGGTGATCGACGAAAGGGACGCGATGTCGCTCGTCTCGAACACGTACTGGTAGGCCTCGTCCTCGACGAGCTCGGTCGTGACGGGCGCGCCGAACGTGCACTGGAGCATCTTGAGGATCCCCGCCGACGGCAGGTACGTCTTGAGCGCGCCGGTGGCGTCGCGTTCGACCGCGCGGCGGCCGTCGGTCTCGGGGCCCTGGGCGCCGTAGACGATGCCGCCGGGCTGCAGCACGAGGACGTTCGACTCGTGGCCGTCGTCGGCGACCCGGATGCCTTGGTAGCCGGTCGTGGCCGGCGTGCCGTAGGTCGTCTCGAGGGCGATGTTGGCGTAGTTCTTTCCCGGCATGGGTCAGCTCCCCTGGGTGGCGGCCGAGTCGGCCTCGTTGGTGGTCTCGTCGTTGGCGGCGACGAGGGCCTCGAGCGCCGTGGTGACGCCCTTGCGGTCGGCGCCGGCGCGCTCGGCCTCGAGGAGCTCGCCGGCACGGTCGGTGTTGTCGTCGAGGGCCTTGAGGACCTGGGCGACGGTGCCGGCGAGGAGCTCGTCCGCGGGGACCTGCGGCTTGGGCCGCAGCTCGAGCCACGCCTCGGGGTCGAGGTGGGTGATCTCCTCGACGGTGAAGCCGTAGCGCTTGCCCCGCTCGACGGCGACGGTGCGGCCGGGGACGTTCACCTGGGCCCTGCGGAACGAGCCGGCGTAGGTGAGGAGGGTGACCTCCGGGGAGGTCTCGGTGTCGGTCATGAGGGGTTCCTCTCGATGTCGGCAAAGCAGGGGATCTCGAAGTTCATCCAGCCGGTCGGGACGAGCTCGCTGGCGGGGTTGTTCGGGTTCGAGGGCAGCCAGTCGAAGAACGGGCCACCGGCGGGGGCGATCGCCCGAAGGTCTCGGGGGCCGCCGGGCATGCTCAGATCCGGGAGGCGGGCGAGGAGGTCGGCGACGTCGTTGAACGCCGCCTCGCACAGCGCCTTGGCTTCCTGGGCCTCGACCACGTCGGTGGTGGCCACCCCACAGCTGATCGACCAGGCGTCGATGGAGGGGTCGGCACCGGGCTGGATGCCGTCGCTGTCGAGCTCGCTGGCGTCGGCGTAGCCGACCACGAGCAGCCGACGGTGCGACGGCGCACCGCGGTAGGGCGGGGTAACGAGCCACTCGACGTCGGCGGTGGGCTGGCGGGAGTACCCCTCGAGCGCGGCGACCAGCTCGATGATCCGGTTCTCCGTGGCGGTGCGGATGGTGCGCGGGGACGTCATCAGACCCGAGGCCCGTGGAACAGCGACGGCGTCCGGGGGTCGAACTCGATGCTGGCGTGGGCCGGGCCGGGGCCGGCCTCGGCGCTCACCGGCCGCATGCTGTAGCGGGCGTAGACGGCGTCGACATCGGGGACCCCGGTGCGGTACTTCGAGGCCCGGTCGAGCTTGTAGGCGGCGCCGTTCTGCCCGTCGAGCTGAAGGGCGCGCAGGGGGATGTTCGAGTCGGGGCGCAGTAGGAGGGTGCGCAGCCGGGCGCACATCGCATCGCGCAGGTCAGGAGGGGGGCCTAGGCGGCCGGCCTCCCACACGACCTCGATGTTGCGGCGGCCGGCGGGCCAGCGCGCCTCGCGCCACAGCGTGCCGTCGGGGTAGAGCTCGGCGCCCGTGGTGAGGTCGTCGCCGGTGGCGGTGGCCACCGACACGAGCCGACTGCAGGCGTTGTCGTCGACGTCGAGGAGATCGGTGCCGGACCCGTCGAGGGTGGCCACCCGCAGGCGCGGGGTGAAGGCGACGTCGCAGATCCATTCGGCCTCGGCCTCGACCACGAGCCGGTGGGTGATGATCGTCGCCGACGACTTGCCGGCCAGCAGCGGGTCGCCGCCGCGGGCCTGGGCGACGGTGAAGAGGTGCCCGCCGGCCACCTCGGCGGTCGTGGTGCGGGCCGAGTCGTCGTCGGTGTCGGTCCAGGTGCAGGTCCACCGGGCGAGCTCGGCGGTGAGCGACGCCGCGACGGCGACGCTCCACGTGCCGTCGGTCTCGGTGGCGTCACTGTCGATGACGGTGGCGCCGGTGTGGTCGACCACCTCGAGGTGGACCGGGCCGGTGAGGACGACGGGCTCGCCCTCCTGGTCGACCGGTACGAGGTCGAGGGTGCCGGCGAAGCCGCGCACCAGGCGCTGGTCGATCGGGGTGGGCTCCACTGATCACCTCCGATCGGGGGACGCGCGAGCGGTCGAGCTCACCCCGGGGTGCAGTCCGGGGTGAGCTCGACGTCAGGGGTGGGCTCAGGCGTTGGTGGCCCGCTGGAACCCGCGGTACTCCGCCACCGCGCCGGCGTAGATGTGGCGGATCTTGTAGGTGATCTTGTCGTTGGTGAACACGGCCCCGGTCTTGGGGTCGTCCTGGACGAAGAGCTCCGGATCCTGCTTGCCGTTGAAGAACCCGAGCTCGATCGTCTCGATCGAGTTCGGGTCCGCGGTGACGAACCAGTCGTTGGCGTCGGTCCAGTGCGGCACCACCCGGGGCAGCATCCCCTGGTTGAAGTTGGGGATGGTGGCGTTGCTGTCGGCGGTCACCGCGACCGCGGACGTGCACAGCTCCCACGCGGTGCGCTCGAGGTCCGCCGGCACCCACAGGTACTTCGGGGTGACGCCGAGCACGTCGGCGGCCACGCCGTAGGCGGCCTGCTTGACCATCTTGGTGCGGACGGCCGCGAGGTTGTCGCGGTCGAGCAGGGCCGTCGCCGTGGTGTTGGCGTGCGATGCGTGGAACAACGCCACCGCGTCGTAGATCGTGGGGTTCGACGCCATGAGGGTGTCGATCACGAACCGGTACAGCGTGAGCGCGGCGGCGCGGGCCAGCGCCTTGGGGATGCGGCGGATGGCCCCCATGTCGTCGTTGGCGATGGCCTCGATCGTGAGGTCCTCCGTGCCGCCCTTCTTGGCCAGCGCGTAGGTCGCCTCCTCGTCGGGGGGCGAGGTGAGGGCCGTGTAGGGGTCGCCCTCGGCGACCGTCGGCAGCGCGCCGTAGCCGCCCATCCGCACGACGTGGTTCGTGCGGAAGTCCATGCGGGGCACGATCGTCGAGACGAGGTCGCGCCAGGCCTGGAAGTCGTTGCCGGTGTACTCCTTGACCAGGCTCCGGTGGAGAGCGTCGCCGAAGATCTGCCCCCAGGTGCCGGTGTTGATCGACTCCGTCTGGCGCTTCCCCTCGATCCGGGCGCCCATAGCGCTCTCGCGCAGGATCTCGAAGGCCAGCTCGGGGCTGAGGGCGTCCATCGTGGCGAGGCCGGCGATGTCGGCGTAGGCCAGCTTGATCGACGGGTAGCCCTCGCTGTAGTTGCCCTCGAGGGTGCGGTCCAGGCGCTCGACCTTCTTGTCGATCGCCTCCTTGGTGACCTGGATGTGGGGCACGCCCGGCCGCATGCCGGCCGCCTCGAAGCGCTCCCCCACCCGCTTGGTGGTCTCGATGACCCGGGTGAGGTCGGCCTCGGTGAAGCGGTCGCCGAGCTCGGCGGTGATGGACTCGGTGAGCCCCTCACCGATCCCGGAGTCGGCGACAGCCGAACGGATGAGCATGCGACCCGACGGCGCCGCCGGGTCGTAGGTGGCGACCGACTCGGACGTCGTGGTGGTGGCCCCGCCAGGGGCGGGCGTGGAGGTGGAGGTGGCCGCCGCGGTGGCATCCCCGAGGAGCGACTGGAAGGCCGCCTTGTCCTCGTCGGACGCACCCGCAAGCAGCTCGGCCAGGGTGGTCATGTTGATCTCCTCGGGGAGTTCGGTGTCGCAGATACCGCCTGCAACGGTGCGGGTGACGCGTCCCCCAGCGGAGGGGTCGGCGACGACATCGACGGAGAACACCATCCGGATGGCGGTGGACTCCTTGATCTTGCGGCCGCCCTCGACCGACTCCTTGGTGGAGTGGGCGATGTCGTGGGACAGTCCAACGAGCGGCTGGAGGCCGGCGGCCTCGGCCTCGAGCGAGGCGTCGAACGCCTCGGCGGTGTGGACGGCCGACGGCAGCAGATGGAGATCCGCCTCGAGGCCGGTGGCCGTGGCCTCGACGTTGCGGTACCCGCCGACGAGGCCGGAGATCGTCGAGGAGGCGAGCTCGGCGGTGGTGCGGTGCCGGTCGAAGGCCTTGGCGCCCTCGTAGAGCGGGGCGGCCGCCGCGACGACGGCCTCGGTGTAGCGGACGCCGTTCTTCGAGACGCCGTACTCGAGGATCTGGACCCGGAACACCCGGCCGCCGGTCTCGTCGACGCCCTTGGCCTCGAGCACCCGGCCGACCACGTACTGGTGGGCCTCGGTCGCGGCGGTGGTGCGAGCCACCGCGGTGGTCGCTGGCGCCGGGGTGGGGGCCGCCACGGTGGAGGAGGTCTTGACCACGGGCTCGAAGGTCCGGTGCTCCTCGACCTCGATGGGCGCGTCGGTGAAGGTGATGGTGCCGTCGTCTGCCATCGAGTAGCCGACCTTGAAGTAGCCCATCTGCGAGTCGCCCTCGACGGTGTAGATCACCTCGGTCTCGGTGAAGTCGCGGGGGTACACCCACCGCGTGGTCGAGTTGCCGAACTGCTCGCGCAACGCCTTCTCGAGGAGCTCTCGAACGTCGCCGTAGGTGCGGTCGCCGGGGAACGCCTCGCTGGCGCGACCGGCGGCCATCTCGAACTGGAGAATCTTCTTCTTGGTCACGGGGTCTCCTCCGAAGGGGAACGTGGTGCGGTCGCCGGCCCAGGCCAGGGTGAGCTCGTCGAACGAGAGCTCGACGGGGGTGGGGTCGATCGTCGGGCTGTCGTCGCCGGCGGGCACGTAGGCGACGGTGATGTGCGGGGTGAAGCCGTGTGAGTTGTCGACGGCGACGCCGATGGCCTCCAGGCCGTCGACGATGCGGCGGCGGAGCTCGTCGAGGCCGACGACGTCGGGCACGAGCCAGACAGCGTCGAGGCCGTCCTTGTGGCTGCCGGTGAAGCGGCCGGATCCGCCGGTGGTGCCGGTGAGGGGCGGGGTGTCGGCGGCGACGGCCTTCGCTACGGCGGCCACCTGCTCGGCGGTGATGTCGAGCTGGGCGGTGTCGGGGCCAAGGAAGGCGAGGGCGACGTGGAGGTCGGCGGCGGGTTCGCCGTCGGGGATGGCGATGGCGGCCGAGGGAGCGGCTCCCACGAACAGGGCGAGCATGGCCCCGTCGTGGGTTGCCGCCTCCCTCGACCGATCGCGCATCAGACGGCCGGGTCGGCCGGGTCGGCGGGGGTGTCGCTGGCGGGGGTGGCGGCGACCTGCTCGAGGTGCTCGACGAGCGGAGCGCGGGGCTTGTCGGCGGCGCGCTCCGCGGCGAGGGCGGCCTTGGCCCGGCCACGGTCGTCGCCGACCCAGGCGAGGACCTGGCGGGGCGTACCGGCGGGAACCTCGGCGATCACAGCGGTGCCGACGGGGCCGTCACCGGCGATGGGCTCGACGGCCTGGGGTGCACCGGCGGGCCCGCCGGCGGCCGGGTCGTGGAACCCGGGGTCGAGGTCGTCGGTGTTGACGCTCGGGTCGGGCCGGGTGTCGGCCTCGCCAGCGGCCACCTTGTCGGGGTGGGCGGCGGTGGCGGCCGAGGGCCCGGCGGCCGGGTCGTCGCCGTTGGCGGGGATGATGCGGCCGTCGGCGTCGGGCTCGCCGACCGCGCCGGACGCAGGTGGCGGGTTCTTGGGGGCGGCCTGG
The DNA here is from genome assembly GCA_025463365.1 of Acidimicrobiales bacterium. Taxonomy (GTDB): domain Bacteria; phylum Actinomycetota; class Acidimicrobiia; order Acidimicrobiales; family Iamiaceae; genus Aquihabitans. The sequence continues at coordinate 45,447 of JAOBWM010000094.1, forward strand.
CGGGAGCGGCGTCGCTTGGGCGGCTCGGCTCCTTCAGGCGGCGCGGCGTACACCGGGAACAGCCCGGAGTACTTCTCGGTGGGTGCCTCGAGGAACATGAGGCCGTGCTTGCCCTCGGCATCGGGATGGGCCTCGTCGACGTCGATCATCTTCACGCCGTCGCGGGTGACGATCACGTCGCCGGCCGGGCTGTCGAGGACGTCGGCGACCTCGTCGGGCTTCATGCCGAGCAGCTCGGCGGCTTCGGTGCGGTTCATGTTGGGGTCCTTTCGGAGGTTCATGGGGTGGGGGGCTGGTTGCGGGCGACCTCGCCGGCGACGTCGTCGACGCGCGAGCCGTCCGCCTGGTCGAGTTGCGGCTCGTAGGGGATGCCGGCGTAGTCCTCCCACGCCTTCTTGGAGGCGACGCGGGCTGCCTCGGGGGTCATGAGGTTGGCGGCGACTAGGCCGGTGAGGCCCTGGGCGAGGTTGGCCAGGACCTCGGCGGTGACCTGGGCGTCGGCGGCAGCGATCTCGGGACCCGTAATGGACACCGTCTCGGCCGGGTCGAGCTTCTCTTGGGAGCCGGGCACGTCAACGAGCTCGGGGAGAGTGCGTGCCTCTACTGCCTTGTCGACGACGAAGCGGAGCAGCTCCTGCTGGTAGGCCAGCCACACGTTCTGCACGCCGCCGACGCGTCGGCGGACGGGCTCGGCCATGGTGAGGGAGGTGGCGCGGTTGGCGTCCTCGGCGTCGGCCAGCCAGGTCTTGGCCAGGCCGGCGCCGCCGGCGATGTTGGTGAGGATCGTCTTGCCGGTGTTGGTGTCCTCGAACGACCCGACGTCGGCGGTCTTGGTCGCCCACGTGACGGAGTTGTTGTGGACCTCGACGCTCCCAGACTTGGGGGCGTGGCGGCCGCCTCGGGCGGCCACGAAGGCGTCGACGGCGGTCTGGTCGCCGTCGACGGTGACGTCGAACACGAGGTGCCGGGCGAGGGCGGTGCGGTCGATGAGGTTCCAGATCACTTGGTCGTACGCGTCGAGCCAGTCGAGGATCGGCGCGAGGAACGGGTAGCCACGGGTGTCGGTGAGCAGCGCCTGCCATGACGCCCAGAACTCGATGTCGCCGGTGCGACGGCCGGTCATGTCGTCGACGTCGATGATGGCCAGGCCCTCGGCGTTGTCGGCGCCGGCGAGGTGGATCCGGTCGAGCCACAGTGGATTCCCGCCGACCAGGCTCACCCCCGCGATGCGCTCGGGGGCGATGATCGACAAGCGGACCCGGCCCGACATCGGCCCGACCATCGGCTCGAGGACCGTCTCGCCCATGAGCATGTGATCACGCAGCCAGATGTCACCGCCGACGTCCCGGTTGCGTCGATCGGTCCGGAACTTGTCGACGACGGCGTGGACATCGGGGACGGTGCACTGCACGGTCAGGCCGGAGTCGCCGACGCAGAACGAGGTGTAGGTGTCGATGATCGCCTTGACCATCGGGTTGGCGCGGTAGCCGGCGACCGAGAACGTCCGGGCCCGCTCGAGGGTCCAGTCGGGGACGGCGCGAGGCCCTGCACCGATGGCGCCTCGGAAGCCCTTGGTGTCGTCGGCGAGATCGCCCCACTGCCCGGCACCGGTCGCCGCCACCTGGGTGGCGCTCGCCTCGGTTGCTCGGACGGGGAAGAGGAAGTTCCTCATGGGCCCGCCTCAGGGGCCGGCGGCTTGGCGGGGACGGGCTGGGTGTGCAGGACCCAGGCCACCCACACGAGGGTCAGGCCGAACAGGAGCAGCGCGACGAGGATCCCGACGGTGGCGCCAAGTGCCTCGGCGAAGAGGCCAGCGACGGCGCCGATGAGGAGGAGGACGCCGAGGGCGCCGAGGATCTGCTCGGTCACAGGTTCAACCTCTCGGTCGGTCGGAACGGGTCGTTGCCGTCTTCGTCGACGTCAGCGGCCGCCGTGGCCGGCGCGGGCGGGGAGACGTTCGAGTACTCGAACTCGACCTTGAGGGCCGTGGCCAGCGCCGCCATGCCGTCGACTCGAGCTGCTGCCTTGGTCCGGTCGCTCGGCTTCACGAGCATGATGCGCTCGGCATCGTCGCGACGAACCTCTGCGGACTCCGCGCAGTAGCGGGCGACCGGATGATTGCCATGGCCGAGCAAGATGGGCTCGCCCTTGGCGATGGCGTCGCGGTCGTGCTTCACCATCCGGTAGATCTCGGTGAGCGCCTCGGACAGTCCGTAGCCCTGGCGAACGTTCTTGATGTCGAGCCCGATGCGCTGGGCGTACTGGGCGGTCGCGGTCGCCTGGTACGGGTCGTAGCCGAGACCGAGGATCCGGAACTTGCGAGCGTCGGCGGCGATCTGGGGGTGGATGGCGAGACCGGTGCCGGACCAGCCGAGCCCCTCGGGGTCGCCCTCATAGTCGATCCAGTCGCCCTCGGTGGCGACCAGGTGCCCGCCGGCAACCCAGCGGGTGGCGGCGTTCCCGGTGTGGCGGTCGAGGATCCGCAGCTGCTTCTCGGGGGTCCAGAACCGCCACAGCACCGCTGGCGGCAGGTCGCCCTCGGCCGGGAACCGCAGGACCCATGCCGCCAGGTCGGTGGTGGATGCCAAGTCGAGGCCGCCGAAGCAGCTGCGACCGTAGAGGTCCTTCTCGGCGAAAGTGGGCCCGGCGCTGGCGGCCCAGATCCCGGCCGCCATCCAGCGGGTGACCGGCGAGCGCCGCACGTTGAGCTGCAGCTGCTTGAAGGCCTCGAGCTTGACCGGATCGTCGACGGCCTCGGCGGCGAGCTTGCGCATGGCGTTCAGCGACTTGAACTGGCCGAGCGCCGGGTTGGCCAGATGCCAGATCGCCTCGTCGAAGGGGTCGGCGTCGGCGAGCTCCTTGGGAGTCTTGCGGACCCAGGCGAAGATGTGCGGCGCCCGGCTCGGGTCCTCGCTGATGCGCTCGGCCTCGTCGATCAGCTGGGCGCCGAAGGACTCGGGGATGTTGGTCTCGGTGGTGATGGCGAGGAAGAGCGCCTGAACGCGAGTGCCGTCCGCGGTTCGCAGGGCGTTCCACAGGTCGCCGTTGGGCTGGGAGAGGACCTCGTCGAGCACGAAGCCGTGCGGGTTGTGGCCGAGCTCGGCGAGCGCGTCCGCCGGGATCACCTCGTAGAACGATGCCGACTTCGCGTCGTAGAGGCGACGGGCCGCCTTGTTCTCCTCGAGGCGCTTCGACAGGAGCGGCGAGAGCTCCACCATCCGCTTGGTCGGTTGGTAGACCTTCCCGGCCTGGCGGGTGTTCTTGGCGGCGCCGTAGACCTCGGCCGATTCCTCCTGGTCGCCGACGAGCAGGAACAGCACGATGGCGGCGGCCAACGCGCTCTTCCCGTTCTTGCGGGCCATGACGATGTAGGCGACCCGGTACCGCCGGACGTAACGGCCCCACTCGTGCGACCACTCGACCTCCCCGAAGAGGGGCCGGGCGATCTCCATCTCCTGCCAGTCGACGAGATCGAAGCGCCGGCGGGCGAACGGGCCCGCCGTGTGTCGCAGGATCTCCGAGCAGAAGTTGACGAAGCGATCGGCGCGCGGCTCGCAGTAGTGGGTGCCGCGCTTGCGACACCGCTTCCCGTCGAGCTCGTAGCCGCACACCGGGCCGGTGCGATGCTCGGGCCCCCGGGGCCGCCAACGGCGGGCCGGGTTGCACACCGCCGCCCTCGTGGTGCCCCGACGCCGGGGTGGCTTCTTGCCGGTGGCCTTCCTGCCCGCCGGCTTGGTCTTGGTAGTGGCGCTACGAGAGGAGGCGCTCGGGGTCCTTGCCGTCACCGGTGCCTCCACGGTCGATCGCCAGCGACGCCCGCTCGGCGGGCGTGAGCCCGAACCGGGCGCCGCGCTTGCCGGTGATCTCCAGCGCCCGTGCCTTCACGTACTGCCAGTCGTTCGGCACGTATCGGAACCCGGTCTCGACGCCGTTGCGGTCGAACACCTTGCGCTCGACGATGTAGCCCTCGTCCTCGAGGTGCTCGGTCGCCTCGATCACCGTGGCAACCGCGTCGCACCACTCGGCGAACGCCTGGACGTCCCACGCCGTCAGCACGCCCTTGGCCTCGAGGTCCGGGGCCAGCCGGTGCCACTCGGCCAGCGCTCGCGTGCTCAGCCACTCCGGAGGCTGGACGTCATCGACGGCCGGGATCGGCTCGTCGGTGTTGATGCGGTCCTTGCGATCGCCGGCGATCAGAGCGAGGTTCGTCGGCTTGTTGGGTCGACCCAGGCCGGCCTTGCCCATGGCACTCCTCCGCTCGTGATCAGACTCGATCGAACGTCAGGCCCGACCTGACAGCGCGAACCGCCTTGGGTACGCGAGGCCGGAACTTTCGTCAGCGAGAGACTCCGCCGACAGGGAGCCCAGCACGGTTCGATCCCCCATGGACTTTCACCCTCTGCGCCGCTGGGGCGGCGCCAGCGGGTGATGCCCGCTGTTGCAGCGCCGGCACTGAGGCACGAGTGGCTGCGAGCGCCACTCGGCCTCGCTCTTGCACTCGGACCGCAGGTGCAGGTGCCCGCCCTGGAGCGGGTTGGCGTCGGTGCCGGCGTCAGCGTGCGGACACTCGGGCCAGGTGTGGCAGTAAGGCTCGGCAGCGACCACCGCCTTCGCCTCCTGTTGGTGCCGTCGGCCGTAGCCCTGAGCCGAACGGCTCGTGCCACGACGACGTCGAGGTCGAGTCGGCAAGCGCTTCGACCTCCTCGATCGTGCGCCGGCGCCAGTCCCCCCGGGCTAGCGCCAAACGCGACGAGGGCCCAACCGGTCGAAACCAGCTGAGCCCATCGAAAGGAAACGGTAACCAACGCGGTGACCACCGTGGTGGATGGTCACGAGCGGCGGTGGGGCGGCACCGCTCGATCACGTGCGTTCCCGGCCGCAGTCCGGGGTGAGCGGCAGGACGGCCTCACACGCCCGGCCATCGAGGCGGCCGGCCACCTTGAAGGCCCACATGTACGACCGCAGATCCTGCTCGGGCGAGAAGCAGGCGCAGCACACGGGGTCGCCGTCCAGCTTCGTGGCCGCGAGCTCACGAGCGCGCCACACGACCTCGACCGGAATGTTGTGCTCGGCACCGATGAACACCGCGCCCGTGTAGGTCACCGACGAGTGGGAGTCGATCGGCAAGACCCCAGCCGGGTCGTAGCCGGCCTCGGCCACCGCCATCGCCACCAGCGCCTGCTGCGGAGAGGTCATCGGCCGTGCACGCCGCGCTCGTCGTGCGTCGCGGACTGGCCACGGCGTACGAGTGCGGGGAGTCCGGGCAGCGGTGACGGGCAGGCGTCGATGCTCCAGTTGCGGCCGGCGAGGGCGACCCACATGGCGAGGAGTTCGGCAGGGGTCCTCTCGTCCTCGGCGTCGGGGCCCATCATCGAGCCTTGCTCATGAGATGCCAGCGGTCCCGGCCGCAGTCCGGGGTTGGCGGCGCGCCCCACGACCTCGTCCTCGGCGTCGGAGGGCGGCGGGATGAGGTCTTCGCCGGGGCCCGTCATCGCGCCTTGCTCGTGAGGTGCCAGCCCTTGCAGCGCGGGCACTCGTAGGCCCGAGCCGGCCTCACCATCCGGTTGCTCGACTCGGTGCGGCGCAGTGCGCGAGTGGCGGCCTCGTGGTCCCGGAACCGGGTCTTGCCCGACGGGCAGCGCTTGGTGTGGCTCTTGGCCACCGTCCGTCTCACCGACCCTTCTTCTTGCTCTTCTTCTTTGACTTGGTGTCGGCGGCCTTCAACTCGGCCACACGCTCGAGCTCCTGGCGGGCCCGGGCCATGTGGGTCTCGTTGATCGGTTGCGAACGGTGACGCATCTGCACCATCCACGTCGGCGGGTCCATGTTCAGGCCGAGGGCGGCCCGCCGGCGCCCGCACCAGATGCAGAGGCCCGGGTAGTACGGGCGGCCGTTGCCGTTGTCTCGGCGAGTGATCAGCTCCAGGCGCTGGTTGTCCTTGTAGCAGCACCGGCAGTAGAGCTCGCCGGGCCCGGGGTCGATGTCGACGGGCTCGACCTGCGTCGTCGGGTACCGCACGGCGATATCGAGGGCCTGGTTGCCCGCCCGCACCACGAGCTCGAGGAGGCGGGTGAGGTCCTTGTGGTCCTGCGCCGCTCGGTCGCGTACGACGCCAGCGTTGCCCGTCGGGTCGCTCGGACCCCCGGTGATCTCGCCGTCGCACACCTCGCCAGCCTCGTCGCATCGGTCGATCGTCTGCTCGTGGATCCAGCACCACGGCCACTCCCGCCCGTCGTGGGTGGTCCGGGCGGCCTGGGGCTGCCCAGCCATGGCATCGCGCATCATCCGGACCTTGGGCCCGAACTGGAGCTGCAGCCGGTCGAGCTCCTCGAGGACCTCGCCGAGGCGGGTGCGGAGTGCCTGGTCGGTGGCTGGCAGCACATGGCGGGAATCGACGGGCGTCCAGCGAGGACCAGGCGCCACCGGGCCCGACGGGCGGGCCGGCTCAGGGTTGACCTTGGCCGAGGGCTGGACGAAGTAGCCGAGCGCCGCCACCCGCGCCGGTCGACGAGCATCCTCGAGCTCGCGGACCCGCTGCACCTTCGCCCGCCGGAACGAGTTCATCGAGTCGAAGCACCAGCCCTCGGGATCATCCCGACCGTCCTGCACGTAGAGCTCGTCGTCCTCGATGGTGAGGGCCAAGCCGAGGGGGTGAAGCAGGCGGCGGTTGACCTCGAGCAGGTAGCCCTCGTTCGACAGCTCGTTGAGCGACAGCCTGGTGGGCTGGCTTGGATCGACATCGGGGGTTGGCGTGTTCGCCATCACGGTCCTTCGAGGTTGGGGGGAGGTGATCCGGCCTTGTGCTGGGTTGGGTGAGCAACGTTCGGTTCGGTGGTGGACGAGGGCGAGACCGCCGGCGCCCTGCCGGCGCCCTGGCCGACCGGGCCCAGCCCGACCACGCCCGACCCGGCCCGGACCAGCCCGGCCAGACCCGGCCCGGCCGGCCCCGATCCGACCGAGGCCCGACCGAGGCCCGACCGAGGCCCGTCCATGCCCGGCCCGTCTCGCGCATCACGCGAGGCTGGGCCTTGGAGGGGACCATGATCCGACGTCGGCGCGTCCTCGGCCCGGCCTTGGTTTTCCAAGGCCGCGGCCTCGGTCCGGCTTCGGTTTTCATGCACTTTCAGACCAGTGTCGGAGGGTGCCGGGCCCGGATCGTTGGCGTCGATCGCCACGTACCCGTCGGGGTACGGCTCGGGAGGCCTGCCGTCGACCGGGGGCGCCAGGAGCGGCATGTTGGCCTCGGCCGGGGTGCGGTCGCGCTTGCGCCCGTTACACCGACCACAAGCGGTCGCGAGGTTCCAGTCGGCGTTCGGGCCCATCGGGTCGACGTGGTCCGGCACGCGCCTCGAGTTCGACTTCGTGTCGCCGCGCACGTGGGTGGTGCGCACCGCGCAGTATCGGCAGTACTCGCGATCGCGGGTGACGAACACGGCCATCTTGAGCGTCGGCATGTCCTTGAGCTGCCGGGCGCGCTGCTCCTTGAACTTCTTGACGTCGTCGTCCTCGGCGATGCGGGACTTGTTGCAGTCGGTCCAGTCGTGGAACAGGTACCAACCCCTCAGAAGCACCTCGACGCCGATCGACTTCTCGAGGTACTCCTGGCAGCGTTCACATCTCGCGATCGTCTCGTGGTCGTGCCACGTGCCCTCGCGGACGTTGGCCTCGACGGCCTTCCTGGCCTTCGCGGTCGTGCGGTTGTAGGCGAGGAAGTTGTAGAGCTCAAGGTCGGCCGGCGAGACCAGTCCGCCAGTCCCGGACTTGGAACAGCCGACCCCGGCCTTCTGCCACAACAGGTCCGCCTCCGCGCAGCCGAGTGCCCGGATCTTCGGGTGATCGTTGCAGCCGTCATCGCGGCGGTTCCAGCTCATCAGCGATCCCCCTCCAGGGCACGCGTGGCGGCCGCACGGGCGTCGATGCCGTCGAACTCGTGTCGATGGAGGTCACCGCGCCGCCAGCTCCACACGAAGCCAGCGGCGAGCCAGGCCGGGAAGGCCAGCACCGCTGCAGCGCGGACGAGGAGCGACACTCCCCCTTCGGCCACCACGATGACCACCACCACGGCGGTGGCCACCTTGGCGATGGTCCGAGCACACCCGCCGGGGCGCAGCCCGAGCGAGTCGTCGTTGAGGAACGGGTCGTAGGTCATCGAGTTTCCCCCTGCGATGAGCGAAGAGCACGGCGGCCCTCGAGTCGGTGGTGCAGACGCAGAGCGCGTCGACCGTGGTCGGTGGGCCAGGCCATGTCGGCGTTGACCGTGATCATCTGCTTGCCGGCCAGCGCGGCTGCGGTCACCGTGGCGATGGCTGCGTCGCCAACCGGTGTCTTGACCACGTAGGTCGGGCTCGACCCGTCGGCGCGCCGCACCACGAGGGCCAGGCCGCGCCACTGGACGTCGGACACCTTGAGCCCGTCGGATGCCCTGGGTGTAACTACGGGGGTGTCATTCGCCGCGGGCGAAGGGGGTGGCGGGGTCTGATCCTGGGCCATCGCCGGTCAGCTCCGCGCCGTGGTGGTGATTGCGGCTGCGCCGGGGCCGTCGTCTTGGCCGCACACGGATCGGCAGGACAGCCCGCGTCCGCCTACGCTCCCGGCTTCATGATCGAGGGGGACGCAGCGCGGCGCCGCGAAGTGCGCCAGTTTGTGGCTGCCATGGCGGCCGCCGGCGTCGCCTTCACTGCTGCAGCCACGCAGGGCACCCGCGAGTGGGTGGTGATCGCCACGGCCTTCGTCGGCGGTGGCCTTGGCACGATCGCGTGGCTGGCGTGGCTGCTGAACTCCGCCAAGGTGGCCGACGCTCCGGATGGCGTCGGCCACCTCGAGGGCGACGGCGAGGTGCGTGAAAGCCCCCATCCGCGCCCGAGCTTGCTTGCCCGGCTCGACCGGGTCGGGCGCGAGTACGAGCACGGAATGGACGTGCTCGGCAAGGTCTTGGTCCCTACCGCAGCCATCGTTGCCGCGGCGCTGGTCAGTCTCGTCGCCGTCCTGGTCCGCTAACGCCGGGCGCGCCATGGCCACCGTCGGCGTGGCGCCGGCGGTGGCCATGGCCCGGAGGATCCGGTCGAGCACGGGAGGGCGACGCACCTGTCAGTCGTCGTCCCGGTTGAGGGTGACGAGGTAGCCCTTGGCGTAGGGCACGACGGTGTTGCCCAGCTCGCGCAGCGGCGAGGCGAGGGCGTACATGGTCGCCTTCGAGACCGTCTCGAGGTGGACGAACTTGATGCTTGACTCCTTGCCCTGGAGCTCGGCGGGCTGCTGGCGGTTCTCCTTCGACGCGAAGAACACCGCCTGCAGGCGCGAGTTGGTCCTCGCCACCCGGAGGTGCTCGGTCACGACGCCGAGCGCGCCGGACTGAGTCGAGGTGGTGAGCGGCAGGCCGAGCTCAGTCAGCACGGAGAGCTGCATTTCGTCGAGGGGGGGGGTGCGGGGCATGTGGGGTCCGTTCTCCTGTTGGGGGTTGGTGGTGGTCAGGCGTCGGCGTCGGCGTCGCCGGCGGGCTCGGCCTTGGCGCGCTCGGCGAGTACGGCCGCCACCGCGGCGCCGGCGTCGGTGAGGATGGCCACGCCGTCGGTCTCGACGATGAAGCCACGAGCGTCGAGGTCGTCGGCGACGTGGTCGTCGAGTTCGCTGGAGGCCTTCGTGAAGTCGCGGCCGAGGTGGTGCCAGAGGGCCAGCAGGGCCGCTGTGTCGGTGTCGAGCTCCATGGCGTCGACGTCGGGGACCTTCGCCCGCTCGGCCTCGGCGTCGGCCAGCTCGAGGGTCTCGAGGTCCCACGGGGTTGGCTCGTAGCCCGAGGCGATCAGGTGGCGGATGTAGGTGACGTAGGTGCGGCTGCCCGCCCTCGCGTGCGACATCTCCTCGCCTTCGAGGAGCATGCTGGCGAGGATCCAGCGGTCCCAGCCAGCGGAACGGCCAGCGCGCTCGAGGCCGTGGAAGAAGTCCCAGGCGTCTTCGTAGTCGTCGAGGTCAGCGGGCCGGACGCCGGGCAGGTCCGGAAGCATGCGCACCACGTCGGTGATGTTCCCGTTGTTGTCGATCAGCTCGAACAGGATCCAGGCGGTGAAGTCGTCGAGGGGCAGGGTCTCGGTCTCGGCGACGAGCACCAGGCAGAACAGGGTCCGGGCCTGCTTGGCGGCAGCGGCCGCCTCGCGACGGGCGATCGCCTCGGGATCCTCCTCTGCGACCCGCGTCGCACCGGGCAGGGGCGGGAGCTTGTCGGCGGGGATCTGGACGTCGGACCTGTTCGCCTCCGGGCCGCGGTCGCTGTGGCGGAGCGGGTCGACGCACACGGTCGTCCGCTCGACCTTGTAGATCGGGCCGGGCTGACCCGGCGTCAGCTCGAGGTAGACGGCGTGGCACGGCTCAGCCTGGTGACGGCGGGCCCCACCCTCGACGAAGCCGAGCACGGTAACGGGCGCGGGACGGCTCAGGGTGTTGAGCGCGGAGGGCTTGTACCAGTGGCCGCCGTAGCCGTCGGCGACGTACCGGGCCGTGCCGGCCTTGGAGAGCTTCGCCACCGCGTCGGCCATCGCCGCCTTCTGGTCGCGCTCCTTCACGTGCGTGGCGAGATCGCTGGCGGGGTGCGCGACCTTGCCCATGCCGAGCCGGTGGGCGATGTGGGACATCGCCTCGTCATCGTCGGCGTAGGGCACCAGATCGGCGGCGTCGTTGAGGGTGAGGTTGCCCTGGGTGATGTGGTGGAGCAGCCGGTCGTCGAGCTGCAGCAGCGCCAGGCGCGCCTTGACGGTGGCCTGGGCCTTGCCGACCTTCTTGGCCAGCTGGGCAACGGTGGTGCCGAGCTCGACGAGGCGGGCGTAGCCCCGCGCCTCCTCGATGGGCGTGATCGACTGGCGGTGCAGGTTCTCGATGAGCATCGCCTCGAGCACGTCGGCGAGCTCCATGTCGCGCAGGACGCACGGAACCTTGGCCAACTTCGCCCTCCCGGCGGCGGTCCAGCGCCGCTCGCCGGCCACCAGGAGGTGGATGCCGTCCTCGTCCGGAGGGAGCACCAGGCAAGGCTCGAGGATGCCCTTCGACTTGATCGAGGCGGTGAGCTCGGACAGGTCGCCCAGGTCCTTGCGGATGTTGTCGGGGTGCGGGGCGACGAGGTCGTAGTCGAGCTCCACGAGCTCGAGGACGGGGGCCTTGGCGGTCTTGGTGGTCATGAGGGGGAGGTCCTTCGGTTGGTGATGGCCCGGGCGGCCGCGGTGGCCCACCCGGTCTGGGGGGTGACGACGCCGGCGGCGTCGACGTGGCAGTACGAGCGGTCGGCGGCGACCAGCCACGCGCCGCCGTAGGTCTCGGCCGCTGCCGCGGCGCGGAGGGCGGCGATCGACAGGTCCCGGATTGCTTCGCTCGAGCGCACGAGGCCGAGGCCGAGCTCGTCGAGGGCAGCGGCATCGAGGTCGATGGCCAGCACGCGGTACGAGGTGGCCCGGGGGCCAGGCGACGGCGGGAGAAGGGTCTGCTGCCCTGGAGGTTGGACCCGGTCCGCGTACGGGAGCGGGGACGTCCGCTCACCCCAGCCCATCAGCGGGCCTGGCCCGGGAGCGGCCGCGGCGCGCGCGCTGCCGCCAGGACGAGCAGGAAGTCGATCGCCGGGCGGAGGTCGGAGCGGTCAGCCCCCTGGACGGCCAGCAACGCGCCATCGGCATCGCCGTTGCCCTTTGCGGCCAGCACGGCCGCACCGAGGTGCATCCCGGACGAGGCGGCCGTGGACAGCCGGGCTACGAACGGGTGCGCACAGTCCGGGTGGCCGCAATTCGGCATGCTCGCCACGATCAACCCAGCGAGCGAGTACATCGCCTCGAAGCTCGGACCGCGCCGGCGGCCGATGTTGCGGCGGATCGCGTCGCAGGTAGCGGTGTCGCCGAGGCGGTAGGCGGCGACGCAGAGAGCGACGAGGTCGGCGCGCTCCTCGGTCGACCGCCGAGCCCAGCGCTTCACGCCTCACCACCGTCGAGGTAGCGCCACTCGATGCGGGTGACCGGCGTCGCTGGCGTGCACCCCTTGTGGGTCGAGCAGAAGAACTCCACGAACTCGGGCACGGTCATGTCCGGGAAGCCCTCGCGAGCGACCTCCAGGGGCGTGATCGCCATCAGCGGCTCGCGCCTGATCGCCATCACCTCGACGTCGACGATCCGCACGAGGGGCTCGCCCTGGCGGCGCCCCATCACCTTGCGGCACAACGTGAGGCGGTCGCCCTCGCGGAGCAGGCGCCGGCCGGCCTTGTTCTTCCACCAGCCGACGCGGCGGGTGACGGTCTTGGTGCGGGCGCGGACGGCGTCCTCTGTGAGCGAGACAGACATGAGCATCAGGCGCTCCCCTCCTCGGCCGCGGCGAGGGCATCCCAGGCGAACACCGCCCATGGGGCAGTCGGTCCGTCGGCGGCAGGGCACCACCAGCCGACGTCCTCACACCCGCAGCGGTAGCCACTCGGCCCGGGTGCGGCCACGTGTTCGGCGACGAGCGTGACGAGACCGGCGATCGCCAGCTCGTCGAGCGCCGTGTTCGTCGCCGTGAAGCCGATGTGGGCTGCAGCCGCTCGGGCGTGGGCCCGTGTCGGTGGGCCGTCGCCACCGATCGGGACGAAGAGATCCCCGTCGCAGCTCTCGACGACGCTGGCGTCATCGAAGGCTGGAGGGTCGTAGGACGTGCCCCACGAGGTGCGCATGGTCTTGGTCTCGCCGGCGTGGCGGGCATCGTCGGTCCACCCGCTACACACGTCGCACATGCGGCTCGCGAGTTTGCGGGGGTTGCCGTCCTTCGCTACGAAGTCGTGCGGGCGACCCATCGCGTCGAGGCGGCGCAGCTCCTGCGCTCGGCTGTTGAGGAGGCATCGGGCGCACATCAGGTCCAGGCCGGCCAGCAAGGGCTTCTCGCACCGGCAGGAGTCACCGGAGGACGAGGCCCGGAGCGCGATCCGGATGAGCGCAGCGAAGCCGTCGGACTTGACAGCGGCGTCGCCTGACCACGCGAGGTCCAGCGCGGCTACCAGATCGGGGTGCGTGCCAGGTCGATGTTCGGCCATCACGCCACCTCCGCCCGGTGGTCGCCATACGCGTCCGAGGCATCATCGGCGGCGATGAACGGGCCGGCGGCCCACAACCCACAACCGCATGACGCCCAGATCCAACCGTCGGCGTCTACCTCGGTCTGGAACTCGTGGTCGTCCATCACGCCACCTCGCCCTTGCCGTCGAGGCCGGGCAGGCGGCGCACGCCCTTGGCGATCTCGACGAAGCGGCGGACGTCGGACTTCCACGGGCCGTAGCGGGCGAGGATCTCGTCGAACTCCTCGATGTCGTGCGGCCGCATGTAGGGCCGACCGTCCTCGTCGACCTGGCAGTGGTGGAGCTCGTGGTCGACCAGCGCGACGCGCTGCTCGTCGGACAGGCCCCAACGGCCTTCGTCCTCGACGTCGATGCCCCAGGTGTCGAGGGCGATCTCGATCACGAAGAACGGTGGCGGCTCGACCGGCTTCGAGGACTCGGCCGTGGACGAGAGGATCTCGCCGGTCTCCCCCACCACCTCGATCGAGTTCGATCGGGCGAGGAAGGCGGTGCGGCCCTTGATGATCCGGGCGGTGCCAAGCACGTCCTTCCCGTTCTTCGACGTGGCCTTGTCGCGGAACAGGTACTCGATGCGCCAGCCGATCAGGTGGCGGTGGTGGTCCTCGATCAGCGGCTCGGCGATCGACTCGACCTCGTGGGCCTGGCGGAACTTGGTGGCCATCAGTCGTCGCCCCCTGCCTGGGTGGCGGTGGCGTGGTCGTCATGGGCGCGTCCGCACCTGGTGCACGAGTGGTGGTAGCCGCCGTAGGAGCCGGTCTCGACGGTGAACGCGTCTCCTCGCGCCCGGACGAGCCGGGTCGACATCACGACGAAGAACTCCTCGGGGTAGCCGTCGATCACCGCACGGGCTTCGTCCTCGGTCTGGAGGCCGCCACCGCCGAAGTAGGCGTGTTCGCCGCCGGGGACCGTGAGCTTGATCCGCACCCACTCGCGGGTCGGCACGGTGGTGCCGGTCCACTCGGGGCAGGGAGTGGCGAGCCCGCCGAGCTCGACGTCGACGCCGGCGGTGTCGAGAACCTTGCCGAGCGTCGAGCGATGGAGGGACATCGCTGTCTCGTAGAGCGCCATGAGGGTGGCGGGAACGTCGGCCTCGACCCAGTGCGGATCGTCGGTGTAGTCCCCCGGTTCGCACCGCTCCGGCCACCCCTGCTCGGAGTCGGTGTCGATCGCCACGGCGATGTGGGTCGTCGTGTCGTCGCCATCCTCGACGCCGGCGAGGAGACGGAGGGCGACCTCGGCCGCCATCTGGCGGCCCGTCGCCCGCGCCTCGGCGATGATCTCCTCGTCGCTGCTCGTGGCAGTGGGGCTCGTGGCGGTCATCGGACAGCTGCCGCGAGTTCAGCCAGGTAGCGCATCTGGGGCTCGTCGAGCGTGCGCCCGCGACCGACGTGTCCGCCTTCTCCGACCGCCTCGGGATCGTCCACGATGTAGAACTGCCAGTGGTCGCAGTCCTCCGCTGGGCGCCCGTCCTCGGTGCGCTCATCGCAGTGGCACATGGTGCCGACGACGAGGCCGCGCAAGCTGTCCCGCACCTCCCTGTCGACGGTGGGCAACGCGTCGATGGCCGCGATGCGTTCGTCATAGATGCGCCCCGGGTCCAGCCCTTCGGCCTCGCAGAACGCCCACAGCGATTCTCCAGTGAGGTCGCCGGCCTCGGCCGTGATCCAGAGGCGGGCGGCGATCTCGTCCGCCTTCACCGCGTCGATGTCGTGCAGCGTCGAGAGGGTCAGGTACAGGTCGTGCAGATGCAACGTTTCGAGGATCAGCGCGTAGTGGGCGTTGGTCCCACGGCCCACGAAGCGCCAAGAACCTGACGACACCAACTGGCCGCGGGCGGCGGCATAGCGCATCAGCTCCTTTGCGGTCGGAGGTTCGGTCGGCCACGGAGCAGCCTGTTCCACGTAGCCCTGTTCAGATTCGGGTTCGTCGCTCATTGCTTGTCGGTCCTCTCGGGAGTCAACTTCCGGCCGGGGGCATGGGGTCGGCCAGCGTGGTGGTCCGCGATCAGCGCCTTGTACGCACCTGTGGCCGACTGCTCGGTCAGATCCGCCGGGTAGACCCGTGCTGTTCGCCGCGGACCAGGTACACCGTCGCTGTGGTCGTCCGAGGCCATCAGGCGACCCGTCCCTTCTTGATGTGCGAGGCAGCGCGCGCGACGGCGGCCGCCACGGTCGGCGACGCCGACACGTTGTGGGTGTGGAGCAGGAAGTCCCGCGTGGCGTGGAGGCGGTACTTGTGCTCGGCGTTGTGGATCGACGCGAGGTCGGCCAGCGAGATCCCGTCGAGGACCTCGGATGGAATCCCGTGCAGGGCGACCAGGTGGCCCGCCATGTCGTCGAGGCTCGGGATCGGCACGGCACCCGGGGTTGGTGCCGGCGGTGCGGGGGCGGCGTTGCGGGCCCGGCTCACGACCGTGCCTCGAACACGTGGCCGATGACGGCGGGCAGCCCGGGCTCGGGCTTCACGAACGAACCGACGTAGGTCAGCCCGCTCGCCTGCAGGCCGGGCACCGCCTGGCCCGTCATGAGCACACAGAGCCGGCGGCCGGAGACCGGGCCGTCGGGGTCGACGAGGGCCCACACGCACGGCACGCCCAGACCGTCGAGGCCGGCGGTGAGGAGCTCGGCGCGCTCGGGCATGTCGACGACCTGTAGGCCGGTGGCATCCGCCGGCGGGCGGAGCTCGAACTTCCACACGGCCCTCATCGCGGCGGCGCCTCGGTGAGCATGGCCAGCATGAGCCCGCCGAGGGTGGGGCTGCCGGTGAGGTCCTGGAGGGTGACGACCTGGTCGAGGTCGCGCTCGGCCCGCCGGCGGAGCTCGGCCAGCGCCTTGGGAACCGACCAGCCGCACTCGACGACGTAGGCGATCCACTGGTGGCGCTCCCACCCGGCCGCCACCTCCGGCGTGGGCGAGCCCGCAGGCCCCGGCGGCGGCCCCTCGTCGGGCCGCTGGATCGAGGCGGTGGCCTCGCGGCCGGCGCGCTCGAGGAGTCCACCGGCGCTCGCACGAAGGCCCGCCGCCTGGGCGTCGAGCTTGTCCGCCAAGGCCTGCAGCTGGGCGGCGAGCTGCTCGGCCTCGTCCGGGTCGATCGACGGGGCGGTCACGACTTGCCTCCCCACTTCTCCTGGGCCGACTGCTTCGTGATCCCGAGGGCCTGGCCGATGCGGGACCACGAGTACTCGGAGCGAAGGCCGCGAACCGCCGTGGTGATCGACTCATCGAGGACCTGGCGTAGGGCGACGAGCTCGGCCAGCTCCTCGATGTCGGCGATCGCCACGCGCTCCCCCGCCCGGCGGATGAACCGGGTCACCGGGCCGCGGAGGAAGTCGATCGTGTCGTTCGGGCGGGGTGTCCGACGGGCCTTCTGCGTCTCGCGCAGGCGGGCGTTCTGACGCTCGAGGGTGGCGATCCGCCGCTTGGCGGCGCGGAGCTCGTCGGCCTTGCTCAACGGCTTCACCAGCGTCAGGTGGGGCCTGACGGTCGAGGGCTGTTCGGCGGCCACTGCGGCGGCGTTCACGCGACCGCGCCCGGGTCGGTGCCATCGACCGCGCTGAGCCGTGCGATCCTCCACGCTTCGTTGAGCACCGGCGCCATGTCGGCGCTCATCCGGTCGGTCAGCCTCCGGATCGCGTTCTCGGCGATGCCGTCGCCGGCGAAGGCAACGATGGCCTCCACCTGCACTCGCACGGCCGCCTCCAGGAGGAGCCCGGCCTTGCTGGCCTTGTACTCGAGTCCGGGGCCGTCGACGATGCGGCGGGCCTGGTCGACGACGTCGACGATCGGGGCGAGGATCGCCCGCTCGGTCGGGAACTCCTCGGGGTGCAGCGCGTTGAGGAAGCCGAGGAGGTACTCGTGAGCGCCCGCGAGCGGCTGCTCGACGGGCACGGTGCCCGGGAGGGCGGTGACGACGTCCATCGGTCAGCCCACCGCCGTGAGGGGGCTCACCGCGGGGAGCGGGCCGTACTCGGACAAGACGCCCTCGAGGAGGTCGACGGCACTGCGGGTGGCGCGCCGGGTGGCGCGGACATCGCCCTTGGAGATCTCGTCGAGCTCGCGCACCTCCCCCATCACCGGCACGCCGAGGTGCTCGAGCGCATCCTCGACGAGGATCTCGCGTGCCCGCAGCAGACGCTCGTCGGGGCCCGGGTCCGGGTCGGAGTCGGGGGCGGCGGCGAGCAGCGCGTTCCGGGCCCGGTCGAGGAACTGGAGCAGCTCGCCGGCGGAGTCGGCAGCGAGCACGAACTGCGGGTCGAAGTGGTCACCGACGTGGATCTGGGCGCCACCAACGGAGTGGTTGGTGTACGCCACCGGATGGGCCGTGGGCGCCACCAGCAACGTGAGGCCGTGCAGCCGAACCGGCGGAGCCGGCGTGTTGGGGATGGTCTCGATCGAGGGGTCTGGCATCGGTATCGTTGTCTCCTGTTGTTGGTGGCCCGCTCCGGGTGTCGAAAGCAAGGAGCGGGCCGCTGGCGTTTTCGGGGGTGGGTGGTGGCTGGGCAGCGCCCGGCTACGGGCGAGGTGGAAGCGACGATCTCTCGTCGCCCCGGCGCTACCGGGGTCATCACCTGCGGAGGGCCCAGCCACCCCGGGAGCGCCTCATCCGGCATCGACACGGGGTGCTCGAGGGAGGGGGATCGAGCGGGGGGACCCGTGGAGCGGATGAGACGCTCCCGGCACGTCCGGGCGGACGTGCACGAGAAGGGCTAGGGAGGCTTCCCCTCGCCCCGGCGCTCGGCCAGCTCGCGGAAGGCCACCTCGGCGCGGGCGATGGCTTCGAGGGCGGGCCGGGCGTCCGCCGCGATCGTGATCTCGACGGTCCTGGTGGTCCGCGGGGCGGTCGGTGCCGGGCTCCGGTGCTCGCTCAGCCAGTCGCCGACGTCGACCACCACGACAGCCAAGATCATCAACACCGTCACGGTGCCGGCGAGGACCTCAACCAAGGCGGTGAACTCCTGCCAAGTCACGACGCACACACCTCGCCGAGCATCAAGCGGTCGAGCTCGGCGCGATGGATGACCACCCGACCACCGAGATGACCGGCCTTGATGGCACCGGACTCGACCAGCCGCCGTACCGTCGCCTCGCCCATCCCGAGGTAGCCGGCAGCCTCCTTCGGGGAGAAGCCCGCCCGCTCGACCTCCGGCCGGGCGCCAAGGCGCTCGGCGACCCGGTCGGCGGCGCGGTCGGCCACCAGGGTGGCGAAGGCATCGACCACGTCGAGGAGCGCGGGCGTCGGGAACTGGCGGCGCCAGGCGTCCGGGGCGCTCACGATGCCTCCGCGAGCTGAGCCCGGCCCGGGTCGTGGGCGGCGACATCCATGATCCCGATCGGCCACTCGAAGAGGTCGGAGGGCTCACAACCGAGGCCGTAGGCCAGGTCGATCAGAAGGCCGATCGTCAGGCCCCGGTACTCACCGTGCTCGATGCGGGAGATAGTCCCCTGCTCCTTCCCGGCGCGCGCCCCAAGCTGGGTCTGCGTCAGTCCGGCCCTGAGGCGCAAGCGCTCGATCCGCTTTCCGATCTCGCTTCGGAGGCGCTGCTCGGTGGAGGTAGGACCCTTCATGGTGATTCACCATATGGCGATTCACCATGCATTGCAAGCATGGGATTCGGTATTTCTGAGCCGCATAAGCGCAGGTAGACTCAGCGGCGATGCCGGGTGATGATGCTGACGTGCTGCTCAGAGAGGTCAACCGGGCCGTAGAAGAGGCCGGACTCACGCAGAAGGTGCTCGCGGCCGAGCTCGGCGTCGACCAAGGGCGTGTGTCGCTCCTTCTCCGAGGGGCTCGGGGCGCGGTGTTGAGCGCCCAGCAGCTCATCGAGATCGAGCGGATAGCTGGACTGGAGCCAGGCGAGATCAACCGCCGGGTGATCGTGCACCACACGTCGGCCGAGAGCCTCTCGAAGCTGATCGCCCAGGGCGACTACGCCACGGCCGCCCTCGACGGCCGCGACCCCACCGACGCAGAGCGCGGACCGGCGGTCAACCGACCCAGCCCCGCAGGCGGCCAGGACGACAACGAGCTCGGCGCGTAGCACCCTGTTGCTGTCGTACCCCTTCGGTACCGTCCTGGGGTGAGAGACAATCCATGGCGGATACTGCGAGACCGCCCCGCCATCGGGCTCGTGTGGCGCACCTTGCCCGCCGGCATGGGCAGCCTCTGGGAACCAGGGACCATCGTCCTCGATCCCCACCTCTCACGCGTCGAACGAAGGTGTGCCCTGATGCATGAGCTGGTCCACGACGAGCGGCGCATCGGGTGGCCCTTCGCCACGGCCGCCACCATGGAGAAGGAGGAGGCGATCGTCCGGCGGGAGACAGCCAGCCGGTTGGTCCCGGCCGATGAGCTCTACGCGATGGTGCAGCGTTCCGATGGCATCGAGCCCGTCACCGCCCATCTGGTCGCAGACGAGTTCGACGTGACCTCGGCCGTTGCCCACCTCGCCCTACGAACACTCCAACAGCGGATGCTCGAGGCGGAGCTCGCCCGCACCGCCCGACCCGTAGCCCGTGACGACGCTGCCTAATCGACTCGCGCGCCCTTCGCGCGAGCGATCCTCTATCGGCAGTCGTCGTGCCCAACGGGCCACCGCTCGCCGCCAGTCCTGACAACGGCCGACCACCTACGGCGACCGACTCGCTCAGCCTCTCAAGGTGGCGGCACGGGTTCGAATCCCGTTGGGGGTGCCAGAAACGACACCTTCGGGCTCGAGGGGGCCGCTTCGACCTGGCGGTGCGGCTGGCGAGCTCCTAGGTGCCGAGGTGGTCGACGGCGAGCTGGAGGGCGGCAGCGATGGTCGATCGGCACACCGCGGTCGGGTCGCCGGCGAACCGGTGGAGCTCGGGCGTGCAGACGCCGTCGGCCATGGCCACGGCCACCCAGACCGTGCCCGGCTCGACCCCATCCTCGGGATCGGGGCCACCGATCCCCGTGGCCGCGATGCCGATGTGGGCATCGAGCAGTCGTGCCACGTTGACGGCAAGGTCGTGGGCCGCACCGGCACTGACCACCGGTCCCGGTCGCACCTGCAAGAGGCCGTACTTCACGTCGGACGCGTAGGCCACCACGCCGCCGCGAAACCACTCGCCGGCGCCCTCGACCCGGGCCAGTTCGCTCGCCAACAGTCCCCCGGTGAGCGATTCGGCGACCGCGACCCGGGCCCCCGAACTGGTCACCGTCGCACCAAGCCCAGCTGCCAGCCGACGAACGTCCTCGACGGTGGGAGCACCGGCATCCGACGGGCCGTGGTCGGTCGCTTCGCCGGCGAGGTGATCAGACCCGTCTGCCATGCTCGGCGCCTTTCCTCGGGGGCACCCGGCAGGCACCCGTAGCGGGCCGCTCATACCCACCGGTGCCGGGACTTGCCCCGATCGCCGAGCACGACTGGACGTGATCGGCGGGCGACGAGTGCGCCAACCGCCCCACGGCGGGTAGTGACGCATCCATGAGCGACATCGAAACGAGCGCACCAGACCCGGACGACCCGCCGATCCACAGCGACGATCCGGCCGAGGGGCCGGTCACCTCGGACCCCGGAGGAGACTCCGACCCGGACGCGTCGACGGCTGAGGACCCCTGACCGTCGCCCACGCTGTGCGCTCGGCTGACTGCTGACCGTGGCGGCGGCTGCCGCACGTTGGCGAGCCACACCGCTTGAGCATGGGCCGGGCTACACAGTAAGGTTTCCGAGTACGTACTCGGGTTTGCCATGGGCCCGGCGAGCGCTTGGGGAGCTGCATTGCAACTATCCGATGAACGATCAGCGGTCGTGGATGCCGGGCGGCGGCTGGCGGCCCGTGGCCTGGTGATCGGGTCGTCGGGCAACCTCTCCATGCGCCACGACGACCTGGTCGTCGTCACTCCCACGGGGCTGGAGATCGGCGACATGAAGCCCGAGGACCTGTCGATCGTCGCCATCGACGGCACCTGGGTCGAAGGGCAGTACAAGCCCACGTCCGAGGTCCCGCTCCACCTCGCCATCTACCAGGCGACCGGCGCGACCGCGATCGCGCACACGCACGCGGTGACGTCGGCCGCGGTGTCGTGCACCTGCGACGAGCTGCCGGCGATCCACTACAACTGCCTGCAGCTCGGCGGACCGGTCCGGGTTGCGCCCTACGCCACCTACGGCTCGGTGCAGCTCGCCGAGAACGTGGTCGAAGCGATGGCCGGAGGTCGCAACGCGGCCTTGATGGCGAACCACGGTTCCATCGCCTACGGCGACACGATGAGCAAGGCGTGCGATCGCTTGGAGCTGCTCGAGTGGCTGTGCGAGCACTACGCCGCCGCCACCGCCCTCGGCACGCCGCGGGCGCTGACCCCAGCGGAGCTCGACGATGTGATCGTCGCGTTCCTCACCGACTCCTACGGATCCGGCCCCACGGAAGGCACCTCATGACCACCACCACGACCGAGACGATCGCCCCCGGCACCGGCCCCCAGTTCGGCGCCCCGTACGGCGTCACGTACTGGCCGGACGTCGATGCCATCGCGAAGGCATCCCACGAGTTGGTCACCGGGCCGCGGCCCCGCCTCAGCGAGGCTCGGCGGGCCGAGGTCGACGCCTGGTTCGACGATCACTGCGCCACGTCCAAGGCCCACAGTGCCGCCGCCATGACCCGGATACCCGGCGGCGTCCAGCACAACCTGGCCTTCAACAAGCCGTTCCCCATCGAGATCGTGCGCGCCGGCGGGGCCCACCTGTGGGATGCCGACGACAACCGCTACATCGACTTCATCCAGGCCGGCGGGCCGACCGTGCTCGGGAGCAACTACGAGCCGGTGCGCGAGAAGGTGATCGAGCTGCTCCACGACTGTGGCCCGGTCACCGGCCTGTTCCACGACTACGAGTACAAGCTGGCGAGCATCATCCACGACTTCATGCCGAGCATCGACATGTTCCGCATGCTCGGCAGCGGCACCGAGGCGGCGATGGCCGCGCTCCGAGCTGCTCGCGCCTTCACCGGGAACGCCCAGATCATCAAGGTCGGCGGCCACTACCACGGCTGGTCGGACCCGCTCGTCTACGGCCTGCGCCTCCCGGGCACGGCCAACCTCGATGCGGCCGGCATCGCCCCTGGGGCGCTCGCCGACATCGCCGAGGTGTGGCCTGACGATCTCGAGGCCATGCGCGCCACGCTCGAGGCCAACAAGGAGAAGGGCGGCACGGCGGCGGTCATCGTCGAGCCCTTCGGCGGCGAGAGCGGCGTGACGCCGGTGCGTCTCGACTACAACCACCACGTCCGCGAGCTGTGCGACGAGTACGGCGCGCTGTTCATCTTCGACGAGGTCGTCACCGGGTTCCGGACGGGACCGGGCGGCGCCCAGGGATTCCTCGGCGTCAAGCCCGACCTCACGGTCTTCGGCAAGTGCGTCGGCGGTGGCTTCCCTGCGGCCGGCGGCGTGGGCGGCCGCGCCGACGTGATGAGCGTCTTCGGCGCCGGTATCGGAGCGCCCGGCGGCGTGCGCGCCCTGGTGGGCGGCACCTTGTCGGCCAACCCCCTCACGTGCTGCGCCGGCTACTGGACCCTCGTGGAGATCGAGCGGACCCAAGCCGCAGTGGTGGCGGGACGCGCCGCGGACCGGCTCCGCGTCGGCCTCGAGACCCTGATCGCCAAGCACGAGCTGCCGTTCGTCACCTACAACCTCGGCTCGATCGTGCACCTCCACACCTCGGGCATCCTCCAGCTCGACCTCCGCGAGCCGGCGAGCTTCGCCGAGGTCGGTCCCCGCAAGGAATCGTTGGAGGAGTTCGGCGCGGCCTTCACCGCCGAGGGCCTCGTGACGCTCGCCGGGAGCCGGCTCTACACGTCACTCGCCGACACCGACGAGGTGGTCGACGATGCCCTCGCCCGATTCGATCGGGCGTTCGAGGGTGTCGTCCTCGAACCGATCAGCTAGCCGGCAGGTCTATCCGGGCGTTCGCTCATCCGAGCGTTCGCTGCGCAGCGCGTAGGTGTCGTGGCGATCGCCCCGCTCGTCGCGGGTGAGGTGCAGGCAGTCGCCCAGGTCGCCGGCGTCGATGTGATCGAGGTCTTCCCTCCACCCGAGGCACGCGGCGGCATCCACCATGGCGCTGCGGGCCGCGACGCCGCCCCGCAGCGACACCCCGGCCACCGCCAGGATCGACGAGGTGCCGACGTCGGGCTCCCAGTGGAGGCGGCCATCGACATCGCGGGTTGCCCGTACGTCGAGCTTGTTGACCTTGCGCGCGCTGTGAACCATGACTGCCCCTACGAACCCGATGCTGAGCCCGGCGGGATCGCCGCGACTCGACCACGGACCTACCCACTTCGGGTGACCTGAGTCAACCGTGCTGTTGACACGGATTCCTTCGACGATCAGGCGGATCCGGCGACCACCGTTCGACGTCGTGGCGGCACCCGACGGCACCCGACGGCACGGCCGCCTGACCGGCTGACGTGGTGACGCCCTCAACAAGGAGCGTTCCGTGCCGAACGGAACGGGCGGGCTGACGACGGGTGCCACCGATGAGGGGCACGCGTTCATGGTTCGCACATGGCCGAGCCGCCAGGCTCTGGCTTACCGCCGCACTCCACGTTGGACCCCCTGCCATGAGCGTCACCGAACTCCTCGATCTCCAAACGCTCGTCATGGACGGGCTGCCCGGGTACTTCTGCCTGCACTACCAGCCCGAGTTCGACCTCGAGACGGACGAGCTGACGGGCTGCGAGGCCCTCGTGAGGTGGTGGCACCCCGACTTCGGGATGCTCCAACCCGGAGCGTCGCTCCACGACACCAAGTGGGCGGCCCGACTCGAAGGGCTCGAGGAGTGGACCTTTCGAGCCGCGTTCGCGCAAAGCGCGGCATGGGACGCTGAAGGGCGCTCGATCAAGGTGGCGGTCAACGTGAGCCGAGGACGTCTGGCCGCTCCCGGCTTCCTCGATCAGCTCCACGAGATCATCGAGGCGACCGGTGCGAACCCAGAGCACCTCGGCGTCGACGTGCCGCTATCGGCCTTCACCCGCGAGCCGGTGACCACGGCCGACAACGCAGTCGCACTCGCCGATCTCGGCATCGCCGTCATCGCCGACGGCGTGCTGGGCGATACCGCCGGGCCGGCGCTGGCCCGGACGCCGGTGTCGGTCCTCAAGATCCCGCTGAACACGGCCCGGCGTCAACGGCTCGGCTTCCATCCGCTGGTGGCCTCGGCGCTCGCCCTCGCCCACGGGCTCGAGATCATCGGGGTCGCCAAGGCGGCCGAGACGACCGAGGACGTCCAGGTCCTGCAGGCCATGGGCTTCGACCGTGCCTTCGGCATCGCGTTCAGCCCGGCGGTGAGCGCCCACCGGCTCGACCAACTGCTGAGCGAAGCGACCAGCTGACCCCTCCCCGAGCGGGTCCCGTCGATCGCGACGCCCTCCGGTAGGTTTCCGGAGCGCCGACCGCGACCCGGACGCGACGGCCACGGACGAGATCAAGGGGTGTTGCGGTGCGGATCCAGCCAGCTCGCGCCAAGCGACTGATCGACGTCGCCGGGGCGTCGGTTGGCTTGGTCGTCGGCGCGATCCCGATGGCGATCGTCGCGCTGGTGATCCGCGTCCGCCTCGGGAAGCCGGTGCTGTTCCGCCAGCCCCGGCCGGGCCTGCACGGTCAGGTGTTCACCCTCGTCAAGTTCCGCACGATGCGAGACGGCCCCGGGCCCGACGCCGAACGACTGACGAAGCTCGGCCGCGCCCTGCGGTCGACGAGCCTCGACGAGCTGCCCGAGCTGTGGAACGTGCTCCGGGGCGACCTGTCGCTCGTCGGGCCGCGGCCATTGCTCGTGGACTACCTCGATCGCTACGACGAGATCCAGGCACGCCGCCACGAGGTCCGTCCCGGCCTGACCGGGCTGGCCCAGGTGTCGGGCCGCAACCTGCTCTCGTGGGAGGAGCGCTTCGCCCTCGACGTCGCCTACGTCGACACCTGGACCATCCGGGGCGACCTCGTGATCATCGCCCGCACGCTCTCTCGGGTCGTGCGGCGCCAAGGCGTGTCCGCCGAAGGCCACGCGACCATGGCCGACTTCATGGGGAGCGGGCCCACCACCGACGAGGGCGACCGCCCCGGCCGGCCGCCCTCGCGGCCGACCCCGCCAAGCTGATCGCTACCGGGCGACCAAGCTCGCGTTGACCACGGTGGTCCCGCCCACTGTGACGGCAACGGGATCGGCTGTGCCCTGGCTGGCCCGGTCGAGGTTCCATTCGTTGAACCACAGCGACGCCGTGACATCTCGGAACCAGACCTGGTAGCTGCCCGCCGGCCGGCTCGTGAAGGTGTAGACGCCGTTCCCGTCAGTGGTGGCCGCCGTCGATCCCGCGGTCTGGCCGTCGATGTACAGCCGGACCTGGATGCCGGCGATCGGGGTGATCCCGTCGAGTTGCGTGACCGTGCCGGTGACGGTTCCGACCTGGGTGTTGGCTGCCGGGGGCGGCGGGGTGAGCTGGGCGTCGGCGACCACGGACGTGTTGGTCAGGGTGAGGGCGGCGGCCGAGGCCAGGTCGGGGGCGTTGTCGTAGTACTCCGAGACGAAGGTGCCACTGGTCATCACCCGGTACCAGAGCTTGTAGCTACCTGGCGCCAACCCGGAGAACGTGTAGTTGCCGTTGGGGTCGGTGGTGGCGGCCGTGGAGGTCGTGTAGGGCTCCTTGTACAGCCGGACCTGGATGCCGGCGATCGGTGCGTTGCCCACCTGGCTCGAGCGCACGGTGCCGCTGATCGTCCCGGAGTCCGGGGGCGGCGGTGGCGCGACGGGCGCCAGGTCCTCGTTCATCAGCCGCTGCTGGCCGACCGTCATGGTGATGGACGTGGCGTTGGCCTGGCTCGTCTGCTCGTCGGACCACTCCGACACGTAGCCGGTCTGGCTGATGTCACGGAACCAGAGCTGATAGGTGCCGGCGGAGAGCAGCTCGAACTTGTACTGGCCACCCGTGGCCGTGGTGGTGGCGGACGAACCTGCGCTGCCGATCTTGTAGAGCCGCACCTGGAGGCCGTCGAGGGTGGCGTTGCCGGGTGCCGTCGAGCGCACCGTGCCCTGGATCCGGCCGCCGGGCACCAGCGCGGCGTCGACGGTGCGGGAGCTCGCCGCTGACGTCAGCACCACGTTCGTCGCCGTGGTGCGCGTCGGGGCGTTCTCGTAGTACTCGGAGATGAAGTTGTTCGCCGGGTCGACGAAGCGCACCGCGTAGGTGCCGAACGGGACGGCGCCTTGGGTCGGGAACTGTGCGGCGAGGTCGTACACCCCGGACCCGTTGGTGACCGCGGTGGCGACCAGGACCGGGTTGTTGACATCGGAGTTGTCGAGCACCCGGACCTCGATGCCCGGCAGGGGCGCCGACGTGACCTGGCTGGTCACCGTGCCCACCAAGGCGGACACCCCCACGAAGATCCGCACGGTGACGGTGCTGGAGCTCAGCGAGTTCGTGTCGGTGACGTGGAACGTGAAGCTGTCGACGCCCTGATAGCCGCCGTCGGGCGTGTACTGGCGGCTGGACCCGCTACCCGAGAGCTGGCCGTGCGTCGGAGCGGCATCGATGGTGTAGCTGAGCGCGTCCGCGTCGGCGTCCGAGCCCGTGAGGTTGAAGTTGAACGTCTGGTCGATGTCGGCGGGGATGTCCTGCGGGTTGGCCACGGGCCGGTGGTTGATCGACGTCGCATCGGTGGCGGTGTTGTTGGCCACGGTGCTCGAGAGCTCGTAGAGGTTCGAGATGACCGCTGAGTTCGAGATGGGCGAACCGGCCCCCTCGGTGACGTCGACGGTGATGGTGAGCGCGCCGGTGAACGGCTTGGGGACGGTGCTGGCGCGGGTGCATGTGATCGTGGTCGACACGCCGGGCGTGCCGGTGCACGAGAAGCCACTGGTTCCCGCGGCGAACGACCGGTAGGTCATCCCGGCGGGCAGCGTGTCCACGATCGTCGTCGTGCCCGAGGCGATCGAGTTCGACGTGTTGGCCACGGTGAGCGTGTAGGTGCCCGACCCGGTCCCGGGGTTGAAGCGACCGGTGTGGGTCTTGGTGAGCGACAGGTCGGGGTTGCGGATCGTGATGCCGACGGTGCCGGAGCCGGCGAAGAGCTGCCCGGCATCGGCGACGGTGAAGCCGAAGGAGTCGGCTCCTCCGACGCCGTTGTTGGCGGTGCCCGCGCTCGACGTGTAGCTGCGGGCACAGGCCGTCCCGGTGAGCGTGCCCTTGGTGGGCGACGGGTTGGGTGCGGTGCAGGTGAGCGGGTTGTCGCCATCGGGGTCGGTCCCGCCGAGCGTGATGGCGGTGGGGTCACCGGCGTCGACGCTGACCGACTGGCCGGTCGCGGTGGCCGAGCGGTTCACGATGGCGAGCGACACCGTGTAGGTCGCGCTCACGCCGTTGTGGTCATCGAGCACCCGGTAGGTGAAGGAGTCCGAGTTGTACTGGTTCGCACTCGCCGTATAGGTCACCGAGCAGGACGGGAAGCCGGTGATCACGCCCTTGGCCGGCCCGGTCACCTGCTCACAGGTGCGGGCGTCGCTGTCGGTGGCATCGGTGTTGGCCAG
Source organism: Acidimicrobiales bacterium (assembly GCA_025463365.1). Lineage (GTDB taxonomy): Bacteria > Actinomycetota > Acidimicrobiia > Acidimicrobiales > Iamiaceae > Aquihabitans. The sequence goes on from JAOBWM010000094.1 coordinate 73,052, forward strand.
CGAGATCGCCAGCCCGGTGCCCTTCGTCGCGTTGAGGGGGCCTTGAGCGGCACCGACGGGTGGCGTGTTGACCCTGCAATCGGGACCCTGGATGACCGCGGAGGTGACCCGGCTCGGATCGGCCGCGTTGAGGCCACCGTTGTCGGTGACCTGGGTGCGGATGCGACAGCTCGCGCCGGCCGACTTCGCGGTCGTGTTGATGCTTCGGGTCTTCTGCGCCGTCGTGAGCAGCGGCTGGCCGTTCGTCGAACCTTCGGCGTAGTTCCAAGCCTCGACGGTGCCGTCGTTGCCGTCGTCCCAGCCGATGATCTGGCCGTCGGCCGAGATGACCGGGTAGTTCACCGTCGCCCCGGTGTTGGGGCGCAGCACGCCGCCCACGGTGTTGCCGCCGCCGGTGAAGGTGGGGGTGTCGAACGTGGGGGCCGTCTGGCCGTCGTTGTTGTAGTACGACCCGATGTACTGCCAACCGCCGCCGGTCGTGCAGTTGGCGATGTTGCCTCGTTGGGCCTGGCTGCACATCTTCGCCTCGATGACCCACCTCCCCCTGCCCCACGATGCGTCGGGGGTGATCAGGAAGTTCCGCTCCGTCCCGTCGTCAGCGTTGAACGCGCCCGGCGAGTTCGTCCCCTCGCAGGGTGCGCTGGCCGCCACGCCCGACCCGCAGACCATCTGGTTGATGCTGGCGAAGTTGCTTCCCGTGAACACCCCGCCGTTCATGCTCCGCACGCGGATGTAGGCGTGGTCGCAGATCGAGGCGGACCCGGTCCCCGGATCGTTGTCGTCGCAGACGTAGTGGACCCTGAACTGGCCGCCGGAAGCGATCGTGGCGTTGCGCGAGGAGTCGTAGATGTCGTAGAGCGTGTCGGGCTCGTCGACGCCCGAGTCCGTCTCGGTCAGGGCCTGGTAGGTCCAGTTGTTGTTCTGGAGGTCGACGAAGGTGCTGCTCGTGCCCTGGCGGAACCGAAGGTCGATGCGGGCCTGGAGGTCGATCCAGCGCACCGTGCCGCTGAAGCCCCAGTTGCTGAAGTCCGACATCGGGATCTCGGCCTCGAACAGCGTGTAGTTGTTCCCGTTGCCGATGCCCGTGGTGCGGACCCGGGCTGAGTCCACGGCCACGAAGGACTTGGCCCCGGCGTCTTCCACCGCGGTGCGGCGCGAGTAGCGCCACTGGTACAGGCTCCAGTCCGACGGGTGGGCGACCACGAAGGTGGCCCGGATGAAGCTGTTGCGAATCGGCGCCGTCTCGGCGTTGATGGCCAACGTCTCGGGCTGGAACACCTCGAGGGTGGGCGTGGACACGGCAGCCGCCGGTTCCACGCTGCGCGCCTGCACGGCGGCCACGATTCCCAACATGAGCAGTACGACCAGCGCGGAGCGGCCGACGGCGCGACGAATTGACGACGTCATCAGTGTTCTCCCCCAGAGAGAAAAGCTCGTGGACCATTCCTCCACGAACCCGGACACCTTACCCCGTAAGGAAATGGCGGCCCATAGGTCAGAAGACCTCTAGGTCCCCCAGGGCGAAGCGCCACGACGCGAGCGAAACGGGGTCGGGCACCACGCTGACCAGGGGATTCGTCGTGAGGACGGTCCCTTGCCCGGGGACCGTCAGGAACCCTGACCGCCGGTAGGTCGGCGCCAGGGCGGGGTCGGGCCCCACCACCGTGGCCACGTGATCGCACCCGCTGGCGCCGATCGCCGCGCGCAGCACGGCACGGGCGGACCCCGTGTCGCCGGCGGCCACGATGACCTCCGACAGCGTGAGCTCGGCCAGGGGTCCCCGTCGACGGGCGCGGGCGAAGGCGAGGCCCGTGAGCCGTCCCGCCTCGCGCGCCGCCACCACCCGGTAGTCGAGGCCCGGGGCATCGGCGTAGCGCCAGCGCAGGTACCCGGCGCTGCGGTCGGTCGCGAGGAGATCGTCGGGTTGGTGCGCGGCCGTCAACAGCTCGGCCACCTCGTCATCGGCGGGGAACGCCTCGGCCGCCCGCGGCAAGTCGCACGTGACCGCCTCGACCGACCGGTCCTCGCGGATCTTGCGGAAGCCGCGGGCCAAGCGGAGCGGGTGGATCGGGCGGATGGCGATGGGGACGGTGCCCACCTGCGTCCACCCCATCTTCAGGTAGCCGGGACGACTGCTCTCGTTCGGCGTGTTGAAGATGAGGTCGATCTCGCCACGGATCCCGTCCACCGCTCCGAGGGTGAGCGCCTTGAAGATGCCCTGACCCTGATGGTCGGGGTGGGTGGCGGTGTCGACGGCGCGCACGGCCTCCCACGATCGGGCGGCGGTCCGCCAGCGCCAGCGCATGAACGTGCGGAAGCCCACGATCTCGCCGCCGGCGTCGGCCACGAACGCGAACGATCGACCGAACGGGTTCTGCTCGTGCTTCCAACGGAAGAAGGCAACGGTGCGCTGGCCGACCGGTCCCCCACCGAGCGACTGCTGGAGCAGCTCGAGGACCGGTGCCTCGTCGACGGCCGCGTCGTACGGGCGGATGGCGTACTCGAGCCGGTCAGCCATGGGAAGCGCTCCTCGTCGTAGGGGCGGGCTCGGCCGCGTAGGCCTGCACCATCCGCTTCACCGCGGTGCCGATCGAGAATCGTCCGGCGGCGGCCGTACCGGCTTCGGCGAGTCGCGCGGCGAGCGGCGCGTCGTCGAGCAGGCGGGCGATGCCATCGGCCAGCGCTCCGGGGTCGCCCGGCCCGACCAGGAGACCGTCGTCGCCGTCTCGCACGACCTCCGGGATCCCGTCGACGGCGGTGGCGACGACGGGGATGCCCGCGGCCATGGCCTCGATCAGCACCAGCCCGAGCCCCTCGTAGCGCGAGCTGAGGGCGAACACGTCGAAGCCCGGCATCAGTTGAGCGACGTCGGCGCGCTGGCCGAGGAAGTGGATCCGGTCCGCAGCCGCCAGGGTGACGGCCTGGGCCCGGAGCTGACCTTCGAGGGGGCCGCCCCCGACGAGCACGAGGTCGAGGTCGGGGCGGTCGGCGGCGACCACCTCGAACGCGGCGAGCAGCGTGGCCTGGTCCTTCTTGGGGGCGAGGTTGCCGACCGAGCCGACGATGCGACGGCCCGGGGCGATCGCCAGGATCTCCCGGGCGGCGGCCCGTGCCTCGGGGCCGCGGCGCACCTGGCGTTCGTCGATGCCGTGGTAGAGCACCTCGACCGGCGGCATCCGGACCCACCGGGCCCAACGCGGCCGACGGATCGAGGCGGCGACGGCCTCCGACACGGCCCACACCACCTGGTTGCGGCCGAGGGTGGCGGCGTTGGCGGCCCGCGTCGGGAAGCGGTACCGGGGCCAGGCGCTGTGCTCGGTGTGTAGGAAGCGGGCCCGGCGCGCGCCGGGTGCCAGGCGGGCCACGACCGCGGGCACCGGGCTGTGGGTGTGGACCACGTCGTAGCGCTGGGTCGAGAGGAGGCGGGCCAGGCGCAGCGGCCAGGCCCGGACGCCGCCTCGCCCCGCGCCGAGGCAGTGGACCTCGACGCCGGAGTCGCGCAATGCCCCCACGAGCGCGTCCTTCCACGGCAGCACGTAGGCCACCTCGACGATCGTGTCGGCGTCGGCGACCAGCGGGGCGGCGACCGACAGCAGGCGCTCGGTGCCCCCGAGGCCGAGGCCCTTCACGAGCCAGAGGATCCGGCGCTCAGCCATCGGCACCCGCGCTCCCGGCCGCGGCCGCGGCATCGGCACCCGCGCTCCCGGCCGCGGCCGCGGCATCGGCATCGGCATCGGCATCGGCATCGGCATCGGCATCGGCATCGGCCGATGTCGGCACCGCCGTCGGCGGGACGATGCCCTTGCGCACGGCCACCCGGCGATAGGTGTCGAGGGAGAACTGGGCGATCGCGCGCTGGTCGAAGCTGCGGTGGGCCCGCTCGGACGCGGCCGCGCCGAGGCGGGCGCGCAAGCCGGCGTCGTCCACCAGTCGCCCGATCGCCGCCGTGAGGGCGTCCGGGTCCCGGGGCGGAGCGAGCAGCAGGTGCTCACCGTCGGTACCGATCTCCCGGCACCCGCGGATGTCGGAGAGCACCATGGCCGACCCGCACGCGGCCGCTTCCATCCCTGAGCGCGAGAAGCCCTCCCGGTAGCTGGGCAGGACGAAGACGTCGAGCGCCGAGTAGATCGCCACCATGTCCGACCGCATGCCGAGCGACCGGACGCCGACCAGTTCCGCGTCCAGCGCGTCGTCCTTGGCCTCGTCGGTCGGACCGACCCATGTGAACGTGGCGCGGGTGCCGAGTCGCCGCGCTGCCTCGACGTACTCCGCGATCCCCTTCTCGGCCACCATGCGGCCGACACCGCCGACGAGCACCTCGTCGTCGGCGACGCCCAACTCGGCGCGCACGGCGGCGCGGCCGGCTGGATCGTGGCGGAACCGGTCGAGGTCGACCCCGTTGCCCACGGTCCACGCCCGGCGGGCCGGGACCCACGGCGACAAGGTCCCGCGGTCCTGATCGTTCTGGTACAGCTCGGCGTCGGACCACCACGAGGCGAGGACCTCCGTGCCGTAGACCGCGGCCTTGCGGGCGAGCCCGTCCTCGGGTCGGACCCAGAGGCCGTGGCACGTGTTGACCACCACCGGGACTCGGGCCAACCGGCCGAGCACGCGTCCCATCACCCCCGGCTTGGGGTTGTGGGTGTGCAGCACGTCGAGGTCGAGGTCGCGCAGGACGCGCAGGAGTGACCGGGCCGCCCGGGCATCGCTGCGCAGGTCCCATGAACGCGTGAGCTCGGGCACTGCGACGTGCGTGACCCCGAGCGCCTCCACCTCGGCGACGTAGGGACCCGGGGCCGAGATGGCGAGCACCTCCCAGCCGGCCTCGACCGCGTAGGCCAGCTCGGTGCGCAAGAGGATGGCGAGGCTGATGTCGACCGTGGTCAGGTGGGCGAGGCGGGGCCGGTCACGGTGGCGGTCACCCACGGGCACCTGCCCGCTTGGCCGACGCCACCAGCGCGCCGTAGGTGCGTTCGGGGAGCAGGCGACCGGTGAGCTTGGCGGCGAAGAACCCCAGAGGGTCGGTCCCACGGACGGGGACCCGCCGCAGGCGCAGCGGATCGTCGCTCGGATGGTTGCGGCCGACCTCGCCGGTGGCCGCCGATCGGAACCGCGACCGCAGGGCGGGCTCCATGGCCGGCACCGCGATCCCCCACGTGTAGGCGAAGTGCTGCGGCGTGATGCCCAGGTGCTCCTGGAGCTCGGCCGTGCAGCGATCGAGCTCCTCCTCGGTGAGCACCTCGGGGCGGGCGTGGGTGTGGGTGTGGTTCCCCACGGTGCAGAGCCCCGAGGCCACCAGCGACCGCAGGGCGGACCAGTCGAGCCCACGGCCCGATGCCTTCGCCGTCGAGCCCTCCCAGTGCATGTCGCCGCCGACGTAGGCGGTGGCCACGTAGACGGTGAACGGCAGGTGCCGCTCGACGAGGAGCGGCAGCGCCGGATCGGCGACGTCGGCGAAGCCGTCGTCGAACGTGATCGCCACCCGGGGAGCGTCGTCGCCGGCGGCAAGGGCGTCGAGCGCGTCGTCGAGCGAGACCACCCGGTGCCGTTCGGCGAGCTGGTCGAGCTGTGCGGTGAACGCGTCGGTCGAGATGTCTCGCTCGTCGGGCGTCCCGCCACCGACGCGGTGGTACACGAGGACCGTGAGGCCTGCGGCGGGCTTGTTCGAGGCGAGTCGACCCAGGCCCTCCTTCAGGCGGGTGCGCGGGCTCACGGCGAGTCGTCGACGGCGGTGGAAAGCAGGTAGAGGTTCGACGGTCGCACGAGGCGCTCGTACACCCCGGCCCGATCGACCAACGGCAGTGCCTCCACGGAGGTGGCGGTCGGTTCCCGGAACACGTCGGTGGCGGCGTCGGGGAGCCCCGAGCGAGCCGGCCAGCCATCGAGTCGCCAGCCGGCCGAACCCAGGAGGCCCCCCGCTTCGCCCACGGTGAACGCCTGCTCCTGCGGGTGCGTGTAGGCGTCGGCCTGGTACGCGGCGTTGCGCCCGGCGGCCACGCGGCGCAGGGCCTCGACCGGTGCGATGTCGGGGCCGAAGCGGCGGCGCGAGACCAGCTCCGATGCGTAGTGGGCGATGCCGGCGTTCGAGCCCGAGCGCAGGTCGGCCACCATCCGGAGCCGTTCGTCGCGCCCGGCGGCGGGATCGATCGAGGCCAAGGCATCGCGAGCGTCGAACAGGGGCTGCTTGCCGTAGCGCCCGTAGAGCATGGCGAGGAGGCGACCACCGGGGGCGCTCAGGGCCCGCAGCGTGCGAAGGCCGAGCTCGGGTTCGGCGAGGTGGTGCAGGACGCCGATGCTGACGATCAGGTCGAACGACCCGAGTCCCTCGACGGGGGCCAGCAGGTCGGCCCGCTCGAACTGCACGTCGATGCCGTGGCGGCCGCGGTACTCGCGGGCCAGCTCGAGCGACCGCTCGTTGAGGTCGACACCGACCACCTCGGCGGCCGGGAACGCCCGCTTCAGCCCGAGGGTCTGCTCCCCCGTGCCGCAGCCCGCGTCGAGCACCCGCACCGGGCGGCCCGAGGCGAGCAGGTCGCCGAGGCAGCCCGAGACGAGCCGGGCCACGACCCCGCTGACGACGCCGTGCGCCGGGTACGGATGCTCGTCGTACAGCTCGGCCGTCGCCTCGCTGGAGTCGGCCGTCGCCTCGCCGGAGTCGTTCGAGCCGCCGGAGTCTTCGGTCACCACGTCAACGGACGGCAGCGACGGCCCGGCCGACAGCATCGACGACCTCGTCGAGCTCGGTGGGCGCCAGCCGGGCGTGGAACGGAATGCTGATCAGGCGGTCGGCGAGATCTTCGGTCACCGGCAGGCGGACGGGGTCGGCCCGGAAGACCTGCTGGCGGTGCGCCGGCGGGAAGTAGAGCCGGGCCTCGATCCCCTCGGCGCGCAGCGCGGCGAGGACCTGGTCCCGGCCTGCTTCGAGCTGCAGCGTGTAGAGCATGTAGGTGTGCGTCCGGTCGGGGCGCACGGCCGGGGGCGTGACCCCCGGGATCGCGGCCAGGGCAGGACGGATCCGTGCGTCGTTGGCCGTCTTCGTGGCCAGGATCCCGCCCAGGCGGTCGAGCTGCACCCGGCCGATGGCGGCCTGGATGTCGCTGAGCCGCCAGTTGAACCCGAGCGAGTCGTGGCCGTACAGCGAGCTCTGGCCGTGGTTGCGCAGCAGCCGGAAGCGGGCGGCGAGGTCACCGTCGTGCGTGGTGACCATGGCGCCTTCGCCGGTCGTGATGTTCTTCGTCGGGGTGAAGCTGAACATCGCCGAACGCCCCCACCCACCGACGGGGCGTCCCTGGTAGGTCGCACCGTGGGCTTCGGCGGCATCTTCGAGCAGCACCACGCCGGCGTCGTCCGCGATGGCCTGCAGCTCGGCCATGTCTGCGCTCTGGCCCGCGTAGTGGACGGCCACGATCGCCTTGGTCCGCGGCGTGAGCCGGCGGGCGACATCGGCGGGATCGAGGTTGTAGGTCTCGGTATCGACCTCGGCGAAGATCGGCCGGGCCCCGACGTGCACGACCGAGGTGGCGGTGGAGATGAAGGTCAGCGACGGGACGATCACCTCGTCGCCGGGCCCGATGCCCTCGGCGAGGTACATGGCAGCCAGGGCAACGGTGCCGTTCGCCATGGCGATGGCATGGTCCACCTGGTGCATCTCGGCGAAGGCCCGCTCGAACTCGGCGACCGCCGGCCCGTTGGTGAGCTGCCCCGATTGCAGCACCGTCCGCACCGCGTCGACCTCGGCCTCGTCCGCGTACGGGCGCGCCAGTCGGATCCGCAACGGCACGACGGCGTCGGCCATCACATCGTGCGTGGTGCTCACGAGCCCTCCCCGAGCCCCTGCTCATCGATCACCGGAGCATGGTACTTGTCGGGCCGCAACGATCGGGGACCTGGGAACGGGCGAGGCCGCAGCGCTGGTGCGCTGCGGCCTCGTGTCGTGGTGGTTTCTGTGTCCCGGGCGGTGGCGCCCCAGAAGGTGGGTCAGGTCACTTGACCTTGTTGGCGATGGCGATGTCCTCGACGACCTGGACCCGGGGGACCATGCCGGTGGCGAGCTGCGCGGCCTCGGAGGTGACGGTCTTGGCGACGATCGACTTCTTGCTGATCTTCCACTGGGCGGCGATGGCGTAGGCCTCGGTGGCTTCGCGGCCCACGGCCTCGGCCGAATCGGCCACCGACTTCACGGAGGCGGTCCGGGCCTTGCCGGCCACCAGCGCACGGATCGCCGTCGCCGACTCCTCAGCGGTCGGGGTCCGGCCGAGCACCCGCTTGTAGGCGGCGTTCACCAGGTTGCCATTGCTGTACTTGGCGGCGACCTTCACGAACTTCGGATCGGCAGCCAAGGCGTTGGCCAGGGTCGTGCCGGTCGTGCCGGACTCCAGGCGAGGCACCCAGGTGTCGAGCTCGGCCCGCTTCGGCAGCCGGTCGAGGAACGCCTTGTAGTAGCGGGTCACCGTCGACACCGCCGCGACGTGCGGATCGACCGACGCCTTCAGCTGGGCCGCACGGGCACCGGACAGACCGACGTTGTCGAGGTACGGCAAGGCATCGGGATCGATGGCCATGGTCACGTGCGGGCTCTGGGCCGAGGTGGACGAGGACGTCTTGAGCGCCTTGCTCGTCCGGTTGCCCGACGGGGCATCGGGGTAGGCGACGGTGATCACGTACTCGCCGGACACCCAGCCCGTGACGTCGGCCGGCGATGCCACCTCGTCCGCCGAGCACGAGAAGCGCATGATGTAGTCGCCGGGTAGGACGTCGGAGCTGATGTTGGCATCCCAGGTCCAGGCGCCGTCGGCGTCGGTGGTCTGCTGGAACGCCATCTTGGCCCCCTCGAGCGAGCCGTCGGCCACGTCGCCGGGGCCGTAGGAGAACACTCCGGCCACCGCGGGCTGGCCACCGATGATGCAGTTCGAGCCGGACATGGCGACCTCCGCGCCCGGTGCCGCGGTGGCGCCGGTGGCGCCGCCCTGGAAGATCGATGCCGAGACCGTGGGCTCGGCGAGGGCGGGGGCGGCAATGGCGAGCAGCCCCGCCACGGCGATCGAGGAAACCCCGAGGAGCTTGAAGTTCATCGTGCTGGTCCAGTCATCGTGCGAACGGGTTGTGGTCCCAATGTGCGCCTGGACCAATGACCGAACTGTGAACACCCCCGCCCGCCTTGGAAGGTCGGAACGAGCGAGGCCGCAGCGCTGGTGCGCTGCGGCCTCGTGTCGTGGTGGTTTCTGTGTCCGGGGCGGGGGCGCCCCAGAAGGTGGGTCAGGTCACTTGACCTTGTTGGCGATGGCGATGTCCTCGACGACCTGGACCCGGGGGACCATGCCGCTGCTGAGCTGCGCAGCCTCGGAGGCGACCGTCTTGGCCACGATGGCCTTCTTGCTGATCGTCCACTGGGCAGCGATGGCGTAGGCCTCGGTGGCCTCGCGGCTCACGGCCTCGGCCGAATCGGCCACCGACTTCACGTAGGCGGTCCGGGTCTTGCCGGCCACCAGCGCACGGATCGCCGATGCCGACTCCTCAGCGGTGGGGGTCCGGCCGAGCACCCGCTTGTAGGCCGCGTTGACCAGGTTGCCGTTGCTGTACTTGGCGGCGATCGTCGCGAACTTCGGATCGGCAGCCAAGGCGTTCGCCAGGGTCGTGCCGGTGGTGCCGGACTCGAGGCGGGGCACCCAGGTGTCGAGCTCGGCCCGCTTCGGCAGCCGGTTGAGGAACGCCTTGTAGTAGCGGGTCACCGTCGACACCGCCGCGACGTGCGGATCGACCGACGCCTTCAGCTGGGCCGCACGGGCACCGGAGAGTCCGATGTTGTCCACGAGCGGGAGCGCGTCAGGGTCGATGCCGATGCTGACGTGCGGATCTTGGCTCGCCGTGGACGTGGAGGCGATGCGGGACTTGCTGGTCCGGCTCGAGGACGGGGCCTCGGGGTAGACGACCGTGATCACGTAGTCTCCCGACACCCAATCGGTCACGTCGGCGGCCGACTCGACCGGTCCGCCGGAGCAGGTGAAGCGGATGAGGTGCTCACCCGCCGGGGCTTCGGTGGAGATCGTCGGGTTCCAAGCCCACGAGCCCCCGTCGCCGGCTGCCTCCTGGAAGGCGAGCTGGCCGCCGTCGAGCTGACCCGTGGTCCAGCTGCCGGGGCCGTAGGTGAAGACGCTGGCCTCGGCGGGCTGGCCGGCGATGACGCAGCCGGCGCCGGTGAGCGCCACCTCGGTACCGGGGGCGGCGGTGGTCGCGGTCGACCCGCCTTCGAAGATGGAGGCGGAGATGGAGGGTTCCGCCAGGGCCGGGCTCGAGATGGCCAGGAGGGCCGCCATGGCCACCGAGGACGCCCCGAGGAGCTTGAAGTTCTTCTTCATGTCGGTCCTTTCACGTGCATAGATGCGGTTGGTACCCACACCATGCACGTGGACCTATGACCGAACTGTGAACGCGCTCGACGAACCGAGCTTTTGTTCGTCTTCGCAGGTCGGGGCACTGAGAGCGCAGCGGGCGCCCGAGCTCAGGAGGTCAGGCTCGCCCGATCAGCGACTGGTGGCCCACGCCAGGACTTCAGGCTTGTTGGCCGCGGCCAGCGTGGGGCCGTTCGCCGGCGTGACGTGGTACACGACGCTGACCGTTCCGAGGATCTTGTCGCCGTCGGCTTCACTGCACACGTCCTGGTTGCCGGTCGCGGCCTGGGTGCACGCGGTGAACGTGACGGTTCTCGGGAAGACGAACGGGGTGGGATCGATGTCGGCCACGTGGGCGGTGGGCTCACAGGCCACGTTCACCGCGCACGATCCGGAGCTCACCCGCGAACCGATGTATCCGTAGGACTCGATCTTGAGGTGGCGCGCGATGAGACCGCGCTGGAAGAGCGGGTACTTGGCGAAGTTGTCGGAGAAGTCGACCGCATCAGAGGGCGCGTAGATCGTGCCCTTGATCGAGGTGCGGCCGACCCAATCGGCCGCCTTGAACACGCTGGGGTCGGATTGGATCTGGTCGCTCTTGAGCACGGCGCAGTCGGCCTCACCCAGGCCGTCGTTGTAGTTCGGCACATCGATGATGCAGCCGTCTGCGGGGTGCTCGTCGGAAGGAATGGTCGACTTGAGCGTGACGGTGATCTCGATCCCGTCGAGTTGATCGGTGAACCTCGGGCAGCCGAACAGGCAGTACTCCCGGGCCCACCAGTTGACGGCGAAGTGGTTGAGGGCCGATCCGTCGGTGGTGAAGCACTTGGTGATGTCGACGGCGAAGACCTGCAGGCGGTTGCCGGTCGACGGGAGGTCGTGGTTGTTGTTGCAGTTCTGCGGCCCGTTGGCACCGGCGATCGTGAACTGCGGACGGGTGCACAAGAGGTCGCTCAGGCCGTTGACGACCCCGTTGATGAAGCCGACGACGTCGTTCCAGAAGTGACCCGGCGTGCAGAGGTTGTCGGGGTCGTGGGTGTTGTAGCCGGCCCGCATGACCACCGACTGGACCTGGTTGCCCGCCGGCACGGCGTAGCCGTCGAAGTTGACGGTGACCGGGTTGCTGTACACGAAGCCGCAGAAGAGGGCGCAGCTGTCGTCGTACTGGAGGTCGACGAGGTTGCCGTCGATCGCCATGCCGCCGGCGATGTTGCCCGTGCAGCGCCCGTTGCTGGTGCTGGGGCACGTGGGCCCGGTCTGGGTGACCGTGGTGGTGAAGGTGGCCTGCTTCAGCCCGTAGATGGCCACCTGCGGTGCGTTCGGGTTGCCGGCGACGGGCCCGGCGCACAGCTCGAAGGTGCCGTCGGCCACGTAGACCCGACTGTCGCCGCCGAAGATGAACTGCACGCCCGGCTTGCCGGGATCGCAGTTGCCGCCGTAGGGGTTGTCGCCGGTGATGTCCTGCGGGAAGGCCGTGCTGGCCGTCGGCGCCGTGATGCCGACCCAGTTGTACGGCTCCCCACCGACGATGTGCACGTTGTTGCTGCTGGCGTTGGGGTGCGACGCGTCGGGCCCGCGCCCGACGCACCACTCGTGGCGGTTGGATTCGGGCCGCAGGATGTACTGGCTCGCATCGGGGTTGCCGCAGCGGACGCTCTGGTCGGCGATGTCGGTGAAGTTGAAGTAGTAGACGCCGGGCTTGAACCAGATGTACTTGTCCTTGCAGCTGGTGCTGGCGAACAGGTTGCTCAGGGCCACCGCGCTCGTGAAGGTGCCCGGGTCGATCGCCGTGACGCCGACGCCTGCACACGTCGCCGGCACCACGCCGGCCGCGGTGACGATGGGCCGATGGGCGTAGTTGGGATCAGTCGGCCCGGCTGCGTTGCCGACACAACCGTTGGACAGTGTCGAGCTGGTGGCGGAGTGGGTCGTGATCTTGCCGGAGGGCACGTTGCAGGCGAGGACCGCGTTGGCCTTGCTCACGGTGCCGTTCTGCTTGGGGTAGAGCTCGAGGGGCGAGCCGTCGAGCTTGATGCTCGAGGCCGACTTCACGTCACCGCGAACCGTCCACGGCTGGCCGGTGATCGCCTTCGAGGTGTCGCACGTGGAGCCCGAGGGGAGCCCCGAGGCTCGGGTCCGGATGCCATCTTCGACCGGGCCGCCACCGCAGTTGGGGAGGTTGCCGTTGGCACCGATCGGCGCGAGGGTCGTCCGCTTGCCGAGCGTCTCGATGGCCTGGTCGGGGTAGTTGCCGCCGACGGGGCCACGACCGCTGCCACTGTTGCGTTCGGCGGCGCACGAGACGGTGATCTCCGGGGTGCTTCCCGACGCCGGCTTCTTGTACACGCAGGCCGGGTCGCCGGGGAACAGTGCCGGGTCCCGGCCGACGTTCGACGTGTCCTTCGCCCAGTTGACCGCCGATTCGAGCGTGCCGTCCACCGCATAGCTCTGCGTCCGTTGCTTGATGACCGTCCGGCTGGTCTTTGCGTTCGTCTGGGCGTAGTTCAAGATCGCGACGAGCAGCACCGAGAACACCACCATGAACGCAAGCGCGATCAGCAGCGCACTCCCGCTCTCGGCGCGTTCGGTGGTGCACAGCAGCCGTCGGCGAGGGTGAGGAACTCGACGCGCATTCACCCTGTTTGCCCCCCAGGCCGCTGCGGGTCATCCGCAACGTTCGGCCGCGACACTAGCGGATGCCCATCCGCCGGAAAAGGTCGGTCGCCCCACTCGGGGCCCCCTGGCAATGGGTCATCTGGCTCATCCACAGATGTCCGCCCCTCATGGCAGCACCAGCTCGACGACGGCGCGAGCGGTGGCTTGCGGCTGCTTCGCACCGGTGACCACGACATGGAACACGGCCTTGCCCTTGCGGACGTAGAGCTCGCCGTTCCCCTTCTGCGGATCTGGATCCGCGAGGTACACGGCCTCGTCACCCAAGGCGACGTCGGTCCGGGTCCACTTGGCGACCTTGCCGTCGGTGCCCGTGGTCGACCGGGCGATGGCATGGAGGTCGGGCAACGTTCCGGTGATCCGCTCGACCGACGCGAACGAGGAGCCCGCGCGGAACGAACACGCGTCAGGGCTGATGGCCGGGAGGGCGCTGGCCTCCGCACCCAGCACCCGCGAGATCTTCTGGGTCGACACGAGCGAGCAGCTGTCGTCGGCACTCACGTCGGCGCTGACGCGGTTCGGAGGGATCCGAGCCAGGGCGTGATCCATCAGCAGCCGGCCGATCTGCTGGAGTCGCAGCACGTCGGCATCGGCCAGGCGCACGGCGATCTCCACGCTGACGCTCCCCCTGCGGGCCAAGAGGCGACCGCCGGTCCCCCCACCGGCCAGCCAGTAGGCCGGTGTCCCACCCGGGATCTTGGCCGCGCCGCTCGTCAGCTGCTTGAACGCGGTGGCCGACACCGGGCCCGACACCTGGGCCGTGATGACATCGTCGGCCGGCTTGCCGAGCAGGTCATAGGTGCAGAGCTGGGGCGGTCCGCCGCCGTCGACCCGGGCCCGGCGCTCGCTGGCCTGCTGGACCTCCTCGGGGGCGATCAGCGTGCAGGGCTGCGACTGGAAGCGGTCGATCACCGCTTGCGCCGTCTCCGGAGGAAGCGGCGCAGCAGTGGTGCTGGCGGGGATGGCATCGTCGGCGCTGTCGCCATTCGGCCACAGCAGCACGGCGCCGATCACCACCACGATCAACGCCGCCACGGCCACGGCCACGACGCGCCGGCGGCGGTAGGTGGCGTCGTCGGTCACGTCATGACGTAGCCGGCGGAGATCCCACTGCGGGTTGCAGCAGGCGGCGGCGGATACACGTCGTTCCGGGTGGTGACGCGGAACGTGTACGTCTTGCCGACCGTCAGCCCGCTGATGCGCAGCGTGGTGACGGCCGGGAAGCCCACGACGGTGTCCACCACGGTGTTGTTCTTGGCACCGCCCGTGGCGAGGATCGTCACGTGGTACCCCACGATCGGGCTGCGACCGTTGGTGGCCGGGGCCGTCCACGAGACGTCGACCTGACCCGAGGTCCCTGTCGCGGTGATGGTGATGGACGCAGCTGCCGGAGCGCTGTTGGTCGTGGGCAGGGTGACGACCGCCGAGCTGTTCGAGTCCAGACTCTGGCCCACCATGTTGACGGCTCGGAGCTTGAAGCTGACCGGCACGTTGTCAGCGATTGCCCCGTTCAGGATCAGGCTGGCCCGCGGCACCGTGAAGGTGCTCGCCGGGGCCGGGACGGTGAAGGTCTGGCTCGTGTTGTTCGAGACGAGCTCGTAGCTGGTGATCGGGGCGCCGCCGTCGGAGGCGGGCGGGGTCCACGAGACCGTCACCTGGGCCCGGAGTCCCGTCAGGACGGCGGTGACACCGGTCGGCGCGCCGGGCTTGGTGGGGATGCCAACCGTGTTCGACGTGCCTGGGAGGCCGGACCCGGAGCTGTTGATCGCGACGACGGCGAAGCTGGCGGTGCCGCCCTCACCGAGTCCGGTGATCGTGCCACCGCTCGTGATGGCCTGCTGCTGGCCGTTCCGAGTGCAGGTTCCTCCGCCGCAGCTGATGGTCACGGTGTACCCCGTGACCGCCGCGCCATGGCCGTTGGGTGCGTCGAACGTGAGCGTCACCGTGCCCGCGGCGGTGACGGTGGCCACCACGTTGGCCGGTGCGTCGGGCACGCCGGCGGGGGTGACCGCCGCGGTCGGCGTGGCGTCGGGGCCCTGGCCGGCATCGTTGATGGCGGCGACGGTGAAGCTCACCGGCGTGCCCTCGTCGAGCCCGGAGATCAGCGTGCTGCTGCCGGGGCCGACGATGGTCTCGACGCCGTTGGAATCGAGGATGTGGTAGCCGGTGATGGCCGAGCTGTGGTCATCGGGCACGGTCCAACTGATGGAGACCTGGCCGGCCACGCCGGTCGGGATGGCCACCACGCTCGTGGGCGCATCGGGCAGGCCGCGAGGCGACACGGAGTTGGACGGGGCTGACAGGGCCGAAGGTCCGGCGTCGTTGAGGGCCTGCACGGTGAAGGTCACCGGGACCCCGTCGTCGAGACCGCTGAAGGTGGTGACCGTGTCGGTCACGTTCGGCAGCACGGCACCCGTCGAGGCGAAGACGGTGTAGGTCGCCACGGGACTGCCGTGGTCCGGCGGCGCCGTCCACGACACGATGACGGTTCCGGAGCTCGAGGTGACCTCGGCGAGGACGTCCGTGGGTGCATCCGGGACGCCGATCGGGGCGGCCTCGTTGGACGGATCAGAATCGGGACCCGGACCGAAGGGGTTCGTCGCACGCACGGTGAACGTGTAGGTCTGGCCGTCGCTCAACCCCGACATCAGCAGCGACGTCGCGTTGCCGACCGCCGTGGCGGTGGTCCCGTCCTGCGCACACGTGCAGTGGACCGTGACGGTGTGCTGGGTGACCGCGGGCCCGTTGGCCGGTGCCGCGCTCCACTGGACCGTGATCTGTCCGGACACCTTCGTGGCGGTGGCGAGGACCTGGGTGGGCGCGCCAGGCACCGTGCCGGTGATGACAGCGTTGGACGGCGCGGACGCCGCGCCGGGCCCGACAGCGTTCACGGCCTGCACGGTGAACGTGATCGAGGGGCCGTCGACCAGGCCGTTGACGGTGAGGCTCGTCGTGGCCGCTCCCGAGACGTCGAACACCTCTCCGGTCGAAGCGGTGACGCGGTAGCCCGTGATGGCGTTGCCGCCGTTGTTGGTGGGCGGCGTCCACCGCACGATCGCCTGGCCCGACACCCCGGTCGCCTCGGCGATGCCGATGACCGGCGAGGTGGGATTGGTGGCCGGGATCGCGGTCGCCCCGACGCTGCGCGCCGACGGATTCTTGGCGTTCACTGCAGAGACCTTGAACGTGTAGGTCACGCCGTTGTCGAGGCCGGTCACGAGATAGGGGGATGCGCTACCGGCGGCTTCGGTCGTGTTGTGCTTCGCGGCACCGGAGGCGACCGTGCAGTCCGACGGTGCGCAGATCTGGATCGTGTAACCAGTGACCGGCAGGCCGTGGTCGGTCGCGGGCGGCGACCAGCTCACCATGACGGAGCCAGATGCCCCGGTCGAGGTGGCGAGCACGTTCAGCGGAGCGGTCGGCGCGCCGTAGATCGTCACCGGCGCGGACGGCGCCGATTCCGCACCGATTCCGACCGTCGGAGCGTTCGTGGCATGCACGGTGAACACGAGGGGTACGCCGCTGGGCAGCTTCTTGCTGTTCCCCTCGGTGGCACTCCCGACGTTGACCCCACTCCCGGCCGTGTCCGCCACGTTCTGGGAGATGGTCGGCGAACAGCTCTGGCAGGTGACGGTGAACCCCGTCACCACCGGCGTCCCGGCCGGCTGGACAGCGGGCGTGAAGGTGATGTGCGCGAGACCGCTGGAGTCGAACAGCGGGTCGGTCGCGACGACGTTGGTGGGCGGGTTCGGAACCGTGTTCATCTTCGCGGCGGTGGAAAAGGCGCTCTTTTGACTGGTGTCGACGCCGTTGTACGTGCTCAGCTTGAACTTGTAGAAGTACCCGACGGGGAGGTTGTTGATGAGGATCGGCGAGGATGCGTCCGGGCTGGTGACGGGGAACGGCGCCCCCATCGGCGTCATGGTGTTGGGGAAGGAGGTAGGGAGATTGTCGAGGGCCTGGTACACGTTGACCACGTAGTTCACGACCGGCCGGCCACCGGTGTTGGTCGGCGGGGTGAAGCTCAACGAGGCCTGCCCCTGGATCCCGGTCGCGGTGGCCACGAGGTTGGTGGCCGGGTTCGGGGCGGCACCCAGGGTGTCAGTGTTGGAGGGGTCCGACGGGGTGTAGGGGCCGAGGGGGTTGCGGGCGTTGAGGGCCGCGACGGTGTAGCGCACGCTGCCGGCGGGCTGGCTGATCAGCGTGTAGGTGGTGCCGGTGGAGTGGGTGAGGGTGACCTCACCGTTGCGGTTGGCTGCACCGGAACCACAGGCGGTGACGCAGTCGAGCACGATCCGGTACCCCGTGATGGGGCTGCCGTTGGCGCTGGGGGCGGTCCAGCTCAATTGGCCCTGGCCCGCGATGCCGGTGCCGCGCAGGATCGGCGCGGGGGTGATCTTCTCGGGTCCCCACGTGAGCGTGACGGTGTTGGAGCCGACCGACGGGCTGCCGCAACCGGCGACGTTGCAGCCGCGCACGAAGAAGGTGATGGGCGTACCCATCGGCAGGTTGTTCACCTCGGTGGTGAAGAAGTTGCCGACGATGGTGATCGGAGTGCCGCCCAGGCTGCTCGAGACCTCGTAGCCGGTGAGCGTGCTACCGCCGTCGTCGAGGGGCTCGGTCCAAGTGACGGTGACATGGCCCTTCACGTCCTGTTGGGCCGTTGCCACCACGGATTTGGGCGGGTCAGGCTTCCCGCTCAGCGGTTTGGTCGACTGGTTCGGCCCGAACGGCTCGGATTCTCGACCCTCGCCGACCGAGTTCACCGCCGCAACGGTGATCGAGTAGGCGCCGACCAGCGACGTGGGGTCCGGGTTGCCGTTCTGCAGGCCGACGACCACCCCGGTGCCGACGGGTCCGCTGACCGGGGCCGAGACGACGTCGCCGCTCTCGTTGGTCGCCCGGATGACGTAGCCGGTGATCGGCCGTCCGCCGTCGCTGGCGGGAGCGACCCAGCTGATCGTCAACTTCTTGTTGCCCGGCACCGATCCGGTGACGGTCGGTGGGCCCGGCGTGCTGAAGGCGGGCACCCCCGGGATCGACCTCGCGGACCAGGCACTCCAGCCGTTCGCGTTCTGGGCCCGGACCTCGTAGGTGTAGCTGCTGCCGTTGTTGAGCCCGGTGTAGGTGTGGGCGAACACCGTCGGCCCGAAGAGGTTGCTGGTCCCGGGCGGGGTGTCGCGGACCTCGTACAGCGTGATCGGGTCGCCGCCGTCACACACCGGCTTCTGCCACTGCACGAAGTTCTCCTGGAACCCGGGCGTGGCCGACGGGGCGGTGGGGGCGCAGGGAACGAGGTGTGTCACCGCGGCGATCCCCGGCACCCGCCTCCGGGCCGTCAGCTTGTAGTCATAGGTGCCCCGGCCGATGGAGTCCTGGCCGTTGACCTCGAGCGTGCACGTCTTCGCGAGGCACGTGATCCCCACGAGCGCGTTGGCCCGGTCATTGGTCCTGCGCGAGCCGAAGTGCTCCGCCACCACGGTGCGCAGCATCACGGGGCTCGCGCCGGGGGTGCACTGCCGCCGGACGAGCTTGGCGTCGGCACCAGTCCCCTCGGCGCTGTAGGTGACGGTGCGTTCGAACTTGGCGGTCAGCGCGTTCCATTGCGAGTTGAAGCTGTAGATGCCTCGACCGTCGGGCTCGTCGAGCGGGTCCGCACCGCAGATGGTCTGTGGAGCCGTCGCCAGGCCCTCGAGGTAGCCGTCGGGGCTGATGGCGGTCCGGGGCGGCGGGCTGGCGGGGTCGTACGTGGGGCCGGCCATCGACATGACGTCGGCGGGGAAGTAGGTCGAGAGCAGGTTGATGTCCGACGTGCCGGTGTTGCTGGCGCCGAGGTTGCTGGTGGTCTTCAGGCCGGTGATGAACGCACTGGCGATCGCCCCCATGATGATGGCGGTCACGACCATGGCCACCATGAGCTCGACGAGGGTGAACCCGCGTTGCGTCGGATCGGTCTTCGAACGGTGGATCGCAGCAGCTAGCACGACAGGCCCTGGGGTTGGACTGCCACGTGGCAGTCGGAGCGGGTATCACGTTTGATGACCACGACCCGTTGGGACGTGACATCGGACCGGTAGGCACGAACCGGCGGTCGGGCCAGGATGGTGATGCGCTGGATCCCGGTGTCGGGGGTGGTCGCGTTGCAGGTGGAGCCGTACGTGTCCGTCGCGGTGCTGCCCGAGCTCCTCACCCAGTACTCCACGCTCTCGACCGTGACCCGCCACTTGGAGTACTGCGTTGGATCGAGCCCGGGGTAGTCACTGATGTGGGCGCAGGGTGTGTACGCGTACGGGATGTCGACGCCCTTCAGTTGCTCCGCCAGGATCCGCCCATAGCGGTCGGCCAGGGCACGGTCCCGGTTGTCGTGGGTGACCTTGGTGGCGGTGAGGATGGAGCTCATGATGGCGGCGAAGACCAGGCCCATGAGGACGATGGCGACCAATGTCTCGATGAGCGTGAACCCGTCTTCGCCATCTCCTCCGGCCAGCTCCGGGGCGGTCGGGTGGACGCGGATCATGCGAGCTCCGGGGACGGGGCCGGTTCTGGGGACGGCGCTGGGGACGGCGCGTGGGCCGGGACGGGCAGCTGCCGCGTCGCCTGCTCCGCGGCGCCCATCGCCCCGAACTCGAATCTCGTCATGCTCGTTCCCCCCAGGCCCGAGCCCGAAATCTAGATGGTTGGCTCGGTTTTCGCAATCATGCTCCCCGGAGGACCTGTCCGGAACCGTTCCTGTCTCTGACGGCTCATCCTGGCTCGACGACCTGCATGACCTCGTCGACCTTGGGCGCCACGACCGTCACGGTGCGGCCCGACCGTGGGAACTCGACCTCGATGCGGTCCACGGTGGACGAGCGTCCGAGTCCGAACCGTGTCGTGAGCTCGCTCTGGCCGAGGAAGTGGGTCGCCACGCCAACTTCGCGCACCTGCGGTGGCCCACCCCCGGTCGGATAGACCCGGACGATCGCGCCGAGCGCATCGCGGTTGGTCGAGGTGCCGACGACGTGGACGCCGAGACGGTGGGCGTCGGTCCCTCCGTTGCGGTAGAGGTTCGGCCGGTCGTTGGTGTTGGCCATCACGATGTCCACGTCGCCGTCGCCGTCGGCGTCGAGGAGGGCCAGGCCCTTTCCCTCGCGGGTGGTGTCGAGCCCTGAGGTTGCGGTGGCGAGTGCGAACCGGCCCTTCCCGTCGTTGATCCACAGTCGCTTCGGCGTCTTCACGAATGCCTGGGACGCGAGGTCCAGCCGGTCGCCGTAGTCCTGGCCGTTGGTCATCACGAGATCGAGGTCGCCATCGAGATCCACGTCGACGAAGCCGGCCCCCCAACCCCAAGCACCGTCCACGACCCCGGCCCGCTCGGTGACGTCGGTGAAGTGCCGATGCCCGTCGTTGCGGTACAGGCGGTTGCCGGTGTACGTACCGACGCATGCGTCCTTGCAGGCGTCAGGCGGGTTCTGGATCCCGGTGACGAACCAGTCCAGGTCGCCGTCCCCGTCGTAGTCACCGAACGTCGACCCCATGGCGTTCTCGGCGCCGGCGAACGGAGATGCGGCGGTGCCGTCGGTGAACGTTCCCTTTCCGGTGTTCCAGAAGATCCGCGAGGTGCGGTAGTCGCCGGCAACGACGAGGTCTTGCCAACCGTCACCGTCGAGGTCGACGAACGTCGACGCGAACGAGTGGTTCGACACCGTCCCCTTGGTCGGGTCGATCTCGGGGAGCGACGTGGGGACGCCGTCGAGCGTCACGCCGGCCCGCTCGGTCACGTCCTCGAAGTAGCCCGGGCGCGCCGCGCCGAGGTTGTGGAACAGGCGAGCGTGCTCGGGGGGCTTCGCCGTGATGCGCGGCGGGGCACGCCACTCGGTGGTGGAGATGTCCACGTACCCGTCGCGGTCATAGTCGCCGAAGTTGACGCTGAAGCCCGTGTGCACCACATCGTCGGCCAGGCCGACGCCGCGGGGCACGGCCTGCTCCTCGAACCGGCCCGACCCGTCGTTCATGAAGAGGTAGAAGCGCGACGAGGCCAGGGTCGTCACGTAGAGGTCGGGGTACCCGTCGTTGGTGAGGTCGGCCCAACCGGCTCCGTTCCCGTTGATCGGGAGGTCGTCGAGGCCGTACTCGGCGCTCACGTCGGTGAAGGTCCCCTTCCCGTCGTTGCGGTACAGCGTTCCGGGCGCGCCCACCCGGGTGAGGTAGAGGTCGGGGTCGCCATCGGCGTCGAAGTCGCCGACGGCCGCGCCCCCGCTCATCCGTTCCTCCTCGCACGCCACCAGCGCGGCGGCCCCCGGGTTGTACTTCGATCCCGCCTCGGGAACGTCGGATGGAGTGCCGCTGAAGAGGCAGTGGGGCGGCTCTGCCACCTTCGGCTGCTGGCGAAGCGTGAGTCCGGAGCTGGTCGCCACGTCGGTGAAGGTCACCGGCGACCGCGCCTCGCGCGCGCCGGCACGGGTGGACGTCGACCGGCCGTCGCCACCGGTGCTCCCGCCGCCACACCCGGCGACCACGACGCAGGCGCAGATGACGACCACGATTCGGACGCCCCTCGAATCCCCCCACATCATCCAACGAACCGTACCGTCCAGGTCTCGGCCCGCCCGGCCGAGAACAGGGCAGAAGTAGGCTGCGGCCACGCGCTGCGGTGCCGGGGGATGCCATGACGATCGCGACAGCGCGGGAGGTGCGGACGGTCCGCCTGGGCCGGACCGCCTATCCCGTGATCGGGCCATCGCTGGCTGATCCGCGCTTGCGTGTCGCGGCCGTGATCGTGAGCATCCAGGTGCTCGGCCAGGTGGTGCTGGGCTTCGAGATCTCGATCGCCCAGATCCTCATCGCCCTGGCGACGGCGGTCGTGATCGAGGTGGGGGTCACGATGGCCCGCCGCAAGGTCATCGCCTGGCCCGGGAGCGCGCTGCTCACGGCCAACGGATGCGCCTTGATCCTTCGGGTCCCCGGCACGCAGCACGGCGATTGGTGGAGCACCAAGGGAGCCTGGATCTTCTCGGGCACCGTCGCCGTGTCGCTCCTCTCGAAGTACCTCATCCGTTGGCGCGGCACCCACGTCTTCAACCCGTCGAACTTCGGGCTGGTGCTCTGCTTCCTCACCCTCGGATCGAAGCGTGTGGCACCGCTCGACTTCTGGTGGGGACCCCTCTCCCCCGGCGTGTTCCTGGCGTACGCCGTGATCGGGGTCGGCGGCGTGACCCTGGCCCGCCGCCTCGGCTTCCTCGACAGCGCCATGGTGTTCTGGTGGACGTTCGCGGCGTCGCTCGCCGTCGTCGCCGCATCCGGACATGCCATGGAGGCCCGGTGGCACGTCGGGCCGATCACCGGCACCTCGTTCTGGATCGCACTGGTGACCTCGCCCGAGGTCTTCGTCTTCCTCTTCTTCATGATCACCGACCCGCGGACGGCGCCCCGGGGACAGGTGGCACGGGCCGTGTACGCCGGCGCGATCGGGGTCCTCGCCGCGCTCTTCGTCGCTCCGCAGCGAACCGAGTACGCCGCCAAGGTGGGGGTGCTCGGCGCGCTCGTGGTGGTGTGCGCCTTCTCACCGTGGCTGAGCCGGCGGCTTCCGCAACCGGGCGACGAGGACGACTCGATCGTCGTGTGGTGGCGATCGCGCTTCGCGCGGCCAGGCCGCCCGGTGGGCATCGCGATCCTCGTGGTCGGCGCGCTCGTGCTCGCGAGCCTCCTCGACTCGACCGACGACCCCCTCCGTTCGCGGGTCGGCTCGGTTGCTCGGCCCTCCATCGCCGCGGACGACCCGGCCATCCCGAGTGTCCGCTTCATCGCGTCCGACGAGGTCGCCTCGACCATCGACACCAAGGTCGCCCGGGGGATGGCCCGCGACCTCGTGGTCGACCTCCGTCTCCAGGACGAAGCCCTCCGCCAGCACGACACCGACCTGGCGGCGGCCGCCTCGTTCGGTCGGTGGCTGGCGGTGTTGCGCCGCGACATCGGTCGGTCCACGCGCTCGGGATCCACCACGGTCCGCACGTACGACATCGACACGATGGTGGTGTCGCTCGCTCGCCGTCCGAGCCAGGGCAACCCGGCGATCCTGGCCACCCTGACCGGCACGCAGCGACGGATCACCTATGTGGGGACGACCTTCGTGCGGGTGGTCGACCACGGCACGTCACCGCTGTCGAAGACCTTCGAGATCGCCTGGGACGGCCACCACTACCTGATCACCTCGGACATCGTTCCCCCGGGGTGGACGCCACCTCGCTCGTGAGGCAGAGCGGTGGGTCGAGGAGGTCTCGGCGAGGCGCATCGCCCGTGCCCCGCCCGCGACCTCCCACTGCTACCTGGAGGTGAGGCTGGCGTTGACCGTCGTGGTGGCGTTGCCC
The DNA here is from genome assembly GCA_025463365.1 of Acidimicrobiales bacterium. Lineage (GTDB taxonomy): Bacteria > Actinomycetota > Acidimicrobiia > Acidimicrobiales > Iamiaceae > Aquihabitans. The sequence continues at coordinate 96,459 of JAOBWM010000094.1, forward strand.
GCCACGCTGATCGCGTCGGCACCGGCCTGGTTGGGCTTGTTGCTGTACCACTCGCTGAAGAACAGCCCGCTCATGTCCCGGAAGAAGAGCTGGTAGTCCCCCGGCACCTTGCCGGCGAAGGTGTAGTGCCCGTCGCCGTCGGTGTACGTGGCAGTCGAGCCGATCGTGAGGCCGTCGTGGTAGAGCCGGACCTGGATCCCGGCGATCGGCGTCTCCCCGTCGAGCTGGGTGATGGTGCCGGCGATCACTGCGTTCGGCGCGGGCGGGGCGGGTGGGGGCGACAGCAGGGCGTCGGCGATGAACGTGTTGGCACCCAGGGCGATCACGTCGGCGGATCCGAGGTTCGGCTGATCGTCGTAGTACTCCGACACGAAGGCGCCGCCAGACATGACCCGGAACCAGATCTTGTAGTTGCCGGCCAACTTGTTCGGGAACGTGTACTGGCCGTTGCCGTCGGTGGTGGTGGCCGCCGAGGTCGTGTACGGCTCCATGTACAGCCGGACCTGGATGCCGGCCAGCGGCGCGTTGCCCACCGTCGACGCCCGCACCGTGCCGGTGATGGTGCCGATGGTCGGCGGCGGGGGCGCCACGATCGGATCGACCTGCTCGTCGACGAGCCGCTGCTGGCCGACGGTCATGTTGATCGAAGCCGACTGCGCCTGGGTGGGCTGGTCGTCGTACCACTCCGACACCCACTGGCCCGAGCTGACGTCACGGAACCAGAGCTGGTAGTCGCCTGCGGTGAGGAGCTCGAACTTGTACTGGCCGTTGGCGGCGGTGGTGAAGGCCTTCGAGCCGGGCGAGCCGATCTTGACCAGCCGGACCTGCAGGCCCTGGACCGTCTGGTGGGCCCCGGCACTCGATCGCACCGTGCCCTGGATGCGCCCACCCGGCACGAGGGCTGCGTCGACCGAGACGACCGGGGTCTCGCTGCTGGCGTTGACGTTGGTGGCGGTGAGCCGGGTGGCGGCGTTCTCGTAGTACTCGGAGATGTAGTTGTTCGCCGGGTCGACGAACCGGAGGACGTAGTCGCCGTAGGGAACACCTCCGGAGGGGAACTGCGCGGCGAGGTCGTAGCTGCCGCTCCCGTTCGTGACCGCGGTGGCGAGCAGGGCCGGGTCCACGGCGTTGGGATCGGAGTTGTCGATCAACCGCACCTCGATCCCCGCCAAAGCGGCCCCGCCCGCGTCACTCGACACGAGGCCCGAGAGGCCGGCCACGCCGACGTAGACCTTCACGGTGGCGATGTTGGACTGCAACGAGTTGTCGTCGGTGACGCGGAAGGTGAACGTGTCGACGCCCTGGAAGTCCGTGTCGGGGAAGTACTGGCGATTGAGCCCGGAGCCCGAGAGGACACCGTTGGAGGGACCCGACAGGATCGACACCGTGAGCGGATCACCGTCGGGGTCCGTGGCGCCGAGCGTGACCGGCACCGGGACGTTGGAGTCCGTGCCGGCAGAGCCGGATTGGGCCACCGGTCGGTGGTTGACCAAGGTGGCGTCGACGGCGGTGTTGTCCGCCGCGGTCCCGGAGAGCTCGTAGAGGCTCGAGATCACCGCCGAGTTGTTCTGGGGAGAGCCGGCCGTCTCGTCGACATCGACGGTGATCGTCAGCGATCCACTGAAGGGCTTGGGGATCTGGGCCGACCTGGTGCAGGTGACCGTGGTGGACACGCCGGGCGTGCCGGTGCAGGTGAAACCGCTCGTGCCTGCGCTGTAGGAACGGAAGAACATGCCGGCCGGCAGCGTGTCGACGATCGTCGTCGTGCCGTTGGCCGTGGAGTTCGACGTGTTGGCGATCGCCAGCGTGTAGGTGCCCGAGCCGGTGCCGGGGTTGAAGCGGCCGGTGTGGGACTTGGTCAACGACAGGTCGGGGTTGCGGATCGTGATGCCGACCGTCGCCGCCGCGCTCGTCGCACTGTTCGGATCCGACACGGTGAAGGTGAACGAGTCCGCACCACCGACGCCGTTGTTGGCGGTGCCCGCGCTCGACGTGTAGCTCCGTGCGCAGTTGGTGCCGGACAGGACGCCCTTGGCGGGGCCCACCACCGGTGCCGTGCACGTGAGCGTGTCGCCGTCGGGATCGGTCCCCGCCAGGGTGATCGCGGTAGCGACGCCGGCATCGGTGCTGAAGGCCTGGGCCGTCGCGGTCGGAGCCTGGTTCACGATGTTGATCGACACGGTGTAGGTGGTCGCGCTGGTGCCGCCGTGGTCGTCGCTCACCGTGTAGGTGAAGGAGTCCGTCGTGTTCGGCTGGTTGTTGGCGGTGTAGGTCCTCGAACACGATGTGCCGGTGCTGAGCGTGCCCTTCGTCGGCGCCGAGACGATCGTGCAGGTCCGTGCGTCGTTGTCCGTGTCCGCGTTGGTGAGGGTGATGCCCGACGGCGTGCCCTGGTGCACGTTCACGCTCTGGTTCGCGCCCGTCGGGAGGTTGTTGACGGTGCACGCCAGCGACGACGCGCTCGCGGTCAGCGCGGTCGGGTCGGCCGCGTTCAGGCCGCCGTTGTCCTTCACCTGAGCGTTCACCGCGCACGACGAGCCCTGGGTCAGGCCGACCGTGCTGCGGGACCGCTGGACCTGGGCGGCCGAGAGCACGGGTGCGCCGGCGAGGTCAGCGCCGCTCTCGCCGTAGTCGACGGTCTCGAAGCTGCCGTTGTTGTCGAGGTCCCAGCTGGCGACCTGGGCATCCGACGAGGTGCTGAGGTTGTAGACGACCGAGGCGTTGGTGAAGGGCCGCAGCACGCCCCCGACGGTGTTGCCGCCACCCGTGAAGCTCGTGGTTCCGAACGACACGGTGGGCGCGCCGGGGTTGAAGTAGTAGGACCCGAGGTACTGCCAGTCGCTTCCGCCGCCACAGGGATTGAAGTTGTCCCCTCGATCGCTCTCCTGGCAGAAGCGACCCTCGATGACGAACCGGCCCCGACCGGCCGCCGCGGGATGCGGCACCGTGTAGTTGCGCTGCACGTTGTCGTCGGCGTTGAACCGTGAGTTGTTCTCGCACCCATCGCCCGAGGTGTGCGACAGGCACGACACGTTGGTGCTCGCGTTCGACGCGACGTTGCGGACCCGCACGATGGCGTTGTCGCACTCGTCGCTGCTGCCGCCGAAGATCGGCTGGCTGTCGTTGTCGTCGCAGACGTAGTGGATGCGAAAGGTGCCGCCGGTGAAGATCGAGGCATTGCTCGACGAATCGAAGAGGTCGTAGACGGTGCCGGGGTCGTTGGCGTTCCCGTCGCTCTCGGCCTGTGAGAGGTAGGTCCAGGTGTTGCCCTCGAAGACGGTGTTGTCGGACATCTTGATGTCGACCCGCGCCGTGCGGGTGCTGGTCCGGACGTCGGTGGTGAAGCAGTTGCAGTTGCCGGCTTGGAACGCGGCCTCGACGATCGAGTAGTTGTTGCCGCCCCCGGCCGCGATCACGCGGACGGTCCCTTCGACGGCGCCATAGGCCGTAAGCCCGGCCCCCGACGAACCCGACTGGCGCCGCATCTGGCTCACGGTGACGCCCGCGGGGTGGAGGATCACGATGGTGGCGCGCAGGTAGCTGCCCGAGCCCGTCCCGCCTTCGCCGTCGTTCGCCGTCGTGTCGCCACGGAACAGGACCTGCGTCGGCGAGGCCACCGCCTGGGCCGCGGGTTGCAGCACCATCGGACCGGCGAAGAGCCCAACCACGGCAAGCATGATGAACGTGGGCCGTGAGCCCCGACGACGAAGCATCCGCATCTCCCCTAGCAATCGTCTCCCGCCGGGGGAGCATATGACACGGCCTCCGAAACCGGGAGATGAGATCGGGAAAACGGGCCGAACGGCCTAACGTCCGGCCGATCGCGGCCGATGAGTTCGGCTGCTCGGGCCGAACCGGTACCGTCGCCCCGAGCCTGGGAGACAGATGAGGCAGCGTGACGGGGTGGAACCGGGACGGCGGCCGGCCGATGTGGTCCTCGCCATCGTCGCCGCGGGCGCGGCGGCTGCTGTGGTGCTCGGTCTCAGCGCCCATCGACGCGTCGGCCGGGCCCCCACCGGGCTCGTGCTGCTGGCCGTCTCCCTCGGCGCGCTGACGGCGCTCGCAACCCGCCGGCTCAACCGGACCGGGCGGGCCGACGAACCGCCGGCGCTGCTGCTCGCGGCCATGGCGGTCCTCTTCGTGGCCCTGCCCGACACCGAGCTGATCCTCATCGGGGCCGCCACCCTCGCGGTTGCCGCCGGAGCAGGGATCGTGATCGGGCCGGGACCGCCCGACCGCCGCTGGGCCGAGCCGTCGTCGCTGGGGATGGTCACCGCGTACGTGGTGCTCGTCGAGGCAGCGGGTCGGCCCACCGCGGGATGGGTGGCCGTCGCCGCGCTGGCGCCGCTGCTCGTGAGCGCCCGCTCCGCGCAGTCCGGCCGCGCCGCACTGGCTCGACGCGTGGCGGCCGGGCTCGTCGTGGGCGTGACCACGGCACGGCTCACCGCGCTGGGACGCTCTGGGACACGCTCCGTCCTGGGGGCGATCGCGGCGGTGGCCCTCGTCGCGCTCGTCGAACTCGCGGTGGCGCGCCGAAGCTCGAAGGCGGCGGCCCAGCCGCAGGGGTAGCCCCGGCGTGCTAGCCCGTTGCGCGAAGCGATCAGTTCGACGAGGTGAGGGGAAGGCCGATGCCGCACATCGATCTGCCCGAGGGGCTGCCGGGCATCCGGTCGCTCTTCGAGTATCGACCAATGACCGCAGAGCCCATGTTGGCGCTCGTCGAGCTGCTGCTACGAGGCGACAACACGCTCAGCCGCGGGGAGCGCGAGCTCATCGCGTCCTACGTCTCACGCCGCAACGCGTGTGACTTCTGTGAGGCCACGCACAGCGCGTTCGCCGCGCTCCAGCTCGACGAGGACTGGGATCTCGTCGAGGCCGTGAAGGACGACCCGGCGTCGGCCCCCATCAGCGACAAGATGCGAGCCCTCCTCGCGCTGGCCGGGCAGGTCCAGCAGAGCGGGTCTGCGGTGACCGAGGCCGCGATCGACCAAGCCAAGGCAGACGGGGCCACCGATGTCGAGATCCACGACACCGTGTTGATCGCCGCGGCGTTCTGCATGTTCAACCGCTACGTCGATGGCCTGGCGACGCTCACCCCGTCCGCCGATCCCCGAGCCTACGAGCCGCGGGCCCGCGCCTTGGTGAAGGACGGCTACCTCCCGCCGGTCCGGTACGACGGCTACACCACCGGCTAGGCCGGGCGCGAGTGGTCCGGAGGGTGGTGGAGGTGGCGGTCACACCAGGGCACGTCCTGGAGTGACCGCCACCGTCCTACCGCAGCCGCACCAGGGCACGTCCTGGCACAGCCGCGACGTCAACTGTACGTTGTAAGGCTTGTCCTGTCACGCAATATGACAGATCAAGGGCGGGTTTTTTGTCCGGTGAGGTACGAGGCGCGGAACGTGGCCGGGCGCGCCGACGCCGCCACGGAGGCCGTGGCGGCGTCGGGACGCGGGTGCAGCGGGGCGGAGCGCCGCCGCCCTATCTGGAACTGAGCCGGGCGTCCACCGTGGTCGTGGTGTTGTCCGATGCTGTGACGGGATCGGCAGCGCCTTGGTTCGGCTGGTTGTTGTACCACTCACTGAAGTAGCTGCCGCTCATGTCACGGAAGTACAGCTGGTACAGGCCCGCTGCCTTCCCGGTGAACGTGTAGAAGCCATCGCCATCGGTGGTGGTGGCGGTGGATCCGGCGAGGACACCGTTGACGTACAAGCGGACCTGGACCGCTGCGATCGGGGTGACCCCGTCCAGCTGGGTGATGGTGCCGCTGATCACCGAGGTGCGGGCCGGCGCCGTCGCCGGAGGCGAAAGCTGGGCGTCAGCGATGTAGGTGTTCGCTCCCAGAGCGATCACGTCGGCCGACGCCAGGCTCTCGGCGTCGTCGTAGTACTCCGAGACGAATGCCTTGCCGGTGACGACGCGGAACCAGATCTTGTAGTTTCCGGCCAGCTTGTTGGGGAAGGTGTACTGGCCGTTGACGTCGGTGGTGGCGGCCGCGGACGTGGTGTAGGGCTCGACGTAGAGCCGCACCTGGATCCCGGAGATGGGAGCGTTCCCGACCGTGGAGGCCCGGACGGTGCCGGCGATGGTGCCCCGGGTGGGGGGCGGCGGGACGACGACGGGATCCACCTGCTCGTCGATCAGGCGCTGCTGTCCGACGGTCATCGAGACCGTGGCGGACGAGTCCTGGTCGGGCTGGTCGTCGTACCACTCCGACACCCACTGATCGCCCGAGACGTCCCGGAACCACAGCTGGTAGTCGCCGGCGACGATGAGCTCGAACTTGTACTGGCCGTCGGGCCCGGTGGTGACGGACCGGGAACCGGGGGTCCCGATCTTGATCAGGCGGACCTGGAGGTCGCCGACGGTCGGGTTGGCCCCGGCGCTCGAGCGGATCGTGCCCTGGATGCGCCCGGCGGGCGTGAGCGCCGCGCTGATCGAGACCAAGGGCGAGGCGCTGGACACGTTGACGTTGGTGGCCGTGGCGCGGGAGGCCGCTTCCACGTTCCACTCCGGCAGGTAGTTGTTGGCCGGGTCGACGAACCGGACGACGTAGTCACCGAACGGCACCGCACCCAGGCTCGGGAACTGCGACGCGAAGTCGTAGTTGCCGCTCCCGTTGGTGACGGCGGTGGCGACGGTGACCGGGTCCGGATCGGCGGGGTTCGAGTTGTCGACGAGGCGGACCTCGACGCCCGAGAGCACCCCGCCCCCGACGTCGGAGGTGACCGTGCCGGTGAACTGCGACACGCCGACGTACACCTTGACCGTGACGACGGACGACTGCAGCCCGTCGTTGTCGGTCACCTTGTAGGTGAACTGGTCCACGCCCTGGAAGTCGGTGTCCGGGCTGTACTGCCGGGAGGCACCCGACCCGGAGAGGCTGCCGTTGGCCGGACCGCTGAGGATCGAGAAGGTGAGCGGATCACTGTCGGGATCGGAAGCGATGAGGGTGATGGGCGTCGGGACGTTGATGTCCGTCGCCACCGATTGGCCCGTCGCCGTCGGGCGGTGGTTCACGAGGGTGGAGTCGGTGGCCGTGTTGTTGGCGGCCGTGGATGCCAGCTCGTAGACGCTCGAGATCACCGCACTGTTGGTCACCGGCGAGCCGGCGTTCTCCGTCACGTCGACCGTGATGGTCAGCGAGCCCGAGAACGGCTTCGGGATCTGCGAGGCCCGGGAGCAGTTGACCGTGGTGGAGACCCCCGCGGTGGCGGTGCACGTGAACCCGCTCGTCCCGGCCGCGTACGACCGGTACGCCATGCCGGCAGGCAACGTGTCCACCAAGGTGGTGGTGCCGTTGACGACCGAGCTGCTCGTGTTGGCGATGGCAAGCGTGTAGGTGCCCGTGCCCGTACCGGGCTGGAAGCGGCCGGTGTGGGACTTGACGAGCGACAGGTCAGGGTTGTTGACCGTGATGCTCACCGTGCTCGTGGGGCTGGTGGCACCGTTCTGGTCGCTCACCGTGTAGGTGAACGAGTCGGCGCCGCCCACCCCGGCGTTCGCCGTACCGGCGTTCGAGGTGTAGGTCTTGTTGCAGTTCGTCCCCGTCAGCGCGCCCTTGGACGGCGTGCTGGGGGAACAGGTGAGCGTGTCGCCGTCGATGTCGGTCGCGCCCAGCGTCGCCGCGATCGGCGAACCGGCATCGACCGTCAGGGTCTGGTTCGCGCTCACCGGCGTCCGGTTGGCGACGGTGAAGCTCACCGTGTAGCTGGCGCTGGTGGCGCCGATGCTGTCGATGACCGTGTAGGTGAACGAACCGGCCCCGACGGTGTTCGCGGCCGGGGTGATGGTCCGCGAGCAGGAGGTACCGGGCACGCTGCCGGAGATCGTGCCGGTGGTGGGCGTCGTCACGGCACAGGTCACCGTGTCGTTGTCGAGGTCGGTGGCCGCCAAGGTGATCGGCGGACTGGCGGCCCCCTTGTTGAATGTGAGGCCTGACTGCGCCGCACCCGTGGGCGCCCGGTTCACGATCGGGACCGTGACCGTATAGGTCGACGGGCTGACGAGGCCGTCGGAGTCGGTGATGTTGTAGGTGAAGGAATCGTTGCCGCTCGTGTTGGCGCTGGCCGTGTAGTTGGCCGTGCAGTTGCCGGTGCCGTTGAGGGTGACGCCGCCCTTGGTCGGGCTGCTCACGACGGCGCACGTCATGGTGTTGCCGTCGGCATCGGAGTTGGACAGCGGGATCACGAGGGCCACCCCCTTGGTGGCGTTGCCCGAGGTCTGGTTGGAGCCGACCGGCTGGTTGCCGACCTTGAACGTCGCGGTGACGTTGCCACCGCAGCCCCAGGTCTGGCTGCCCTCGTTGGCGCCGGCGCCGGCGTTGCCGCCGCCCGTCGCGTTGGCGGCGCAGGAGGTGATGGGCGTCACCGTGCCGACGCTGATGGACGAGGCGGTGTTGC
>JAOBWM010000039.1 GCA_025463365.1 Acidimicrobiales bacterium
TCGAGCTGTCCCTGGACGTCAAGGACCCGGCGGCCGGCGCGCGGACGGACTAGGTCGCGATGGCCGCCGACCCGACGATGCCGTCGCGGCTGTGGCTGTGCGACGACGACCTCGACCGCCTCGAGTCCTGGCGGTCGGTGTCGCCCCACGTCCGGCTCGTGGACTCGACCCGGCTGGCCAAGATGCGCCAGGGACCCGAGCGCCTCGGAGCCGCGTTGCAACGGCGCCGGATCGATGCGGTCAACCTCCACCACAGCGACTGGACGGGCGGCCTCAGCACGCTCTTCCACCGCTTCAACGTGCTCGCGTTCGGCTGGGACGCGCAGTTCGACCGCACCCTCGACTCGTTGCTGCGGGCCGGGATGGACGGGGTCTACAGCGACCACGTGGACCGGATGGTCGACGCCCTCGCCCGCGACGCCGCCGCCCGCACCTGACGCCCCCGCTGAGTAGCGCCCAGGGAGACGTACGTCTCTGGCTGGGACGGTGAGGAGCGGCGGTGCTAGCAGAATTGGCCGTCGAGCAGCCGCGCAGACACCTCAACCTGCGCAGGAAGAGGGCCTCCGGGGGCGGTGACATCGATGTAGAGCCTCGCCCTGTAGTCAAGGACCCTCCGGGCGAAGTCAAGAGTTGTAAGCCCGAACTGCGAGTCGGTCTGCGTGAGTGCCCACCCTCGGCGCTTCATGGTTGCCTTCAGGAGTGGCAGGTCGCTCAGCGGACGGATCAGCTTGTAGGTAACGGTCAGGCTCGGCTCCTCACCCGTGTCCGAACAGGAATCGAGGCGAAGGTTCTCTCGAACCTCTGCGCCGATCAGAGGGGTCGAATGTGGCCTGAAGGTGCGGTCTGAAAATAATGTCTTGAGTGCGATGCGTCGATCACCGGGCTCCGTGATCGCGGGCGGACGAGCGGTCGTGCCCCGGATCGAGCATCCAGCGATCGCGAGCGTCACCAGCAGAACCGCCATGGATGGTCGCCGACGACGGTGACGGCTAGGCACCGGACCCTCCCGACACATCCTCGCCAGCGAGCTCGAGCATCATGGACGCGATGTAATGCCGCCGTGCCTTGGGGTCATCGAGGATCGCTCGGAGCGCTTGAACCGCCTTGTCGTGGTCGTAGTCCAACAGGAAGCAGGCCGACTCCAGACGTATGGAGTCGACAGCGTGATCGAGCAGCGGGACAAGCAGGTCAGATGCTGCGCCGTCCTTCGCGCACGCACGGACGATCGTTTGGGCTCGCCGGTGGTACCGATTGGAGGCTCGTTCGGTTGGGTTCCCGTCCTTGAGGTTGATCAGCTCAACCAGGTCCAAACGAGCTTGATTCACGTCCATCGCACCTGATCCCCGCACGCCGCGCCGCGAGAGCCACCACACCGTTTCAACGACAGCCCACTACGGCACGTCCCAGGTGGGGCGGCTGTGCAGCAGGGTGGTGAGGTCACCGGGCCCTGACTTGTCGTGAGACGCGGCCAGCTGGCGGTCGGTCTCGCTCCCGTAGTCGGGGCGATCGACGGCGCGGAAGACGCCGATCGGGGTCGGTTCGTAGGGGCCCGAGGAGAGGCGGGAGAGCACGAAGGCGAGGCCGGGCTCGGTCCGGGACTCGTCGTGGACGAGGATCGCGTCCTCGCCGACATCGGCCACCAAGACGAGGTGGGCTCGACCCTGCGCGTCGAGGACGACGCCCTTCTCCTTCTCGGCCCCGAAGCGGATCGGTTCGCCGTGCACGAGGGGGATCAACATGTCGTCGCGGGCGGATTTCGCGGTGATGGCCCCGAAGGCGCCGTCGTTGAAGACGTTGCAGTTCTGGAAGATCTCGACGAATGCCGCCCCGCGGTGCTCGCGCGCACGACGGAAGGTCTCCATCATGTGCTTGCGATCGAGGTCATGGGTCCGGGCGACGAACGACGCCTCGGCGCCGAGCGCCACGCTCACCGGGTTGAACGGCTGGTCGAGCGAACCGAACGGCGTGGACTTGGTGACCTTGCCGACCTCGCTCGTCGGCGAGTACTGGCCTTTGGTGAGCCCGTAGATCTGGTTGTTGAACATCAAGATCGTGAGGTTCACGTTGCGGCGCAGGGCGTGGATGAGGTGGTTGCCGCCGATCGACAACATGTCGCCGTCGCCCCCCACGACCCACACGTCGAGGTCGGCACGCGCCATGGCGAGACCGGTGGCGATCGCCGGTGCCCGTCCGTGGATCGAGTGCATCCCGTAGGTCTTCATGTAGTACGGGAACCGGGCCGCGCAGCCGATGCCGGACACGAAGACGGTGTTCTCCGGCCGCCCGCCGAGCTCGGGCATGAGGGTCTGGACGGCCTTCAGGATGGAGTAGTCGCCGCACCCGGGGCACCAGCGGACCTCTTGGTCGCTCGACCAGTCCTTGGCGGTCGTGGCGTGGTCGTGGAGGTCGGTCATGCATCCAGCTCCTTCAGGAGGGCGACCTCGAGTTCGCCGGCCGTGAACGGGACGCCCTGCACCTTGGTGACGGACCGGACATCGACGAGGTACTCGGCTCGCAGCAGCCGCGACAGCTGGCCCAGGTTCAGCTCGGGCACGACCACCCGCGGGTACCGGCGGAGCACGTCGCCCAGGTTGGTGGGGAACGGGTTGAGGTGCGTGAGGTGGGTGTGGGCGACCTTGTGGCCCTTGGCTCGGCACCGGTTCACGGCCCCGTCGATCGCGCCCCACGTGGATCCCCACCCGACCACCAGCAACTCACCGTCGTCAACGTCGCCATGGACAGCCACGGCGGGGATGTCGGCCGCGATGCCGGCCACCTTGTCGGCGCGGATGTGGACCATCCGCTCGTGGTTGGCCGGGTCGTAGCTGATGTTGCCCGTCCCGTCCTCCTTCTCGATGCCGCCGATCCGGTGCTCGAGGCCGGGAGTGCCGGGCACGGCCCACGGGCGGGCCAAGGTCGACGGGTCGCGCAGGTAGGGCCAGAACTCGGGCTCGCCCTCGGCGTCGACGTGGTTGGCCTCGTTCGCGAACTCCACGGAGATGTCGGGGAGGTCGGCAACGTCGGGCAAGCGCCAGGGCTCGGACCCGTTGGCGAGGTACCCATCGGACAGCAGCAGCACCGGGGTCCGGTACTTGAGTGCGATCCGTGCGGCCTCGATGGCGGCCTCGAAGCACTGGGCGGGGCTGTAGGGCGCGACGATCGGGATGGGCGACTCGCCGTGGCGGCCGTACATCGCCTGCATGAGGTCGGCCTGCTCCGTCTTGGTCGGCAGCCCCGTGGACGGTCCGCCGCGCTGGATGTCGACCACGATCAGAGGGAGCTCGAGGCTGACCGCGAGGCCCATCGTCTCGGACTTGAGGGCGATGCCCGGACCGCTCGTGGTGGTGACGCCGAGGTGTCCACCGAAGGCGGCGCCGAGTGCGGCGCCGATCCCGGCGATCTCGTCTTCGGCCTGCAGGGTCCGGATGCCGAAGTTCTTGTGCTTCGAGAGCTCGTGGAGGATGTCCGACGCCGGCGTGATCGGATAGCCGCCGAGGAAGACCGGGATCCCGGCGAGCTGGCCGGCCGCCACCAGGCCCCACGCGAGGGCCGTGTTGCCGGTGATGTTGGTGTAGGTCCCGGGCTCATGGGTGGCGGGGCGCACCGAGTACGGCGTCTCGAACAGTTCCGCCGTCTCACCGAAGGCGTGGCCGGTGGCGAATGCGACCCGGTTGGCTGCCGCGACCTGGGGCTTCGAGCCAAACTTCTCCTCGATCCAGGTCAGGGTGGGCTCCGACGGCCGGGTGTACATCCAGCTGATCAATCCGAGGGCGAAGAAGTTCTTGGAGCGCTCCGCGTCGCGCGGCTTGACCCCGAGGGATGCGACGGCGTCCTTGGTGAGCGTCGTCATGGGCACCTCGTAGACCGTGTAGCGGTCGAGGCTGCCGTCGGCCAGGGGGTCGCTGCGGTACCCGGCCTTGGTCAGGTTGCGCTCCTCGAAGGCATCGGTGTTGACGATCACCGTCCCGCCGTCGGCGAGGTGGTGCAACTCGGAGCGCAGGGCGGCCGGGTTCATGGCCACGAGCACGTTCGGGGCATCGCCGGGCGTGGTGATGTCGTGGTCGGAGATGTGCACCTGGAACGCCGACACCCCGGCGAGCGTCCCGGCCGGGGCCCGGATCTCCGCCGGATACTCCGGCAACGTCGACAGGTCGTTGCCGAACACGGCGCTCGCGCTCGTGAACCGGTCGCCCGTGAGTTGCATGCCGTCGCCGGAATCGCCGGCGAATCGGATGATCACCCGATCGATCTCGACCGGCTGCGTGGTCTGCGCAAGGTCGGCCACGTTGCCTCCTCGTTGTGTCCCCTGGGGGGATTCCCCTCCCCCGCTTTCGCAGGGTAGCCAGCTCGCCGGCCGATGCGCGTGATGGTCCCGCCCGGCGCCGCGGCACCGCCTTCCTGGCCGGGCTGCGAGGGCCGGGCCTTGACCTCCGCATGCTGGGCGCTCGGCCGCCGAGCTGGCGGCCCTGCGCCGGCGCACGGTCGGCGTCGTGTTCCAGCAGTACAACCTGGTGCCGACCCTCACCGCTCTGGAGAACGTCACCCTTCCACTCGAGCTCGACGGCACCTCGGGGGACGCGCTGGTGCGCAGCCTGCGGGCCGGGCACCGGAGATGTTCGTGGGCAGGGCAGCACGGACGCCCGAGGCCGCCAGCGGTCCTGCTGGCTCAGGTGATGGAGGCCTCGAAGATGCCCTTGATCGACTCGTCGAGCGTCGCGTCGAACTCGGCGTCGCTCTGCTGGGCGCTCAGCCCTTCGGTGAGCGCGCGCGAGAAGCTGGCGATGACGCCGGGGTTGCGGCTGAGGCGCTCGTTTGCCTCGGCCCGCGAGTAGCCACCCGACAGGGCGACGACGCGCACGACGCGGGGATGCGCCACCAGGTCGCTGTAGAAGCCGTCGGCCTCGGGCAGGGTCAGCTTCAACATGACCAGCTGGTCCTCGGCCAGGGCATCCAGCTGCGACGTGATCGATGCCTTGAGCAACGCTTCGGCCTCGGCCTTCTGCGGGCTGTGGATGTCGACCTCGGGCTCGATGATCGGCACCAGCCCGGCCGCCACGATCTGGCGCCCGACCTCGAACTGCTGCTCAACGATCCGGGCGATCCCCGACTCGTCGGCCAGCTTGACGACCGAGCGCATCTTGGTCCCGAACATCCCCTTCTCGACCGCGCGGGCCAAAAGGGCGTCGAGCCCGTCGATGGGCTTCATGACCTGGACGCCGTCGGCCTCGTCGGTCAGGCCCTTGTCGACCTTCAAGAACGGGACGACCTGCTTGGTGCCCCAGAGGTAGGCACCCGTGTCGATGCCCTCGATCTGGCGGTCCATGGTCTGCTCGAACAAGATCGCGCCGAGGACCCGGTCGCCGCCGAAGCTCGGGCTGGTGACGATCCGCGTCCGCATCTGGTGGATGAGGTCGTACATCTCCTCGTCACCGGAGTATTCCGACTCGTCGACGCCGTACAGCTTCAGCGCCTTGGGGGAGCTGCCGCCGCTCTGGTCGAGGGCCGCGATGAACCCTTGTCCGGTCTTGACCTTCTCAAGCTGTGCCTGGTCCATGCTCGGAGTACCCGTCCTGTCGGCTGATGGCTGGGATGTGGCTAGCCATCTTGTCGCACCATCGCCGGATCGGCCCAACCAGCCGACCCGCGCCGGCGGGGCCAGATGGCCGCTCTGGCCGCCGGGTCAGCCCGGCCGACCCATCAGCCGGGCGAGACCAGCGACTCGGCCGCGGCGGCGACGGCGGCCGCGGCCCGCTTGCGTTGCGACGCGGGCACGACGGCGGTGGCGACGACCTCGGTACGGCTGGCGGTGGCTCCGCCGGCACGGAAGAAGCGACGGCGCACACGGCCCGTCACGACCACCTCGGTTCCACGCTCGAGGCTGGACGCGCGGGCCGGCGGATCGAGCCAGCAGACGGGCACCGACTCGGCAGGGGCTCCGTCCGTCCGGATGGTGACCTCGTACGCGATCAAGCGGTCTCCGGACGGCAGGGCTCGTTCTTCGGGTGGGCGCGACAGCACCCCGTGCAACACGACGACGTTCATCGGGATCGACCTCTCGGTCTGGGGCCGCGGCAGCGGCCAGGCTTCGGGAACGGACGACCGGAGCGTCGAGCAAGACGGCCGCCGGCGAGCACCAGCGACGAGGACCTCACCCTACCGAGGCGGTCTGACAACGAACGGCGAAGCGATCCCCACTCCCCCATCGGGAGCGGCGAGCGATGGGTCCTCGGTCAGGCGAGGGAGCTGGCGCGCTCGGCAGCGTCGGCGAAGCCAGGCTCGGCGGCCACGACCCACCGGAACAGCTCACGAGCCCGCGACAGGTCACCGGCGCGCTCGTAGAGATCGGCCAAGGCGTACGCCTGGCGGACGTGGTGGACCTGCGCCCGCTTCACGCTCCGGTGGCTCTTGTCGAGCAGGGCGATGGCATCGCCCAGGCGGCCTCGGTCAGCGAGGGAGCCGGCCATGACGATCCGGCCCTCGGTCACGAGGTCACCCGACGGCGAAGCCTCGCGCAGGTCCTCCCATAGCTCCTCCACCTCGCGATGGCGACCGAGACCTCGGTAGGCGTCGGCCAGCACCGGGTGCTGTTCGGTGGACTGCGTGAGGGTCCGGAACGCCTCGAGCTCCTTCACGGCATCGTTCCAACGCCCGAGGCGGTAGTAGGTCAGGCCGAGCAGCTCGCGCACCGCGGACGCGCCCGGGGCGGAGATGGCGACGGGCCGAAGCAGACTCCGCGCCTCCTCGAACCGATCGCGCTCGAATGCATGAGCCGCGTCGCGTAGCCGTTCGTTGGCACGGGTGCCCCGCGCCGCCCCGAGCGCCTTGGACAGCTCGGCCTTGGCTTCGGCGCCACCGCTGCCCACGCCGGCGTTGCGGTGATCACGCCCGCGCCGGACGCGGCTCGGGCCCTTCGGGTCTGCCGGTTCGGCCTTGGCGCCCTCGCTCGGACGACGCCCCCGGTTCACCGCACCAGCAGCCTGCTTGCGGACGTCGTCGTCGACACGCTCCCACTTGGCGTCGGTGCGAGGCGGCGCGGGCCGCGTGTCGCGCCCAGATGCGCCGACAGAGTTGCGAGCGTCGATGTCGCCGTCGGCCAGGCGCGCGGCGCCCTTGCGGCCGAGGCTGCCCCACTGCTTCGGACCGGCACGCGAGGACCCGGCGTCACGATCGTCGCCCGGGCGGCCGCTCGACGCTGGGCGCCCGCTCGACCCGGGGCGCCCGCCCGCTGGGGGACGGCCGGACCGGCCGGCAGGGGGAGCTCCGCCCGAGCCTGCGCCACGCCGCGGGGGCCCGGACCGACCGGATGGGCGCGCATCATCGGATCGGTAGCGATCACTGGAAGGCCGGCGGCTGCTGGCCCCATCACGATCAGCGCCAGACGACGCCCGCCGGGGTGGGCCCGACGAAGCACCCGGACGCGACGATCCAGATGCGGATCGATCCCGGTCCGAGGGTCGTGGCCCGGAGAGCTTCGACCCTGATCCACGGGACGGAGCGCTCGACGAGCTCGGTCGGCGCGGACCGGAGCTCGGACGCTCCCGGTCCCCGGCCGGGCCACTGCTTCGCGGCCCGCCGCGCCCCGCTGATGTCGGGCGACCAGCGCCGGTCGAGGGGCGACCCGGGCGTTCGTCGGCGTCGGGCCGACGGGGGCTGCCACCTGGACCGCCGCGTGCCGGAGCAGCGCTCGGGCGCCGAGCGCCCGGTGCTGCGGGCCGACCTGCTGAGGACCCACCTGGCCGACCGGAGCCGGTCCCAGCGGGTCGTCCGCCAGAGCCCGATCGGGGCCCCGGACCGGTGCCCCGGCGCGACGAAGAACGATCACCCGGGGCCATGACCAGCACCTTACCGGTCGCCCCGCGGGCACCCGGAATCGCGCCGGCGATGGCGTCGCTCCAGGCACCGCCGAGCCGCTCGACGAACCCCGCGCGCATTCGAAACGGCCATGGCCTCGAGTGCCGGGGTGTGTGCGCTCGAACGCGTCCGGCGCGTGGTGGCGCACACCCGTCGGGGCTTCATCACGTCAGGCCTGTGCTCTCGCACCGCCCATCGCCCATCGCCGGTAGCGACGCGACACCAGACGCTCAGAAGGGATGATCCGCCCGCTGCCGGCCGTTTCTGAGCGCCCCACGTCGCACCCACGCGACTGTCTCTTCTCGGGACCTGGGTGACAGTGGATGTCGCGGGACATGGGTGACACCTGATCGTTGTGATCCTTGTGGTCATGGCCAGAAGGCAGACGTCCATGAGCGTGAAGTTGGTTGCTGCAGTTGTGGCTGTGGCCGAGGGCGAGGCGGTGAACGTGTCGCGGTTGTGCGCGGCGCACGGCGTGTCGCGCAAGTCGTTCTACAAGTGGGTCAGTCGATATCGACAGCTCGGGCTCGAGGGCCTGGAGGACCGCTCGACGCGGCCGCATCGTTCACCGAACCAGATCGCCGCCGACATCGAGGACGAGGTGGTGCGGTTGCGCAAAGACCTCGCTGAGGCCGGCTTGGATCACGGGGCAACGACGATCCAGTGGCATCTCGGCCGGAGTCCCCAGTGGCGGGGTCGGGTGCCGTCGGTGGCTGGAGTGCATCGGGTGTTGGTGCGGCGGGGCCTGGTGGTCTCCCAGCCGTCGAAGCGGCCCAAGTCGTCGTGGAAACGGTTCGAGGCGGCGGCACCAAACGAACGCTGGCAGATCGATGCCATGGACTGGGTGGTCGCCACCGGCGTGGTCCGGGTGTTCAACATCATCGATGACCACTCGCGGGTCGCTGTCGCGTCGGTCGCCGTTGCCGAGGCCACCAGCGAAGCAGCGTGGGCGACGTTCTCGCAGGCTGCCGCGGTGTGGGGGCCACCGGCGGGGGTGCTGTCAGACAACGGGTTGTGCTTCTCGGGGAAGCTGCGCGGCTTCGAGGTCCTGTTCGAAGCGAACCGGCGCGAGGCCGGGATCCGCCCTTCGACCGGCCGGCCCTACCACCCCCAGACCACCGGCAAGGTCGAGCGGTTCCAGCAGACCCTCAAGAAGTGGCTCCGCCGCCATCATCTCGCCGCCGGCCTCGACGAGCTGCAGGCCCAGCTCGACGAGTTCTGCTTCGTCTACAACCACCAGCGGCCCCACCAAGGCATCAGACGTGCCCTCCCCATCGACCGCTGGAACGCCGGCCTGCCAGCGCGCCCCGCCGACACCGCCGTGGCCCACCCCGACTTCACCGGCCGCCGCTTCGAGCACCCCGTGACCGCCAACGGGCTCGTCAGCGCCGACTCGATGGCCATCCACGTCGGCGTCGAATGGGCCGGCAAAGACGCCACCGTGCTCATCGACACCGACCGGGCCACCGTCGTCATCGACGGCCAACTCGTCCGCCACCTCACCCTCGACCGCACCCGCCGCTACCAACCCTCAGGCCGACCCCGAGGCGGCCCCCGACGACCCCGCCTAACGTCGTGACTGTCACCCAGGTCCCGCGACATACGTGTCACCCATGTCCCGCGACAGAACAGTCGCACCCACGCGACACCAGCCGCTCAGAAGGGATGACCCGCTCGCCGCCCGACGTTTCTGAGCG
>JAOBWM010000113.1 GCA_025463365.1 Acidimicrobiales bacterium
CCGACGGGCTGGGTCGTGAACACGACTCGGGCGGCGTCGCCGGTGATGAGGAACGAGGAACTGATCGCCGTGGTCAGCCCGCTGGACTGAGCGTTCAAGGTGAACGTGCCGCCCGCGGCCTGGGTGACCGTGCAGCCGCTGAACGTGGCAACGCCTGAGGCCGTGGTCGCCGAGCAACCGGTGAGCGAACCCGACCCGGTCTGGAGGTCGAGCGCGATCGACGCCGAGCTGCTGGTCGCGATGTTGCCGGCGTCATCGGTGACCTTGACGACCGGCTGCGTACCAAGGGCGGTGCCGGAGGTGCCGGCACCCGGCTGGGTGGTGAACACGAGCCTGGTGCCCGCGCCCGCTCCGCTGACCTGGAACGACCCGCTCGTCCCCGAGATCGAGGGCGAGGTGGCCGCCGCGCCGAGCGTGTAGTTGGTGCCGACGACGCCGGAGAGCGTGCAGCCGGAGAACGAGGCCACGCCTGCGGTGGTCGTCGCCGAACAGCCCGAGAGGGTTCCGCCGGCCCCGCTGGCGATCGACAGCGTCACGGCCTGCGAGGACCCGGTGACGGTGTTGCCCGACGCGTCGGTGACCCGCACCACCGGTTGCGTGGTGAGCGCGCTTCCGGACGCACCGGCCACGGGCTGGGTGCTGAAGGCCAGCTGCGACGCCGTCCCGGCCCCCGCGAGCTGGAACGTGCCGCTCGTGCCCGAGAGCGTCGAGGAGGTGGCGCCGAGGGTGTAGCTGGAGCCGACGACGCCGGCGAGGGTGCAGCCCGAGAACGAGGCCACGCCCGCGGTGGTCGTGGCCGAGCAGCCCGACAGCGTCCCACCCGATCCGCTGGCGATCGCCAGGGTCACCGCCTGCGTCGCACTGGTGACGGTGGCACCGCCGGCGTCGGCGATGCGCACCACCGGCTGGGTGGTGAGCGCGCTTCCCGACGCGCCGGCCACGGGTTGGGTGCTGAAGATCAGTTGCGTTGCAGCCGACGTGTTGAACGTCGGCGACGTGCCGCTCAAGGCACCGCCGCTGCCCTCGCTGGCGGTGATCGAATAGCCCGAGCCCGTCGTGGTGATGGCCAGATCGGTGAAGTCCACGTAGCCGCTGGCGTTGGTCGTGCCCGTGGTGGTTCCCGACGCGAAGGACCCACCGGTCAGCGCAAGGCTGATCGAGAGGCCCGGCGTGCTGGTGGCCACGCCGGCTGCGTTCTGGGCCTGGACGCGGACCGCAGGCAGGACCGTCGTCGCCGGGAAGGTCTGGGTGCCGGGGTTGTAGAGCGCGGCGATCGCCGATCCGCTCAGTGCCGTCGGCAGCACGGAGACACCAGCCATCTGGCCGGCGAGCTTGTCACCGGCGCCGGACGTAGGTGCACCCATGATCACGTTGGCGCCGCTCGACGCGACGGCGCCGAAGGCAGCGCCGGTTGCCGTCGCCACCTGGACGCCGTTGAGGTACGCGGTCACCGTCGTGCCGTCGTAGGTGCCGGCGTAGAAGTACCAGGTGTTGGCGACGAGCTGGGAGGTCCACGTCGCCCTGCGCTCGGTCGTCCCGTTGCCGATGTCGAAGAAGCCCGTGGCGCCACCGCTGTTGAACATCAGCTGGAAGCCCTTGAAGTCCGCATCGGTGTGGGAGTTCGAGACGAGGCGCGAGTTTCCGTTCGTGAGGCTCGAGGACTTGAACCACCCCATCACCGTCAGGTTCGTGCCGGTGGTGGCGGCGTTGAGCCCGGCCGGCGCGGTGACGCTGGTGGTGGTGCCGTTGAACCCGAGCGCGCCGTGGGTCTGTTGGGTGTCGCACGGCAGCGGCGAGGGCTTGTTGTTGTACGAGCCGGCGGTGGTGATGGCGGCGGTGTTGGCGTTGCCCGACACATCGGCGGCCGTGGCACCGGAGGTCTCGTCGAGCTGGTAGGTGGCCGCCGCGTTGGCTGCGGCCAGCGACGAGAGGTACTGGCACGACGCCGGGCCGGTGACGGCCAGCTTCGTCGACGCCACCGACACCGTGCCCGAGATGGCGGAGCTGCCGATGTGGCCCGACTGCGTGCCGTACATCGACGACAGCCGGTACGTCCCGACCGTCGCCGAGGTGACCGTCACCGAGCACGTCGCCGTGGTCGACGTGGCGCCCGCCAGGGTGCAGGTGCCCGCCACGACGGGGGTGGCCGTGCCGGCGCCGGTCGCGGTAGCGGTGGCCGTCACGGACCCGGCCGGCTGCGAGGCGGTGTCGGTGACGGTGACCGTGCAGGTGACCGTGGCGGTCGTGAGCACCGGGGAGGGCGTGCACGAGACGGCGCTCGAGGTCGGGGTGTCCCTCGCGATGATCCCGTGGCCGAGCTCGCCGTTGGCGCCTTCGTAGCCCCAGCAGGTCTGCGAACCCGACGCCATCGACAGGCAGGTCGTGTTCGAACCGGCGGAGATGGAGCCGAAGGGCTCGGTCGATGCCCCGCTGAGGGTGGTGGTGCCGGCCAGGCCGGCCCCTGTAGCGAGGACGGCGACCGGGGTGGGGCGCTGGGTCGAGGAGCCGTCGCCCAACTGCCCGACGTCGTTGATCCCCCAGCAGTTGACCGCGCCGCTCGAAAGGATCGCGCAGTTGAAGCGGGACCCGGCGGTGAGGCCGACGACGTTGCCGAGGGTCCCGGTGGCGCCGATCCCCATCACCTGGACAGGGGAGTTCCTCTGGGTGGTGGTGTTGTCGCCGAGCTCGCCGTTGCCGTTGCTCCCCCAGCACCAGACCGCACCAGCGGTGGTGCTGGCGCAGGCGTGCTCGCCGGCGGAGCCCGAGCCGCTGCCGGCGGCGATCGCGTTGACGCCCGAGGTGAGGGTGCCCACCTGAACGGGGATGGTGCTGGCGGTCGTGGTGCCGTTGCCCAGCTCGCCCTCGCCGTTCCAGCCCCAGCACTTGGCCGCGCCGCTCACCACCGCACAGGCAAAGGCGCCGCCCACGCTGATGGCCGAGGCGACCTTCCCGGACGTGCCGTCGATGTTGGTCACCGGTACGGGAGAGGATGAGTTGGAGCCGGCGCTGTTGCCCAGTCGACCGTTCAAGCCGTAGCCCCAGCAGAAGGCAGCGCCGGCGCTGTTGATGGCGCACGTCTCGGAGTTGTTGGTGTTGTTCTCGCTGCCGGCCGCGATGGCCACGATCCCGGTCAAGGGCGCCGCGTTGCCCGAGCTGGTCCGCACGATCACCGGCGTGTTGCGCGGGGTCGTCGTCGACCCGTCGCCCAGTTCGCCGTTCCCGTTGAGGCCCCAGCACTGCACGCCGCCGGTGACGCCGGTGGCGTCGAAGATCACGCAGGAGTGCGACTGCGCGGAGGCGAGGGTCTGGCCGGCGGTGTTGTCGACCCGGGCGACAGGGGAAGCACCGGCCGCGGCGTTGAGCACCACGTCGACCGGTGCCAGGTTGCTCGCGTTGGTCGTGTTGTTGCCCATCTGGCCGCCGCCGCCCTGGCCCCAGCACTTCACGCCGCCGGTGGTGGTGACCGAGCAGGCGTGGTCGCTGCCCTGGGCGTTGCGACCCTCGCTCGCCGACACCGACGCGGTGGCCCAGGTGTCGGGTCCGGTGCCGTCCACGTAGACGGGCGTGCTCCGGTTGATGAGGAAGCCGTCACCGAGCTGGCCGGCGGTTCCCTGGCCCCAACAGACCGTGGGCCCCGACGTCAGGTTGGCGCACGAGGCGCGAGCGCCGGACGAGATCGAGCCGACCACCGCGGTGGAGACGCCGGTGAGCTTCGGGCTGCCCGACGCCACACCGGGTGCCTGCACGGCCAGCGGGGCGAGGCGGGTGGTCGTGGTTCCGTCACCGACCTGGCCCTGGTCGTTGAGCCCCCAGCAGTACACCGCGCCCGACGCGACGGCGCAGGTGTACTGGTCCCCCTCGGACACGGAGGTGACGCCGCTGGTCAGCGGCGAGCTGAGGGCCTTCGGGAACTGGCGCGCCGTCTGGGTGCCGTCGCCGATCTGACCGAACGAGTTCCAGCCCCAGCAGTACAGGGCGCCGCTCACGATCGCGCATGAGGTCGAGGAGCCGGTGGTGATGGCGGTGGCGCCGCTGAGGTGCGTGCCGGCCACGCCGGTCGCGTCCCGCACGGTGATCGGGATCGTCTGGTTGGTGCCGCTGTTGCCGGTGGCGGTGCCCGCGCCGGTCTGGCCGGTGTTGTTGTCGCCCCAGCACTGCACGCCGCCGTCCTGAGGGGAGGTCTGCGAGAACAGCGCGCACGTGTCGTGCTCGCCGGTGCTGACGTCGATCGCGCCGGAGCCGGTGGTGAGGCCCGACACCTGGGTGGCGAACGACTTGGCCACGGTCGTGCCGTCGCCGACCTGGCCGTTGGAGTTGTAGCCCCAGCAGTAGACCGAGCCGTCGTTGGCGACGCCGGCGCTCACCACCGCGCAGGTCGTCCCGTTGGGGCCCGAGTCGCCGCCGGCGGCGATCGCCACCACGTTGACGAGGGGCACCCCTGCCGACTTGAGGGCGACCACCGGCGTACTGCGCGCCGTCGTGCTGCCGTCAGCCAACTGGCCGTTGTTGTTCTTGCCCCAGCAGAGGACGCCACCCGTCGTCGTGTCGGAGTCGACCACCACACAGGTCTGGGTGGCGGCCGCCGACAGGTTCCGGCGGACCGCCGCGCGCGTCGACACGTGGGCGTTGGCCCCGCCGGCGGTGAGGCTCACGTTGACCGGATACGGCGAGGGGGTGGTGGTGTTGCCCACGCCCATCTGGCCGTCCGAGTTGTAGCCCCAGCACTTGAGGCCGCCCGCCGGGCTGGTGGTGACCGCACACCCGTGGCCGTACGAGATGTTGGTGTTGCCGGCCAGGCCGACCGACACCGCGGTCGCCGTCCACGAGGCCTGACCGGCCTGCGGGACGGGGCTCCGCTGCGGGTTCGTCGCCGCCGCCGCCGGTTGCACCGGGACCAGCACCGTCACGGCCACGGCCGAGCACAGCAGGGCGAGCCCGATGACAGCGCTGCCCACGCGCCGGCCTCGCGACGGGGTGGACCCCGTGCGCCCCGAACCCGACACCCGCGACTTGGCCTGCAACGCCGACCGGAACCTACGCATGGCAATCCCCCCACGACTCTGCGTGGCGCCCGACATTCGGAACGCACGCGTCGGAAACCGTACAACGTACGGACAGAGGATGTGGCCTCAGCGGGCGCTACCCCGGGCGGACCGCCTCGGCGGGGGCCAGGCGAGCGGCCCGGGCGGCCGGGTAGAGGCCCGCGATGGCGCCCACCAGGAGCGCGATCCCGACGCCTCCGGCGAGGGCCGGCACCGGTACCGCGAGGGTCCAGCTGCGGTGCGAGGCGTACGCCGCGGTGACCGCGGTGCCCAGCCCGATGCCGACGAAGCCGCCGAGCACGGAGAGGACCACGGCCTCGACCAGGAACTGGGCGCGGATGTGGCGCCGGGTCGCGCCCATGGCCCGGCGGAGGCCGATCTCGGTGCGGCGCTCGAGCACCGAGATGACCATGACGTTGGCGATGCCGATGCCGCCGACGAGCAGCGCCACGGCTCCCAGCCCGAGCAGGAGTGCGGTGAGCGCGTCGTCGGCCTCCGCTTGGGCGACGATGGCGTCGGAGGGGCGGGTGACCTTCACCTGGTCGGGTGCGAGCGGGTTCGCGGTGCGGGCCAGGACCGCACGGACGGCGGCGACCTGATCACGGTCGGCGCGGACCCAGATCGTCGAGGCCAGGCGGGAGGTGCCGAACCGTTGGTGGGCGACGTCGTAGCCGATCAGCGCGGCTCGATCGACGGTGGCGGCGAGCGGCACCGGGTCGAGGATGCCCACGACGGCAAACCACTGGTCGCCCAGCCACACCTTCGGCGACCCGGCGAGCGAACCGATGCCGAGCCGTTCTGCGGCGACGGACCCAAGGACCACGGCGGGGTACTTCGAGGTGGCTCGATCGAGGAACCGGCCCGATCGCATCGACGCCTGCAGCACGGATCGCAGCTCGGGTTCGGTGGCTTGGACGGTGATGCCGCCGGTCTCCTCGTCGGGGACCCGGTCGTTGCGGCGCACCGTGGCGTCGACGATGGTCGTGGAGGCGGCCTGGCGGACGGGACCGATGCGACGGATCATCGACGGCGCCCGCCGGGGCAGCTGCGCGTCGTCCCCGAACACCGATTGGCCCGGCGTCACCTGGAGGAGGTTGGTGCCGAGGCGGTCGAGCTTGGCGAGGAGGTCCGCGCGACTGGAGGCGGAGATGCCCACGACCGAGACCATGGCCGCGATGCCGATGGCGATGCCGAGGGCCGTGAGCAGGGCCCGACCCCGCTTGCCGCGCAGCCCGATGGTGCCCGAGGCCAACACGTCGGCCGGGCGGAAGCGGCTGGGAGCCACGCCCGCGCTCACGAGGCGACCTCCGCGGTCGCGGTGTCGGTCGCGGTGTCCCTGGCGGTCCCGGTCGCCGTCTCGATGGCGGTGAGGCTGCGGCGCTGGTCGCCTACGACCCGGCCGTCGCGGATGGAGACGCACCGCGGGAGGCGCGCCGCGATGCTGGGGTCGTGGGTGATCACCACGATGGTGGCGCCGTGCGCGTTGAGCTGCTCGAGGTGTTCGAGGACCTCTTGGCCATTGCGGGTGTCGAGGTTGCCGGTGGGCTCGTCGGCCAACACGATCGCCGGCTCGCCGACGATGGCCCGCGCGATCGCCACGCGTTGCTGCTCGCCACCGGACAGGGCGCGGGGCCGGTGGTCGCGCCGGTCGGCCATGCCGAGGCGATCCAGCGCATCGAGGGCCCGTCGGCGGCGCTCGGGCGCGGGGACCCCCTGGTAGAGCAGCCCGGCGGCCACGTTGTCGAGGGCGGTGAGCCCTTCGAGGAGGTGGAACTGCTGGAACACGAAGCCGATGGACCGGCCCCGCAGCGCGGACAGCGCCGCGTCGCGGAGGTCGGCCACGTCCTGGCCATCGATGCGCACGACACCGGAGGTGGGGCGGTCGAGGGCGCCGACCACGTTGAGCAGGGTGGACTTGCCCGACCCCGAGGGGCCGACGAGGGCGACGAGCTCACCCGCCTCGACCGCCAGGCTGACGCCGTCAAGGGCACGCACCGGCGGGGACCCGGGGTAGTCCTTCACGACGCGATCGAGCTCGAGGACGGCGGTCATGCCGGCACCACCACGCGGTCGCCCTCGGCCAGGTCGCCCGTCACCTCGACCAGACCGTCGGCGGACGCGCCGAGCTTCACCGCCACCAGCGGGGAGCGGCTCCCGACCTGCTTCTGCACGCCGTAACCGCCCTCGGCGAGGGCCAGCAGGGCCTGGATGGGAACCGCGAGCACGTCGGTCGCCTGCGATTGCACGACCGACACCTGGACGGGCGCCTCGTCGAGCCCGGCCGCAGCCTTGGGATCGTCGAGTGCAACGGTGACCGCGATGGACGCCGACGTACCGGCCTGATCGTCGCCCGGGGTGACGGTGGTCCCCACGGTCGCCACCTTGCCGGGCAGCGTCGTGTCGTCGGGCAGGGTCACCTTTACGGCGTCACCGACCTTCACGAGGCCCTGGCTGGAGGCCTCCAACGCGACGCTGACCCGTTGGTCGGGGCTCGTCACCTTCAACGCGGGTCCGCCGGCGGGCGCGCCCACCTCGGCCACACGAGCTGCAATGCGCACCGGTCCGGTCCGCACGACCACCCGATCGTTGATCAAGATCCCGGTGTCGTCGACGCCGAGCGCGTCCTGCCAGGCCTTCACCGCCCGCTCGGTCGCGGCCGTGAACTTCTCGTCGACCGTGAGCCCCGCGCCATGTCCGAGCGCCACCAGGTTCTCCTCCAGGATCCGCACGTCGGGTCCCTCCACGCCGCGGTACAGCGGCCGCCACAGGGGTTTGTCACCGAGCAGGAGCGGGACCGGTTCCCCGTCGACCTCGACGAGGGAGCCGCCTCGACCGATGATCGCCCCAGGCTGCGGCAGCGCCGTGATGGTTCCAGCCCGGGCCACCGCGAGGTCCGACGTGTCCCCGTAGCCGAGGGTCCCGTCGAGGTCCTCCCGCGTGACCAGGTCCGTCCGCGTGACCTTCGCCGTCGACGTGGCCCGCTTCGGGGGCGCGGCGCCTCCGCCCCCGCCGTCGTCGCGGGCGGCCACCGCGGTGCCACCGGCCACCGCCGCGACCGCCACGGCGCCCAGGCCAGCGAGGAACCGCCGGCGCCTCACGAGTGCGCCTTCGACGAGCCGCTGCCGCTGATCATCGTGTCGCCGCCGCCGAGCAGCTTGCCGCACGCCTTGTTGGCCTTGTCGAACGTCTTGGTCGATGGGCGGGGTCCCTCGCCCTTGCCCTTGGCGTCGGCGTTGATCGTCACGCCCCCGGAACCGGCGTCGAAGGTCGGGTCGGGCATGTCCACGCCGTTCTTGCGCATGCAGCGGGCGAACTTCAGGGCCTCGTCGCGCATCTTGGCCTCCTCCTCCGGCGAGATGTCCGGGGCATCCCCGATCACGTCCTTGAGGATCGGCTCGCAGACCTTGTTGGCCTTCTCGAACGCCTTGGCCTCCTTGGGGGAACCGCCGGGTCCGACCGGGCCGCCCTGCGGGCCCGGCGCGTCGCCGTCGCGAACGGCGATCTTGAAGCCACCCTTGTCGGAGCCGCTCCCGCCCGACGTCTTGGGATCGGGCACGTCGACCCCGTGCTTGCGCATGCACGTCGCGAACTCGACCATGGCGTCCTGGCGTTCCGCTTCGGTCACGTCCTTCTTCTTGGGGTCCTTCGAGTCACCCGAGGAGGACGCCTTGTTGCCGTCGAGCGATGCGACACCGTCGGCCCGATCGCCTGGCGAGCTCCCGCACGATGCGAGCGCGACGGCCAGCGCGACGACGAGCAGGACGGCGGCGGCCGCTCGACGAACGGATCGGACAGCGGTGGTGGGCACTTCGGTGGTGGGCACTTCGGTGGTGAGCACGGTGGGCTCCAGCGATCGGAGGTGGGGTACGACCCGGACGATGACCGAACCGACCTGGCAAATCGCTGAGAGCCCTGAGGAGGTTCTCAGCGAACGGCCCGCGCCCGACCGACGGGACCGGCGAAGCTGCCCGCCATGCGCGTGCTGCTCGTGGAGGACGAAACCGTCATGGCCGATGCGCTCACCCGCGGGCTCGCCGCCGAGGGCATCGACGCCGAACCCGTCGCCAACGGGCTCGACGGCCTCCACCGCGCACGCGAGCACCGCTACGACGCCATCGTGCTCGACATCATGTTGCCGGGCATGAACGGCTTCCAGGTGTGCCGCACGTTGCGCGACGAGGGCGTGTGGACACCGATCCTCATGCTGACGGCCAAGACCGGCGAATGGGACGAGGCCGAGGCGCTCGACACCGGCGCCGACGACTTCTTGTCCAAGCCGTTCTCGTTCGTGGTGCTCGTCTCGCGGCTCCACGCCCTCGTGCGCCGCGGCGCGCCGCCCCGACCGGCCGTGCTCCGTGTCGGAGACCTGGAGCTCGATCCCGCCACGCGGTGCTGCCGGCGCGGCGAGCACGACGTGGCGCTCACCAGCCGTGAGGTGGCCCTGCTCGGCCACCTCATGCGCCGACCCGGCGAGGTGGTCGACAAGCGGGATCTGCTCGAAGCGGTGTGGGGGCACGAGCGGGGCCACGACCCCAACGTCGTCGAGGTCTACGTCGGCTACCTCCGCCGCAAGGTCGACGCTCCGTACGGTCGCCGCTCGATCGTGACCGTGCGCGGCGCCGGCTACCAGGTGGTCGACGATGCGTGAGCACCTGAGCAGCGTCCGGGTGCGCATCACCGTCGCGGCCACGTTGGTCGCCGGGATCGCGGTCCTCGTGGCCGGGGCCTGGCTGGTCCACGGCGTGCAGGGATCGCTGACCGCCGCGGTGCGCGACGCCGACCGGGCTGAGCTCGACCGGGTGGCCAACGCGGTCAAGGCCGGGAGCTCGATCACGGACGCGCTGACCCTGCCGCCGGGTGTCGACGGCAATACCGCCTACGTCCAAGCAGTGGTCGACGGGCAGGTGGTGGCGGCCAGCCCGGCCGCCCGGGGCCTGGGCCTGCTCGACCCCAACGCAAAGATCGCCGCCCGGACCTCCGCCGACGGCAGGCCCGGGATCGATCCCGCCGGCGGCTACACGTTCACGTCCGTCGACACCAGCGGACCCTCCGGAGAGATCCGATTGGTGGCGGCCTCACCGCTCGGACCCGTCCAGCACAGCGTCGATGCCGTCCGCCACGGGCTGCTCGTGGTCTTGCCGCTGCTCGTCGCCGCGGTCGGCGGACTCACCTGGTTCCTCACCGGCCGAGCGCTCCGCCCGGTCGAGGGCATCCGGCGCGAGGTCGAGGCCGTCTCCGGGTCCACCCTCGAACGACGGGTGCCGGTGTCGGCCTCGGGCGACGAGGTCTCCCGGTTGGCCACCACCATGAACGCCATGCTCGACCGCCTGGAGGCCGCCGCCATGCGCCAGCAGCAGTTCGTGGCCGATGCCAGCCACGAGCTCCGCAGTCCGGTCGCCAGCATCCGCACCGAGCTCGAGGTGGCCCAGCTCCTCGGCGACGACGACGCCTGGCCGGCAGTGGTCGAGCGGTTGCTCGGTGAGGAGGCGCGCCTCGAAGCCGTCATCACCGACCTCCTCCTGCTCGCCACCCTCGACGAGCGCGCCCCTCGCCCCCCGGCCGAGGAGCTCGACCTGGCCGCCGAGGTCCGAGACGAGGTGGCCCGCCGCAACGCGACGGAGGCGACCGACGGCCCGACCATCACCTTGGACGCACCCGATCCCGTCGTGGTGCGCGGCCGCGTCATCCAGCTGCGCCGGGTGATCGTGAACCTGCTCGACAACGCCGTCCGCCACGCCCACGGCGCGGTCGTGGTGACCGTGCGCGCCGTGGACCACCGCGCCGAGCTGGTCGTCCACGACGACGGTGACGGCATCGCGTCCGAGGATCGGGAGCGGGTGTTCGACCGCTTCACCCGCCTCGACGGTCATCGGGTGCGCGGCCCCGAACGCACCGAAGGTGCCGGGCTCGGCCTCTCGCTCGTGCGGTCGATCGCGCAGGACCACGGTGGCCGTGCATGGGTGGAAGATGCGCCCACCGGCGGAGCCCGCTTGGTGGTCGAGCTCCGCGCCGCGGAGTGACCCGCGGCCGCAGCTAGCCGAGGCCCGGGGTGGGGGCGAAGAGGAGATCGGCGAGGCGCTCGGCCATGGCCTCGGCGTCCATGGGCTTGCCGCAGATCGCCGCGGTGTAGATGAGGATGGCGGGTCCGGCGCTGGCTCGGAGGTCGAGGTCGGGGTGGTCCTCGCCCAGCTCGCTGGCCAGCAGCGTCCGCAGGTGCAGGTGCAGGTGGTCGAGCATCGTCTCGCGGAACAGGTCGCGCACCTCGGGGTCCGTGCGCATGGTCGCGAGGAGGCCGAGCACGGTCTGTCCGCCGTCCCCGGCGAGGTTCTCGGCCAACTTCACGAGGGTGGACTTGACGTCGGCGCGCGCGTCGCCTGTGGTCACCCACTTCTGGGCCGCCTCCTCGCACTGCAGGGCCGCGCGCACCACGTCCTGCTTGGTGGGCCAGCGGCGGTAGATGGTGGAGAGGCCGACGTTGGCCCGGTCCGCCACGTCCTGCACGCGGAGCTGGTCGTACCCGACCTCGTTGATGAGCTCGAGCACGGTGCTCAGGATCACGTCGCTGCGATCCTCGGACAGGCGGCGACCTCGCTTGGGTGCCACCGACGCATCGGTGTTGGCTTCCTCGTCGAGCTTGGGCATGGTCACACCCTACCCCAGGAACAGTCGTTCCTGAAATATTCCTTATCGGTAACGTTGACTTTCGTTTGGCGGGCTGGCATGGTGGTCCCCGAACACCACGATCGTCACGAACGAGCGCATCCGATGACCCGTCCTGCGGGACCCGGCCGACGCCGTGACGACGAACCCGGCGCGCCGCACCCCTGACGGCGCGCGCCCCACCGAGAGGAATGCCGCCGATGGCGACCACGATCGAACGCGCCCGCCCCGAAGCACCACCAGACCCGGCCGACGACGCCGGCCCCGAGGCCCATGAGCGGCTGAGCCCCCGCCAGCGCATGCTCGTGCTGGTGTCGATGTGCCTCGCCCTCGTGCTGGTGATCGCCAGCGTCTCGATGCTGGCGATCGGCCTGCCCAGCGTCAGCGAGGCCCTCAGCCTCACCCAGTCCACCCAGACCTGGGTGGTCGACGCCTACGCCCTGACCCTCGCATCGCTCCTGCTCGTGGCGGGCGCCATGGGTGATCGCTTCGGCCGCAAGGGCGCGCTGCTCGTCGGCGTCGCGATCTTCGGCCTGGGCTCGGTGCTGTCGAGCCTGGCCGACTCGGGCGGGCAGCTCATCGCCTTCCGGGCCATCACCGGCATCGGCGGCGCCCTGATCATGCCCGGCACGCTGTCCACCATCACCAGCGTGTTCCCGCCCGAGGAACGAGCCCGAGCGGTGGGCATCTGGGCCGGCTTCGCCGGTGCCGGCGGCACCCTCGGCATGCTCGGTGCCGGCTGGATGCTCGGCAACCACTCGTGGCACAGCCTCTTCTACGTGACGGCCGGCGGCGCGGCGCTGACCTTCGCCGCGATCACCTTCTTCGTGCCCACCACCCGTTCCTCCGAGCACGTCGGCCTCGACCCGCTGGGCACGGTCCTGTCCGCCGTCGGCATCGGCGGCTTGGTGCTCGGCATCATCGAGGGGCCCATCCGGGGCTGGAGCAGCCCGCTCACCGTCTCCGGCCTGGTCGCCGGCGTGGTGCTGCTCACCGCGTTCGTGCTGTGGGAGCTGCGCACCGAGCATCCGTTGCTCGATCCCCGGCTGTTCCGCCACCGCGGCTTCGCCACCGGGTCGGCCTCGCTGCTCGTGCTGTTCGTCGCCCTGTTCGGCGTCTTCCTCGTCATCCTGCAGTACCTGCAGCTGATGCTCGGCTACAGCGCCCTCAAGTCAGCCGTCGCCCTGCTGCCCATGACGTTCATCATGATCCCGGTCTCGACGGTCGCCGCACCGCTGTCGGAGCGGTACGGACAGAAGCTGATCGGCGGTGGCGGCGTCGCCCTCAGCGGCCTCGGCATGTTGGGCTTCTCCACCCTGAGCGCGAGCAGCGGGTTCGCTCCGCTCCTCGTCGCCCAGGTGATCCTGGCCTTCGGCATCGGCCTGGCGATGACCCCGGCCACCAACGCCATCGTCAGCTCCCTCCCCACCGCCAAGCAGGGCGTGGCCTCCGCGGTCAACGACACCACCCGCGAGATCGGCACCGCATTGGGCATCGCGATCATGGGGTCCATGTTCAACAGCGGCTACCGGGGCGCCATCGCCGGCAAGCTCGGCGGCCTCCCCGCCGGCGTCTCCGACCAAGCGAAGGAGGCACCGGGCCTCGCGCTCGACGCCGCCCACAAGCTCGGCCCCCGGGGTGATGCCCTGGCCGTCGCGGCCCGCGACGCCTTCGGCAGCGGGATGCGAACCTCGATGTACGTCGGGGCCGCGCTGCTGTTCGCCGGTGCCGTCTTCATCTGGCTGCGGGGCCCGTCGCTCCACGACGAGGCGGCCGAGGACGTCATCGACGCCACCGACCCCACCGAGGTCGCCGACAGCACCGAGGTCGCCGATCGCACCGACCCGATCCCGACCGGTACCCCGGTCCTCGTGGCCACGGCGGTCGACTGACAGCTGGTCCGCTCTCCCCCACCACCAGCCGGGCCGGACCGGCGCCCGTCCCTCCCGGATGGGCGTCAGCCCGGCCCGGTCGCACGCACGCACGAAACGCTTCAGGCGGGAGGGCGGAGGTCGACGCGGCGGAGGAGCTGGGCGTTGAGGGCGACCACGATGGTGGACACGCTCATCAAGAGGGCACCGACGGCGGGCGGCATGGAGATCCCGGCCCACTGCAGGGCGCCGGCCGCGAGGGGGATGGCGACGATGTTGTACCCCGCCGCCCACGTGAGGTTCTGGAGCGACTTTCGGTAGGTGGCCTTCGAGAGCGTGATGATCGAGACGACCCCGCGGGGATCGGAGCTGGCCAGGATGAGGCCGGCGGACTCGATGGCCACGTCGGTGCCGGCGCCGATGGCGATGCCGACGTCGGCTCGGGCGAGGGCCGGCGCGTCGTTGACGCCGTCACCCACCATGGCCACCCGAAGCCCCCTCGCCTGGAGCTCGGCGACCTTCTTCGCCTTGTCCTCGGGCAGGACCTCGGCGAAGACCTCGTCCACCCCGAGGTCGGCGGTGACGGCATCGGCGACCTGCTGGGCATCGCCGGTGATCATCACGACCCGCCGACTGGCACGGTGGAGCGAGTCGACGGCTTGGCGAGCCTCGGGTCGGATCTCGTCCTCGAGGGCGAGCGCCCCGATGACCTCGTCGTTCTCCACGAGGTAGAGGACCGCCGCACCTCGGCCCTTCCATGCCCCGATCTGGTCGGCGAGCGCAGACGGCTCGGCGACGCCGAGGTGCCGGAGCAGGGCCGGTCCGCCGACAGCGAGGTCGACGCCGTCGATCGAGGCCTGCACGCCGCGGCCGGTGAGGGATCGGAAGTCGGTGGCGGCCGGTACGGCTCCCCGCTCGCGGGCGGCGCGGACGACGGCCCGCGCCAGCGGGTGCTCGCTGTCGGCCTCCACAGCCCCGGCACCGCGCAGGATCTCCTCGTCGTCGTGGCCGGGTGCGGCAGCGACACCGATGACCGCGTGCTCACCCTTGGTGAGGGTGCCGGTCTTGTCGAAGAGCACGGCGTCGAGCGTGCGGCTCGCCTCGAGCGCGAGGCGGTCCTTGATCAAGATGCCGTTGCTGGCGGCCATGGCGCTGGACAACGACGTGGTGAGCGGGATGGCGAGCCCGAGCGCGTGCGGGCACGAGATGACGAGCACGGTGACCACCCGGACGACCGCTTCGTTCCGGTCGCCGATGAGCGTCCACACGACGGCGGTGACGATCGCGGCGCCGACGGCGACGTAGAACAGCAGGGCCGCGGCACGGTCGGCGAGGGCCTGGGTCCGCGACCCGGAGGCCTGGGCTTCGGCGACGAGACGCCCGATCCCCGCGAGGGCGGTGTCGTCGCCGACCGCCGTGACCCGGACTCGGATCGCGGAGTCCGTGGACACGGTGCCGGCCACGACCCGGTCACCGGCTGCACGCGCGACCGGCCTGGACTCCCCGGTGATCATCGACTCGTCGAGCTCGGCACTGCCCTCGGCGATCTCACCGTCGGCCGGCACCCGGGCGCCGGAGCGGACCAGCACGAGGTCGTCGACGCGGAGATCGCTTGCCGCCACCTTCTGGACCGTCCCGTCAGACCCGATCCGCTCCGCGTCGTCCGGAAGCAGCGCGGCCAGGGCCGCGAGCGCGTCTTGGGCCTGGCCCAGCGCCTTCATCTCCTGCCAGTGGCCGAGCAGCATGATCGAGACGAGGGCGCCCAGCTCCCACCAGAAGTCGAGGTCGAACCAGTCGAGCGAAGTGGCCATCGACGCCACGTACGCCACCGTGATCGCCATGGCGATGAGCAGCATCATCCCGGGTTGGCGGCTGCGGGCCTCGTGGGCGCCGCCGGCGAGGAACGGCCAGCCGCCCCACAGGAAGACGAACGTGCCGAGCACGGGCCCGATGAGGTCCATGCCGGCGAAGTCCAGGGAGTAGCCGAACCAGTCCATGACCATGTGGCTCGTCGCCACGAGCGGGATCGTCAGCAGGAGGCTGAGCCAGAAGCGCCGGCGGAACATCTCGACGTGGTGACCGGCATGGGCGCCATGACCGGCGGACCGGTCACGGCCGGCGGGCCCGTCACGCTGGTCATGCCCGTCCGGCCCGCCGTGGGAGTGGTTCGCCGCGTGGTGGGTGGGGTCTTCGACCTGCGCATCCATGGCGCCCTTCTCCTTCTCGGCCCCAGCACCGCTGGCGCGCTGCCTCGTGGCCGCACTCGGATCATATACCCCAGGGGGGTATCTGTCGACCATGGCAGGGCGATCGCCGCCGGGGCCGCCGCTGGCGAACAGCGACGGCCCCGGAGGGACTCAGCTGACCGTGATCGTCGCCGTCATGCCCTCCTTGTAGTGGCCGGGCTCGTGGCAACCCAGCAGCACCTTGCCGGGGGAAGCGAAGGTGTGCGTGAGCGTCGCGGATCCGCCGGGCTTCACCGTGATGGCATCGCCGGTCGAGTCCCCGTGGTCCATGCCATCCATCCCGTCCATGCCCGAGCCGTGGCCGGCTCTTTCACCGGCCATCTGGGCCTCGTGGTCGGCTTGTTCGGCCGCCGTACCCAAGATCGCCTCATGGTGGACCTTGCCGTCGTTGCGGAACCGAAACGTGATCGCCTGCCCGGCCTCGATGTCGAACACGTTCGGGGTGAACTCGTTGTCGGTCATCGAGACCTCGATGACCTTGGCGTTCGCTCCGGTGGGCTGGGCAGCGTCACCGCTCCCGCATGCGCTGGCGGTCACCGCCACCGCGACGAACAAGGCGCTCAGGGCGCGTTGGTGCTTCATGTCTTCTCCTTGCAGGCGTGAGGTGCCGTCGCCGGTCGGCGACGACGGTTAGGCGTGCACGAGCGCTCGGGGCACCGGAGGGTCGGGAGGCGCAGTGGTGCCGATCAACGGACGGACGCGGACCGGCCGGAGCGGGCCCTGGTCGGTCGGTGCGACGGGCATCGGCTCGGGCGCGGTCAGCACGACCGCCGTGCACGCCACGGCCCCGCACGGAGCGGTGGTCGATCCGTCGGTCGGGTCCGGATGGCCGTGGTGGTCCTGGTGGTCCTCGTGGCCGGCACTGCGCTCGCCTGCGCCGCTACCGCTGTGGCACGCGTGCGCCTCGGCGCCGGAGCCGTGCATGGCGACGACCGCCGCGAGGGCGAAGGCCGAGAAGGCGAGGCGCAGGGTGCCCCGCCGGCGAGAGCGCATGGCGGCGAGGCTATCGGCGCCCCGACCGCGGTCATCGGCCCCAATCGGTCGATCGTTACAGTCGTCGGCGTGCTCCGGCTCCTCATCATCGCGACCTCGCTCCTGGCGATTTCGTGGCTCGTGATGATCGTGCTCGCGGCCCGACTCCCCGACGGGGTCGCCAAGGACCTCGCCTCGTTCCTGCCGAGCTGCGTGAAGATGCTGCGCACCCTGCGCACCGACCCTCGGGTCCCGCGCCGGGCCAAGCTCGCCGTGGGCTTCGCCGCCCTGTGGGCGATCTCGCCGATCGACCTGATCCCCGAGTTCCTCCCCGTGATCGGCCCGCTGGACGACATCGTCGTCATCGCGCTGGCCCTGCGCTATGCCGGCCGCCAGGTCCCCCGCCCCGTGATCCTCGAGGCGTGGCCCGGCAACCCGGCGTTGATCGAACGACTGCTCGGCGCCCCCGCCCAGACACCGGAGACCTCCTGAACCCATGGACACCAACCTGTTCCGCCACGTCAACCGCTTCGCCGATCACACGTCGTGGCTCCACCCCTTCGCCGTGGCCTATGCCAAGGACGGCATCGTCGTGTTCGCAGCCCTGATGGTCCTGGCGTTCTGGCGGGGCCGCCAGGCCCAGGACCTCGCCGGCGAGGCGGGCGCCGCATGGGCCGGCGCCGCCGCGCTCGTCGCGCTCGGCCTGGGTCAGGTCATCGGCGGCGCCATCGACCGCCACCGGCCCTACGAGAACCTGGCCCACGTCCACGTCCTCGTGTCCCGCACGACTGACTTCTCGATCCCGAGCGACCATGCCACCGCCGTCGGTGCCGTGGCCATCGCCCTGCTGTTCGTCGACCGCAAGATCGGCATCGTCGCCGCCGTCCTGGCCGTGCTCATGGCCGCGACCCGGGTCTACGTCGGCGCCCACTACCCCACTGACGTGCTGGCCGGCCTCGCCCTCGGCGGCCTGGTCGCGCTGGTCGGCGTCCGACCCGCCACCCGGCTCCTCACCACGATCCTCGGCCGCGCTGCCGCCCTCCCAGGCCTGTCGGTGGTGATCGGCCGACCCTCGGCGGCCTGACCGCGCCAGTCTGGTGTCGTTCCCTGGCCCCGGTGCTCAAGACTGCTGGGACCGACCAACGAGAGGACTACGACCATGACCGACGATCTCGTGAACGTCCGCTACATCGTTCGTGACGTCGACACTTCGATCGCGTTCTACACCGATGCCTTCGGGTTCGAGGTGCGCAGCTCGGCCGCGCCCGCCTTCGCCGACATCGTCCGGGGCAACCTCCGCCTCCTGCTGAGCGGCCCGCTGAGCTCGGGCGGACGGGCGCTGCCCGACGGCTCGGTGCCCGCTCCGGGCGGGTGGAACCGGCTGCACTTCGTGGTCGACGACATCGGAACCGAGATCGACCGGCTCCGTGCCCTGGGCGTGCAGTTCCGCAGCGACGTGGTCACCGGACCGGGTGGTTCGCAGGTCGTCCTCGACGATCCCTCGGGAAACCCGATCGAGCTGTTCGAACCGGCTCGCCACTGACCAGTGACCACTGACCGCTGATCGCTGACCGCTGACCACCGCAACTCCCGGTCCGAGCCGTTGACCACCCGAGTCGAACGACCGGTGCGACTTGCGGTCATCGCCCGCGAATGGGGCCGGCTCGGCGCCATCGGCTTCGGTGGCCCGCCGGCGCACATCGTCTTGTTGCGCAAGCTGTGCGTCATCGACAACGACTGGCTGTCACCGGTCGAGTTCGAGGACGGGATCGCGGCGACCAACCTGTTGCCGGGTCCCGCCTCGACGCAGCTGGCGATCCTGTGCGCGTGGAAGCTCCGCGGGGCCCGCGGCGCGCTGCTGGGCGGGATCTGCTTCATCGCACCGGGGTTGACGATCATCCTCGCCCTGTCCGCGCTGTTCCTCTCCTCGGATCCGCCTCTCGCGGTCCTCGGCGCAGCCGCGGGGGTCGGCGCCGCGGTCCCCGCCGTGGCGCTGCACGCCGCGGCGGGCCTCGTCCCGGCGAGCTGGAGGCGCGCCGGGTCCCGTACGGCGAGACGGGTCCGGTGGATCGCGTACTTCGCCATCGGGGTGCTCGGCGCCACCCTGGTCGGTCCCTTCCTGGTCATCGCCTTGGTCGGGTGTGGGCTCGTCGAGGTGACCGCTCGCCGCACCGCGACCGGCACCCGACGACCAGCGCGGCCGCTCGTCCCTGTACTCGTTCCTGCATTCCTTCCGGCCGCGACGATCCCGGCCGTGGGCGGTCTGGCCGCACTCGGGTGGGTGGCGTTGAAGGTGGGGGCGCTCTCGTACGGGGGCGGGTTCGTGATCATCCCGTTGATGCAGCACGACGCCGTGTCGACGTACCACTGGATGACGCCCGCGCAGTTCCTCGACGCCGTCGCCCTCGGGCAGGTCACGCCTGGCCCTGTGGTGCAGACGGTCGCCGTCGTGGGCTACGCGGCGGCCGGCATCGCGGGGGGCCTCCTCGCCGCCGTGGTCGCCTTCGCCCCGTCGTTCGTGTTCGTCATCGGCGGCGCCCGTCACCTCGACCGGCTCAAGGCAAACGCGAGTGTCCAGGCGTTCCTCACCGGCGCCGGCGCCGCTGCCATCGGCGCCATCGCCGGCGCCTCCATCACCCTCGGCCTGGACCTGGCGCACCTCTGGCAGATCCCGTGCTCGGCCTGGCCGCCGCCTGGCTCCTGATCGGGCACCGCAACGTCGTTCCCGCCCTGGTCATCGCGGCCATGATCGGCGTGACCGCCGCCCTCGCCGGCCTCCCCCTCGCGCACTGACCACCGCGGCCACCCACACGGGAAGGACAGTTAGAGCAGGTGCAGGTCTCGTGCGGCTTGGACGGCGGCCTTGCGGTCGCCGACGCCGAGCTTGCGGTAGATCGCCCGGCAGTGGGTCTTCACGGTGTTGAGCGAGACGTACAGCTCCGTCGAGATGTCCCGCTGCGACAGGTCCGCCGGCAGGTACCGCAGGACGGCCAGCTCGCGCTCGGTCAGCTGGTCGACGAGCGCCGGCGAGCGACCCTCGCCCCCGCCGACGAGGCCGTGGCGTGATGCGGCGCGAGCCAGGTACCGGCCGGCGATGCCGGGATCGGGGCAGCGACCGATCACCGACCGCGCCTCGGCGAGCAGCACCTCGCCCGCGGGGTCGCCGAGGTCGATCAGCGTGTCGCCGCACGCGGTGAGGACGTAGGCGAGGGCGAGATCCGTGGACGCCCGTCGGGCCAGCTCCAGCGCGTGCAGCGCGTCGGCGCGGGCGCGCACGGGGTCGGATCCCGTGCGTGCGCGGATCGCGTGCGCCGGCGCCACGCCGTGGTACTCGTCAAGGCCGAACGATCGTGCGGTGTCCATCGCCATCGACGCCGCCGCCAGCGCGCTCGATGGCGTGCCGGCCTCGAACTCCACCACGGCCTGGTACACGAGGGCCAACACGTGCGCGGTGCGGACGCGTTCATCCCCAGCCATCTCCACCGCCAGCCGGAGGGCCCGCCGGGCATCGTCCGCCTGCCCCGCCCACGTGTGGGCGGCACCGACGGCCGTCGCCAGGTCGCACGAACGCGATGCCGGTTGGCCAGGGGCGCTCACCTGTCGCGCCGCGGCGAGTGCGGAGGCGACGTCTCCTCGGGCGAGCGCGAGGTTCATGCGCAGCGGCGTCGCCACGGTGAGGTCGAAGCCTTCAGGTGCCGCCTCGACCATGGCCTCGAGCCAGCCCTCCGCCCGCTCGTAGCGGCCACCGATGAAGTCGCACCAACCGGCGAGCAGCGCGCACCACGTGACGGTGCGTGCCAGGTCGCCGAGACGTTCGAGGATTCCCCGCAGGGTGTCGATCTGGCCCTCGGCGAGCAGCCGCGGCCCGTGGAACAACAGCAGCTGCGCGGCGTGGTCGAGGTCGCCGCCGGCCAGCCGATGGGCGATGGCTTCGCCGAGATTGCCCTGCGCCTCGAACCAGGTCGCGGCGCGGGCGTGGAGGTCGGGCAGCCGCTCCGGGAACGCCTGTTGGGCCTCGAGACGGAGCAGGTCGCGCAAGAGGTGGTGGTAGCGGAACCAGGTGCCGGTGCGGTCGAGGCCGATCAGGAGTTGGTTGGAGGCTGCCGTCTCGCGCAGCCAGGTCGCACCGCCCGCGCCGCCGGTGACCGCATCGACGAGGTCACCGTCGAGCTGTTCGAGGACCGACGTCTCCAGGAGGCGGCGGCGCTCATCCGTGCCGACCGCGGCGAGCAGCTCGTCGCGGAGGTACTCGACGACGAGCCGGTCGTCGCCACGGAAGCCGTCGATGAACGCGCCGGGATCGGACGTCCGAGCCAGCGAGAGCCCGGCGAGCACGAGCGCGGCGGCCCAGCCTTCGGTGCGGTCGCAGAGCCGATCGAGCTGGGCCCGGTCGAGTGCATGTCCCGCCGCCGCGACGAGGCCGGCGGCTTCGTCCGCATCGAACCGGAGATCGGCGCCTCGGATCTCCGCGAGCTGCTCGCGCACGCGAAGCCGGCCGAGGCGGAACGGAGGATCGATCCGGGTGGACAGCACGACGGTGACCTGGCCGGGGCAGAGATCGACGAGACGTTCCATGCCGCGGTGCACGCCGGCATCGTCGATGAGGTGGTAGTCGTCGATGACGACGACCAGCGGCTCGGCCACGTCGGCCAGCGCGTTCACGAGGGCGGAGACGACCACCAGATCGTCACCCTTCGAGCCGACGACGATCGGTTGCAGGACTCCTGCCTCGATCGGGTGGGCTCGCCCGATCGCATCGACCAGGTAGGTCCAGAACCGGGCCGGATCCGAATCGCTCTCCTCCACCTGGAGCCAGGCGACCGCCTCGGTCCGGCCGGCCAGCCACGAGGCGAGCAACGTCGACTTGCCGGAGCCGGCCGGCGCGCTCACCAGGACCAGTCGGGCGTGGCTCTCGATCCCGGCGTCGAGGACGTCGACGAGCCGCGATCGTCGGACGAGGCGAACGGGAGGGACCGGCGGGCGCAGCTTCGTGGCTGCCAGTCCCATCTCCCGCGCCGCCGTCATCGTCGAACCCTACGGCCCGATCTCACCCGGGTGAGATGGCGGGACGGGGGAGGCGGCGTCATGCCCCTCGTCGAGATGATGCAGCCATGTCCGAGCCGACCACCTACGAGATCGTCCTGCGGGGCCGGGCCAGCACCCGGCTGCTCCGGCCCCTGCTCGACGACTTCACCG
Organism: Acidimicrobiales bacterium; assembly: GCA_025463365.1. Classification (GTDB taxonomy): domain Bacteria; phylum Actinomycetota; class Acidimicrobiia; order Acidimicrobiales; family Iamiaceae; genus Aquihabitans. The sequence goes on from JAOBWM010000113.1 coordinate 21,988, forward strand.
TCGACCACACGACCGACGGCGTCACCCGCCTGGTCGGCACCATCCGCGATGCCTCGCATCTGCACGGCGTCGTGGCCCACCTGACGTCGGTCAACACCGAGGTGATCTCCATCGCTCCCCTCGGATCCCTCGATCGATCCCCCACCAACGAACCCAAACGGAGTGCACCGCAATGATCACCGTCTCAGGAATCACCAAGCAGTACGGCAAGCGGATCGCCGTCGACGACATGAGCTTCGACGTCGCCTCCGGCCGCGTGACCGGGTTCGTCGGCCCCAACGGTGCCGGGAAGTCGACCACGATGCGGATGATGGTCGGGCTCACCCGACCGGACCGGGGCGAGGTTCGCTACGACGGCATCCGCTACGGCGACCTGAGGCACCCGGCTCGGCTGGTCGGGTCCGTCCTCGACGCCCGCTGCATGCACCCCGGCCGCACGGCCCGCCAGCACCTGCGGGCAACCGCGGCGGTCAGCGGCATCCCGACCAGCCGCGTCGACGCCGTGCTGGCCGAGGTCGGGCTGGAGACGGCCGCCGGCCAGCGCGCCGGCGGGTTCTCGCTCGGCATGCGCCAGCGGTTGGCGCTGGCCGGTGCGCTCCTGGGCGATCCGAAGGTGCTGCTGCTCGACGAGCCGTCCAACGGCCTCGACCCCGACGGCATCCGGTGGCTGCGGAACTCGCTGCGCAGCTTCGCCGACCAGGGCGGCACCGTCTTCGTGTCGAGCCACCTCATCAGCGAGCTGGCCATGTTCGCCGACGACCTCGTCGTGGTCGGGGCGGGCCGGCTGATCGCCGCCGAGCCGCTCGACGCGATCACCGCTCGCAACGAGGTGTCGGTGGTCGTCGAGACCTCGCAGCCAGCCGAACTGGCCTCGCTGCTCGCCGCCCGCGGCCTCGCGACCGAGGCCGACGGCACCCGGCTGCTCGTCCACGGCACGACCAAGGCCGTCGTGTCGCAGATCGCGTTCGACAACGGCATCCGCTTGGCCGAGCTCTCCGAGACCTCCCGGTCGCTCGAGGACAGCCTGCTCGACATGACCCGGTCCTCGGCCGAGTTCACCTCCGCCTGATCCCGCCGACCTCCGTCGCCACCTCGACCCAACACCCCGACCCAACACCCCGACCCAACACCCCGACCCACCGAAGGAACCACTGATGATCACCACCGCACCTCCCACGCCGAGCCTGTCGCCGACGGCGACGCTGACCGACGACCGCCACGCCACCCGATCCCCCCGCGACGACCTCGCCGCCGTCCCGACCGTGCTGAGGAGCGAGTGGATCAAGCTCTCATCGCTCCGGGCCAACAAGGCGATCCTCGGCCTGACCATCGGGGTCAATGCCTTGGCCTCGTGGGCCGTGGCCACGTTGGTCAAGGACGAGGTCCTGACCGCATCCCAGGTCTTCATCTACCCCGCGCTGCTCACCGCGGTGTTCGCGGCGGTCACCGCGATCTTGTTGTTCAGCTCCGAGGTGCAGCACGGCACGTTGGCCGGGACGCTCACCGCGCAACCGGCGCGCTGGGTCATCGCCGTGACCAAGACGATGACGGCCACCGCCGCAGGCTTCGTGCTCGGTGCCGTGGGCATGGCAGCCGGGTTCGTCGGCGCCGTGGCCGGCGGGCTCGACGTGGGCGACACGTCGGCGATGGCATCGCGGACGCTGTGGACCCTGCTGTACACCTCGCTCGCAGCGGTGATCGGCCTGGGGCTCGCCATGATCGTCCGCCACAGCGCGGGCGCCATCTCCGGCCTGCTGGTGTGGTGGTTCGTCGTGGAGAACCTGATCCACGCGTTCGCCCCGGCTCGGGTCGGCCGCTTCCTGCCGTTCGATGCCGGCTACCGCCTCCTCGACGTCGGCTCCGACCTCGACAGCGCCGAGACCATCGCCGTGGCCCTCACCCGGGTGCAGTGCGCGCTCGTCTTCGGTGGATTCGCGGCGCTCACCTTGATCGCCGGGACTGTCCTCCTGCACCGCCGGGACCCGAACTGACCGTCGCCGGTGCTCGGCCGACGGCCTCCGTCAGTGGCGGTCCATCGAGAACTCGAGCACCTGCGTCAGGCGGATGTTGTTGCCCGACGGGTCGCGGAACGACGTGTCGATGCCGTAGGCCTGCGGCGTCGGCGGGTCGTTGAACACGACGCCTCGTGCCGAGAGCTCGTCGTGGGACGCCTGGCAGTCGTCGGTCTCGAGGAACAAGGTGCCGCCGGCGCCCTTGGCGACGAGCTCGGCGAGCTGGCCGCTGCTGTCGGCGTCGAGCATCGGGGCCTGCGGGACCGGCATCAACACGAGTCCGACGTCCTCCTGGCCGACGGGTCCGACGACCAGCCAGCGGAACTTCCACTCCTCCATGGTCACGTCGGATCGGACCTCCCAGCCGAGGGTCCGCGTGTAGAAGGCGAGCGCCTCGTCCTGGTCGTGCACCCAGAACTGTGCGTTGGCGATGGTGATCATGTCGGGCTCCTTGGATCGGTCGCTTGCGACGCTACGGACGTGCCGGCGTCTCGGCTTCTCGAAACGTGCGGTTCTTCGGACGGCCGTAGGCGCGGGCGACGCAGTCGGGGACGCGGAGGTGCCGTTGCGGTGGCGGGAAGGCGGCTCGATAGGCGAGCGGCGCCGAGCCGTGCACCCGACGGAAGCTCGTCGTGAACGAACCGACGCTGGTGAGCCCGACGGCGAAGCAGATCTCCGTGACCGTGCGGTCGGTGTTGCGCAGGAGCGCAGCGGCACGTTCGAGGCGGCGGGTCAGGAGGTACTGGTGCGGGGACTCGCCGAACGTGCGCCGGAACTCCCGGCTGAAGTGGGCCGGCGACAGCCCCGCCGCCCGAGCCAGGTCCGCCACGCTGAGGTCCTCGAAGTAGCGCGAGTCCGCGAGGTCCTTGGCGCGCAGGAGGTGACGAGCCGGAGGCACCATCCACCGAGTCTCGCAGCCCCAAATGGGGCTGCGGCTCAGCGCTAGCTTGGGCCGCCGAGCGAAGGAGCGACGATGACCGATAGCAGCAGCATCATCGCCGGTCGGCGTCCGGTGGTCCTGGGACCGGGCGAGGGTCGGGCGTATCCGATGGGTCCGCTCTCGGCGGTCTTCAAGGCCGACGGAGCGGAGACCGGGAATGGGTACTCGATCTCGGAGTGGTGGCTCGACCCGCACACGAAGGGACCCGGCGGGCACTCGCATCCGGAAGACGACGTGTTCTACGTCCTCGCGGGCACCATGAGCGTGATGGTGGGCACCGAATGGATCGAGGCGAGCACCGGGTCGTTCGTCCTGGTGCCGGGCAACGTGACCCATGACTTCGAGAACCGCGGCTCGGAGCGGGCCGGGATGCTCAACGTCTCGGCCCCCGGCGACTTCGAGCAACGCATGCCGGGCATCGCCCAGTGGTTCCGCGAGCGCCCTGCCGACGAGTCGCGCGTCTGACGCCGTGAGGTCGTCATCGCATGCATCTCACAACGGATGAGGTAGCGCGCATGGCATGGAGGTCCGCTACCACCCGCTCCTAGCCGCCGTGGGCTGCGGCTGAAGCGATCGACCGACGCCTTCGCCGCCATTCCTGAGCAGCCATCGTTGGCGCCGCTCACTGCGCAAGGATGTGGCCCGTGAGTGCGTATCGGCGACTGGTCGAGTGGGACAGGCGAGTGTCGTCGAGGCTCGGCATGCGCTTCGACGACCCCGAGAAATCGCCAGAGGCGAACATCCGAATGGCCCAACGGCGTCGCCGCTTCTGGCGGCGCCGTCCCATCGTCGCCGACGAGGCGGACTTCATGACGTTCACGGATGCTTCGAAGGCCCTCCGAGATGCTCGAGGCACAGGCTCCAACGTGGGCCTGCTCATCGCCCGTGGTCTCCTCCAGAACTGTTTCCTTGACGACGGCAAGGAAGGCGTCACGGCATCGTCGGTGGCAACGGAGATTGAGTGGAGGGAAACAGCGTCTCCATGGCGTCGCTTCACCCGGACCCTCGGTGGGATCCTCAACTGGCTCTGAGCTGCTCGCCCTCGGCGCCGCGCTGCTACAGGCAGCTCGAGGAAGTCGCCGACCTCGACGTCTCGGCCGTCGGGCATCGTCGCCCTGATGCGGGAGAGGGAAGCTGAGACGGACCGTCGCACCATCCCCGGCGACGTGCGCCGGGTGGGTTGCGTAGGCGAAGACCTCATCGACCAAAACGGCCGACCTCGGTGTTCACGACGATCGGCAGACCGCTACCCGGCGTCGCTGAACAGGGCGGCGTACCGGCTGAGGTAGAGCGGCCAGCCAGCGTCGCCGTCGACGCCGTCGCGGACACGGTCCCAGCCCGGTCCGTGCCGATCGAGGTTCCGGTGCACCAGTTCGACCCGCGTGCGCTGCGCCGTTCGGCGGTGAAGCGGACCTCGACCTCGCTGGTGTGCTCGAGGTCGTCCTCGATCCGCCAGGAGGGGCTGATGTCCCAACTGAAGACGACGCGGTCCGGTGGGTCGGCGAGGATGCGAGCCCATCGACACTCTGTTCCGTCGACGGCTCGATCGACGATGTGGCCGCCGACGCGAGGTTCGAACACCGTCTCGGAGATCGGGGCGGTGAGCAGGTTGTGCTCGGGTGGCTTGAAGTCCCCGAACTGCTCGGTGAAGGTCGTGAAGGCCCGTTCGATCGGCGAGTCCACGATCAAGTGGTGCCGGATGACGGTCTGGTCTGTGTCTGTCATGGTCTCTGATCTTCCGGTTGTTCGACGAGTTCTTCGTAGCCGCCGATGGCCCGGCTCCAGAAGGTGTCGAGCTGGTCTCGCCGCGCGAGGAGGCCGGCTTCGTTGAGCTGGTAGATCCGGCGCGTGCCGACTGGGCGCTCGGCGACGAGGCCCGCTTCCTTCAGGACCTTCAGGTGTTGGGACACTGCGGGGCCAGTGCGTCAGGGCAGGCCCTGACCGATGAGATCTGGCGCGCTGGGGAAGAATCGACCGGCTCGCCCAAGCAGGCGTCAGAGCGCAAGACCCACATGACCATGACATCGCACGCCATCGGAGTACCCAGTGATCGATCTCGAACCCTTCGATGAGCTCGTACAGCTCGACCACGGACTGGCTGTGGTGGCGACCTGTCGGTCCGACGGGACCCCGCAGGCCACGGTCGTCAGCGCTGGCGTGCTGCCCCACCCACTCAGCGGCGATCCCGCCGTCGGGTTCGTCGCCGCCGGCACCAGCCGCAAGCTCGTTCACCTCCGAGCCAACACCGTGGCTGCTCTCACCGTGCGCGCCGGCTGGCGGTGGGCCACCGTCGAAGGCAACGCCACCCTCATCGGACCGGACGACCCCCAGCCCGATGTCGGAGCGGAGCGGCTCCGTGTCCTGCTCCGGGAGATCTTCCAGGCCGCAGGTGGCACCCACGACGACTGGGACACGTTCGACCGCACCATGCGAGACGAGCGACGAGCCGCGGTGATCGTCACGCCCACCCGCCTCTACACGAACCCGACCTAGTTTCCATGGCCCCTGGCGGGGCCATGGAAACTAGGAGGGATCGGCGAAACGATCGGCGAAACCCGTGTGAGCCAAAAGGCGGCTCACACTGATGCTTCCCACCCGTCGTATTCGCCGCCATGCCGGTGAGCAATCGACTCGAACAAGTCGCGATGGGCGATGACAGTCGCCGGGTCCAGCACGACGCCGTGAATCTCGCACAGCACCAAACAGTCGTTCGGATACTCAGCCACGGGCTCGCTGACCTGGGCCTGAAATCCGCCTTCCACCGCTCGAGCCGCAGCCTGTTCCGCCGCATGACGCGTCGGAAAGTACGAGAAGTAGCGAGCATGACGAGGCTGACCCAGGTCTGCCCCGTGCTCAAGAAGCTGGTTTGAGCAGGATCAGATCCTTGTTGTTCAGGCCCAGTTTTGGCGACCTGGCGTTGAAGTCAACATGCTCATCGTCAGGCTTGCGGCGAAAGATCGGCACGAGGAGGTTTTAGCCGCCCACACGGCACGCGGGTCGGGCCGCGAGCGACACGGCCCGGCGGCTCGCCAGGGCCGAAGCCAACTGCGTCAGGATCGTCAGGTCGGTGTGGAGCCGCACCCGCTCCAACCCCCGAACCCGCAAGGCAGGAGCGACCACTCGTGCTTCAACCGGCCGAACTCCCGCTCGACGGCTCCGCGCTGGTGGTACAGCGACTTGAACCGGTCTGTGGTGCGGGGCACCAGCGGGTGCAGCCGGTCGGCCTTGACCCCGCTGCGGGTTCGTAGGTGTTCGCCCGACGATGTCGAACCACGTCTGATTCGTGACCGGAACATCCATCAGTTGCAGAAGCGGTAGTCGCGTTGATCCTCGGCGCCGGCTAACCCTCCACGCCGCCTGCCCATACGTCGATCAGACACCTGTCGAGAGGTTCGAGCGCCTCCGCCCGCAGTCGGAATGCTCGCATTGTGACCTGGCCGCGATCTCTGCGAGCGACCATGTGGGGGTGGTGAGCTGAAGGCGCCGAAGCTTTGGCCGGTGGGCGCTCGGTCAGGCGACTTGGACCGAGTCCTTCATGCGGGCTGGGACCTTCACCGGGAACGACACGATCAGATGGCGCTCGAGCGCGGTGGCAACGCGGGCGAGGGTGTCGAGGCGGTTGCGGGCACCGCCGCCCTCCTCGAGACGGGAGATGACGGACTGGGTCGTCCCCATCCGCTCGGCGAGGGCGCGCTGGCTGAGACCGGCTGCGGTACGCAGGTCGTAGATGAGCTGGCCCATCGCCAGGTCGTGCTCGACATCAGCGCGGAGTTCTTCAGTGGGCGCGGGCCGACGGTTCTTGACGTCGTTCCAGCGGGAGTAGTTGGCCATGGTCCTGGTCTCCTTCATGGATACCGGCGAGCGCAGTCCTGGGCGGCCTGCCGTGCTCGGGCGATCTCGGATCGTTCGTTGTTGCGTTGCTTGCGAAAGGTCGTGAGTAGAACGATCCGCGCGTCCCTCGTGAATCGGTAGGTAATCCGCCGTGCGGTCGGGCCGAGAGCGAACCTCAGCTCGAACAACCGATCGCCGAGACTCCTCGACAGAGGCATCCTGGCGGCCGGGCCGAGAACAGCCAGCCGGTCGATCACCACCGTGGTGCGGTTCCAGTCGTCGTCCAGGCCCTCCATCCAGTCGACCACTTCGTCGTGGAGCTCGATCTCCAACATCGGGTCATGATCGCACTCTAGCGATCATCGCACCAGAGCGATCTTCGCGAACCAGTCTTGCGACTGCCTCCGAGGCCAACTCGCCGGGCATGGCTCGCAATTCAGAACCTCATCGACGAGTTCCGTGAGCGCTGCGGAAGCACCCACCAGCGGTGGGACGCCTCTACAACCGGGGATGCCGGCACCCCGATCACCCACCTCGTCGCCCAACTGCTGGTGACCTCACCCCCGATGACCCGGCGAGAGATCGCCGAGCGCCTGCTACCAGATGCGACCGAAGCGGAACTCCGGCGGGCAACAGCGGACGTGGCCGATCTATTGCTTCACTGCTCCGCCATTGCCAGGGCGCCGCAACCACGATTCGGCAACCGGCTGCATCGGACATCCCAGCCCGGGCGCGAAACGACTTCCAAACGGGATCCGTTAGAAGTCGCCTCCGAGTTCCGAGAACAGGATGCAGGGAATTTCGCTTCGCAACGGTCTGACCTGCGTATCTGTGAAGCGCGCTTGGAGGGACTCGAACCCCCAACCTTCTGATCCGTAGTCAGATGCTCTATCCAATTGAGCTACAAGCGCAGAAACGAGCGCTGGACGACCCTAGTCGGGGGGCTCGCGGCGCTTCCAACGACAAGCAGCGCCCCCGAGCTGGTGGAGGCCGGAGGCGGCGCAGGTAGACAACACCGGTGCACGTCGTCGGGATGTCGGGGAGCCTGCAGACCCGGTCCACCACGGGGGCCGTCCTCGCGTCGATCGCCGAACTGCTCGTGCCGCCTGATGGGCCCACCGGCGCTGCCCACGCCGGCCCTGTCACCTACGAGCGGTTCACCGGGATCGAGGGGCTGCCGCACTTCAACCCGGACCGAGACGTCGACCCCGCCCCACCCGAGGTGGCGGCGTGGCGGTCGACCCTGGCAGGCGCCGATGCGGTCGTGATCGTCACGCCCGAATACGCCCACAGCTACCCGGGCGCACTCAAGGACGCGCTCGACTGGACCGTCGGATCAGGGGAGTTCGTCGACATGCCGGTACTGCTGGTCAGCGCGTCAGGCGGCGGTGGGGTGCGCGCCGGTGATGCGCTGGCGCCCGTTCTGCGGGCGATGTCGGCGAGGCTGGTCGGCCCGGTCAGCGTGCGGGGCGTGTCACCCAAGGTCGTCGACGGCCGCCTCACCGATACCGCCGATCTCGACGCCCTCGGCACCGCCCTCGTCGCACTCGTCGCACTCGCCTCGCAGGCAACGGAGTAGCCGGCGCTCGAAGGGTCCACGTCGGGTAGGACCTCGGCCATGGAGACGAGCGAGCTCACCGTCCGCACCGGCGACCGGGTGGTCACGGACCTCACCGACGAAGTGGCTGCCTTCTGCCGAGGCAAAGGCGATGGCCTTGTCAACGTCTTCGCGCCGCACGCCACCGCGGGCATCGCCATCATCGAGACCGGGGCCGGGAGCGACGACGACCTCATCGACACCCTCGCTCGCCTCCTCCCCCGCGACGATCGATACCGGCACCATCACGGGTCCCCCGGCCACGGAGCGGACCACGTCCTCCCCGCCATCATCAGCCCAAGCCTGTCCGTCCCCATCCTCGGTGGTCGGCCTGCACTCGGAACCTGGCAGAGCATCGTGCTGGTCGACACCAACGTCGACAACCCGGTCCGCACGATCCGCCTCAGCTTCCTCGCTGGCTGACACACCGCCGCCACGTCGACCACCACCGACGACCCCGACGACCCCGACGACCCCGACGACCCCGACGACGCGCCCCGCTGTCGGCCCCGAGGCAGCCGGCGGGCATCGATGTCAGACTTGCTGGCATAGCTGTGCGGGCTCCGGCGAGGAGAGATCCATGGCGACAGCGACCGATCCGACGACGTCCACTCCCGACCGGGATTGCGACGTCGTCATGAAGGGCGGCATCACGTCGGGCGTCATCTATCCCGGCGCGCTCCACGAGATCGCCAAGACGTATCGGATCCGCGGGATCGGGGGAGCCTCCGCCGGTGCCATCGGCGCCGCTGTCGGCGCGGCCGCCGAGTTCGGCCGAGCCAGCGGAGGCTTCGGTCGGCTCGCCGAGGTCCCGGGACAGTTGGGCGACGGCGCGCTCGGACGGCTCTTCCAACCCCAGGCGTCGACGGCGCCACTGCTACCGGTGATGTTGGCCGTCACCGGCAACGACAAGCCGGGTCCGCCCAGCACGGGCCTGAAGAAGACCTGGGCCGTCGTTCGCGCCTTGGTCACCTCGTTCCCGCTCGCGACCTTCCTCGGCGGCGTCCCCGGGCTCGCCCTCATGGTCCTGGCCGCCCACGTGTGGGGATGGCGCGGGCTCGCCGGCGTCGTCGGGGGCATCGCCGCCGCGCTCCTCGCCGGTGCGCTGTTCGCCTGGGGCGCGCGCCGCGTCACCCACAACGCCAAGGTGTGGATGGTCGCGGCGTGCGTCCCGGCCGTCGCTCTCGTGGTGATAGCCGGGGATCGCCACGGGTGGACCCGGGTGGCGCTCGTCTGCGTCGGGCTCGTGGTCGCCCTGCTCGGCGGCGCGGCCGGGATCGCCGTTCGGCTCTACGGCATGGTGACCACCGACCTGCCCGAGAACGTCTTCGGGATCTGCCGCGGCCTCGGTCGCGACGGCTCGCATCCGGGGTTCACGGACTGGCTGGGCGACCAGATCGACGTCATCGCCGGGCTGCCGCTCGACGGCCCGCCGCTCAGCTTCGGTCAGCTCTGGGCCGGACCGGTCGCGCCCGCCCCGTCAGCGGGGCAGGCCGCCGCCGAGTTCGGCACCGGCGGGGACCTGGACCCCCAGGAGGCGGCGGACGCGGATGCCGACGCGGCTCGACGGGCCGCCACCGAGCGCCACATCGACCTCCGGATGGTGACCACGAGCCTCAACGAAGGTCGGCCCTACGAGATGCCGTGGGACGTGCGCCGGTTCTTCTTCGATGCCACCGAGTGGCGCACCCTGTTCCCGGAGCGGGTCGTGCAGGCGATGGTCGACCACCCTCCCGCGGCCCCGACCGCCCCCAGTGCAGCGCAGCGATGGGCCCAGGACGACGCTGCGGCCGCCGCCAACAACCCGCCGCTCACCCGCCTGCCCGATCCCGAGCACCTCCCGGTCATCGTGGCCACGCGCCTGTCGCTCAGCTTTCCGCTGCTGATCTCCGCCGTGCCGCTGTGGTCCATCCGCTACCAGGCCGCAGAGGCAGGCCCGGTGGTCGCTGGACCAGCGGTGACACCCGCGGAGGCACCCCCGGCACCCGCGGCACCCGCGGCACCCGCGGCACCTGCGCCGCGGGTCGTCTCCTTCCGGCGACTCCTCTTCACCGACGGGGGATTCTGCAGCAACTTCCCCGTCTACCTGTTCGATGCTGCGCTCCCCGCCCATCCGACCTTCGCCATCAACCTCGGCAGCTTCGCCGCCGGACGAGCGGCTGACCCCGACCAGACGAACAACCTGCAGTGGTCCCTCGACAACGCCGCGATCCCGCAGCCCTACAGCGAGATCCCGTCCACGGGCGTCGGCGCCGTCGGCGGGTTCGCCAGCGCCGCGTTCAACACCGCCCGGAACTGGCAGGACAGCTCGTACCTCGGCTTTCCTGGGTACCGCGATCGCATCGTGCGGGTGCTGCAGACGAAGACGGAGGGAGGGCTGAACCTCCACATGGAGCGCGAGACGATCGACGGGCTCGCCGACCGCGGCCGCGCCGCGGCCGCCGCGCTCGTCGGGCAGTTCGACGCCCTCACCTATCCCTCGGCCGGGGTTCCCGACTCCCAGAGCGGCTGGGACAACCACCGATGGGTGCGGTACCGGGCGCTGCTGTCGAGCCTGCCGGCGTGGCTCGACTCCTACCGTCGGGGAAAGGCCGCCTTGGACATCGACCCGGCCGGACCGCCGAGCTACCCGCTCGGCGCCCAGGAGGCCGAGCTCGCCGCCGCGCTCACCGGATGCCTGGACGATCTCGCCGACGAGGTCGTCACGGGCCAGGACGAGAAGCCGGCCGCGCTGGCCGCGCTGACCTCGAAGCCCAACCCGCGGGGCGCGCTCCGCCGCGTGCCCAAGATCTGATCGCGTCGGCCAGCGCGCATCCGCCGGCTACCAGCCGGGCGGGAGGTTGGTGAAGTCGGGTGTGCGCCCTTCGGCGAACGCAGCGAGGGCCTCGTTGTTGGCCGGGCCGCCGAGCAGTTCCACGAAGGCGTCGTTCTCGCGCTGGCGAGCGGCAGCGATCTGCTCGCGCAGCGGTGCGGTGATGGTCCGCTTGCAGGCGATCAAGCTCGAGATCGGTTTGGCCGCCAGCACCGCGGCGTGGCGGCGGGCCTCGGACAGCAGCCGGTCAGGCTCGGCCACCTTCCAGACGAGGCCCATCTCCTGAGCTTCGTCTGCCGAGATCCACTCCGAGCTGAGGAGCGCCCACGTGGCGTTCTGGCGTCCGATCAGCTGGGGGAAGAGGAAGCTGGACGCCGCCTCGGGGGCGACGGCCAGGCTGGTGAACGGGCACTTGAGCTTGGCAGTGGTGCTCATGAAGGCCAGGTCGGCGAAGCCGAGGATCGTGGTGCCGATGCCGAGCCCGAGGCCGTTGACCGCGATCACCAGCGGCTTCGGGAACGCCACGAGGGCATCGATCAGGCCGAGGAACCCGTGCTTGCCCTCGACATAGCCATCGGGGTCCATCACCCGCGACGCCATCTCCACCAGGTCGGTGCCGGCACAGAACGCCCGGCCCGCACCCGTGAGGAGCACCACGGCGACGCTCGGGTCCTCGGCCGCGGCCAGCAGCGCGTCGGTCAGTGCGTCGTAGAGGGCCTCGTTGCAGGCGTTCAACGCCTCGGGCCGGTTGAGGGTGAGCGTCCGGATCCGCGACTCGTCGTCCACGAGCAGTGGTGCGTTCGGTGTCACCGCTGCGGCACCGACGTCGGTCGTGGACTGCTGGGTCATGCGCACTCCTGGAGGCTCGGTCGCCCGGCAGATCTGACGGGCCGTCAGGTCGGAGGCGACCATGTTGCCCCCGGGCCGGGATCCGCGCCCAAAACGACCGCACCCTCCCGGTTCGGGCGGGTGCGGATCAGATCAGGGTCGGCCCGAGGGCCGGGGTGGTCAGGCGGGGCAGCCGCCGTTGCGGACCGCTCTGCCGCTGAGGCGCCACGGCTGCCAGCCGTCGCCCCAGTACCGGTAGGCCTCGTTCGACAGGGCCCGAGCGACCCGCGCGTTCTTGCTCGGGTCCTTCATCTCGGAGAAGTCGTAGCCGAAGGTGGCCTTGATCCACTTGGCGTGGCTCGGCATCAACTGGAAGAGGCCAGTGGCGCCGCTGCTCGAGTTCACAGCGTCGGCCTTGTAGCCGGACTCCCGCTGGACGACCTTCTCGGCGCACGGCGCAAGGCGGGTGCCCCAGTGCTTCTGGATCGCCTGCTTGGCCACGATCTGCGGCGTGCAGGCGGACGTGGCGAAGGCGATGCCCACGATGACCGTGAGGCCAACGAGGAGGGACCAACGCTTTCGGCTCCGAAGGGCCACCCTCGGCGACGCGGGAGCGTCGGAGGTGGTGGTCGGTACGGGGCTCGTCACGTCGGGGGCACTCCTTGGTCGGGGGATCCGATCCCGTCTCCGTGACGGGTGCCCAGCCGGCGAACCGGGGGCGGTGTCGGCGATCGTGCGGCCAGGGCTGCGCGATCGGGGTCCGACCTCGGATGTCGTTGCGGCCACATCATGGTCGTATCCGTAACGGAAATGCAACAACCCCCGGCCTGATCGTCGCATTCGACAAGGCCGGTGCTCGCTTCCTGAGGTCGCTTACCAGCGGGATCGGGCGCACGAGTGACTCCTGACACATCGTGGCGCGAACATCGTCAATTGCCGGACGGTGACGAGGCCGACATCTGGCGGGCCGCACGCGACGGGACCCCGGCACGAAGGCCGGGGTCCAGCGGATCGGGTGGGACAACGTTCGAACCATGCGGCCTGGGCAGCGCTCGGTGAGCTCCTCGGTCGCTGACGTCGAGACCCGTCCCCCTACGGGCTGGCCTCCCAGTTCCACGTGCGCCAGGTGGCGTTGAAGGGGTCGACGGCGCCGCCGGCCCACATCCCACTGAGCCAGACCCGGCCCTTGCCGGACGTCGTGGGTGACACCGGATCGGCGGACGCACCGCTGTAATCACCCCACCGGCACCGGTCCGGGATCAAAGGGTTTCCGAAGCAGTCGAAGCCGGCGTCGGCACCCGGCGACTGCTTGACCATCACCAGCGGCGACTGGGGCCGGGCCCCCACCTTGGAGACCATCTGGACGGCGGGGTCGGCGTTCACGCCCGATGTGGTGACGCCCATGACCATGTTGCTGCCGTACAGGTCGCTGCCGCTCCCGTTTGCCCGCCGGTCGCTCGAGATGCCGCCGTTGAACACGTACAGGTCCGGGCTCGTCACCGCGCCGTGCTGCAGCAGCGAGGCGTGACCGACGCCGATCTCGTACCAGCGCTCCTCGGAACCGGCGCCGCCGAACACCGCGTGGGAGGTCCACAAGGCGAGCTGGCCCTTGGGATGGGCGGCGTCCGGGAACCGCGGGTCGGGGGCGATCGTGGCGTGCTTGATCCGGCCGTCGAGGGTGTCGAGGAACGTGGTGAAGCTCTTCTGCGGGGCCGAGGCCGGCGGCGCGTACGAGTCCACCGGCACGCAGACTGCCGGCGCGACCCGTGGTGTCCCATCACTGTTCTTCGTGACCTTGATGATGTCGAGGTAGTTGCCCACTGCCCCCGAGTTGGTGGCGTCGGGTACCGCGACCACCCAACCCTCCGAGAACGCCCCGGCGGCCACGGCCGGGTTCGGGTCGGACGCGAAGGGTGAGCCGTCGCAGTTGAGGATCGCCGAGGTCTGGTGCAGCTTGAACTGCGAAGCGCTCGGACACGACGACAGCGGGGACGTCGTCTGCGGCTTGGAGATCGTGTCGATGTCCGAGCCGAGGTACGTGACCGGGCTGGCGTAGATGTTCGCGCCGATGATGAGGAAGTCCTTCGACTGGCCGAGCTTCGGGTAGTCGGGGAGGTTCGAGCCGTAGCCGAAGTCAGCGGTGTACCCACACCAGCTGGACGTGGTCACCGTCTTGGGGTTCGACGTCTTGCTGAACCCCCAATAGAAGGTGTCATCCGCCGTGTTCATGATCAGGTAGTAGTAGCGCTGCGTGTGAGGGTCCCAGATGATCTGGGGATCCGACATGTCGGTGTGGTTCGCGGCACCGGTGATCTTCTCGAACGGGTTCTTCGCGATCAGGCCCCCCGTTCGCGAGTAGATCGCCATCTGGATGTTGATGAACTCGATGTAGCTCGACGGACCGATGGCGCCGGTGGAGTCCGGCGGCGACAAGTCGTTTTCGTCGACGCCGCGCCAGCTCGTTCCGGCCTTCGGCCCCGGGCCCGACGTGGTGGAGGGGAGCGGGGCGGTCGGTCGCGCCGCGCCGGCCGCGGCCGCGGCGTCAGCGGCGTCCTTGTACTGGCGGTAGCGGGTGGGGTCGCCGATCAGGTAGCCGGCCGCCTGTTTGGCCGCGACGAGCGCCTCGTGGCCCGCGTCGCCGTCGATCTCGGTGGCCTGGGCGCGTGGCAGCGCCACCACCAGTGAGGCGAGGAAGCCGGCGGTCGTCACCACCGCAACCAGCCGCCGCGATGCCCGACCTTCTCCCATGCTTACCTCCGGGTGTCCTCTTGGAGGGCTGGTTCTGCGCCGGAGCCCTCGAGTCCTGCCCGAACGCGGACGATGGCGATGGCGATGCCGGTGGCGATCGCGGCCCGAACGACACGATCCGTGCGTGACGGTTCAGCCGGTGTGGCTCGCTCCCCGGCCGCAGCCGGTTCGGCCCAGAGCGTGTGACTCCCCGGGCCGCCGGCGGGCGAACGTGACGCATCTGCCTGGTCTGAGCGGAGAGGGTGGGATTTGAACCCACGGACGGGTTACCCCGTCACTTCCTTAGCAGGGAAGCCCGTTCAACCAGACTCCGGCACCTCTCCGTGTTGCGACGACGATGGTACACAGCGACGCCCCAACGGCCGCCCGCCGTTGACCGTCCCGACGCCTACGCTGCCGGGCGGAGCGGTGGCAGAGCGGACGAATGCACCGGTCTTGAAAACCGGCGGCCCGCAAGGGCCCGAGGGTTCGAATCCCTCCCGCTCCGCCAATGGGCTTTCTCGGGTCCGCCAACCGCCGAGAAACTCAAGGACAGAAGAGCTCAGCGCCATAGGAGCTGAGCCGGACGAGCCGGGCGCCTGGTCGATCCCCGCCGAGGCCCTGTTGGCGCTGGCCTCCGGCCGGACTACGCGGCCCCGCCCGCTGCGAGAAACGACCGCGGGACGGTCACCTCGGCTGAACTGCGAGGAGAGGCGAACGACCGCGCCACCAGCGAGGTTGATCCGCGCTGAGCTCAACGAGTAGCGCCGCCGAGCCGAGGTAGCCGAGGCAATCGCCACCGAGCGGGCGGTTGCCCTGACCGACCTACGAACCGCGCTGGCGATCGCTCACCGCATCGCCGGCGCCGACGCCGCCGACACCCGTCCGCCGCCACTTGACCAGCCGCGCCGCGGCGTTCACGCGTGAGGGCACGAACGCGGCCCGCCGGCGTCGGTCAGCCGATGGTGAGGTCCGGGCAGCCCGTGACCCGGTTCAGTCTCCGCGCCACCTCGAGCGTCTGAGCGGTCGCGTCAAGGGGGGCCTGCACCTCGTAGCGGAGACCGAGGCAGTCGAACCGGACGGCGGTCTGATCGCGGACGGTGCCGGTGGCGACCTTGCTGCCGTCGGGGAAGGTCACGACGGAGGCGTCCTTCATGCCCTCCCGGGGGTCACGTGGCGCGGTGGGCTCGAGCGGCGAGCTGCCTGCCGACATGGGCACCTCGCCATCGGCGAAGGTGATCCGCGGCCCGTCCTTGCCGCAGCACCGCTGCAGCTTCGCCTTCGCGATGATCTCCTCGAGCGAGTACTTGCTGAAGTCGGACCGAGCTCCCCACCGGTCGCGATGCAGCTCGATCCCATCAGCGTCGTAGGCAACGAGCGACCAGACGACCGGTCCGTCGTGCACGAACTGCCCCACGACCGCCGAGGTCTTGCTGTCGACCCGATGGATGGTGAGGTCCTGCGGCGCACCGCCGACCGGCTCGTAGACCACCCGTGCTGACGCGGCGGGGACGATCGCGAACAGGTACGGACGGCCGCGCACCGACCCGCGCATGTCGTTGATGCGGCCCGGGTCGTCGCCGAGCCCACCTCCCCCGCCCCACAGGATCGTGTTGCTGTCGGCGACCTCCATGTCGAGCGAGCCCTTGTTCCAGACCAGCCGATACTGGGCACCGCCGTAGTGGCCCTGGTCGACGACCTGGCCCGTCGTCGGGGCGAAGGGCCCCGAGGCAACGACGTAGGTCAGCGATGCGTCGACGCCGGGAACGCGCACGTGCAGCCGGTCGCCGTCGATGGCGAACGTCAGCCGGTCTGCCCGATACACCGTTCCGAGCAACTCGACCAGCGGGCCTCCGCATTTCATGAGCGTCGAGCCACCGACGGCCTTGCCCAACACGACCTCATCGCGTTCGATCCGGTACGTGCGACGGACGCCGTTGCACCCATCGCTTGCGGTCATGAACGAGGCCCTGGACGGGCAATTCGGGCCCGTGCAGGTCCGAAGGAACCGGAGGCCGATCGGCCGGTCTTGCCGGAGGACGATGGCAGAACCTGCCTTGCGCACCTCGAGGAGCGCCCACCGCGTTCCCTCGAGCGGTTGGTCGGGCTTCGGCCTGGTGGTGGCCTGCTTGTTCGCCGTGACCATGCCACTGCGGCGGTGACCGTGGCCCTGGGCCCGCACGAGGAAGCTCGCACCCGCGGCAAGCAGGATCACCGCCGCGACCGCGGCCCACCGTCGGCCCGAGTGGGACACGGCCAGTGGCGCGGCCGACGGAAGCACCGGTGGATCGCCCGTCTCGCGCACGAGCGCCGCGAGGCCGTCGCGCAGCCGATCGTCGAGCAGCGGGTCTTCGTCGGGGGTGGCGTCACCCATCGAGCGGTCGTCGGTCATCGGAGCTCCTTGCGCAGGGTTGCTCGGGCACGGGCGAGGTGCTTGCGCACCGACCCTTCGCCGATCCCGAGGTGGGCGGCAACCTCGCGTGGAGCGAGATCGGCCCAGTAGGTGAGGAAGACGGCCGCGCGTTGCTGCAGGGGCAGAGCGGCGAGAGCGGTGAGGATCTCCGGCACCGGATCGGGCGCCGCCGTCGACGCGATGGGCACCGCGGCGCGCCGTTCGCGCGCCTCGCGCCGCAGGTCTGTGCGGTGGGCCTTCCGAACCTCGTTGACCACCGCCCTCGTCAGGTAGGCGCCCGGGTCGCGCACCTCGCTCCACCCGGGCGCGGCCATCGCCCGCATGACCGCGTTGGCTACGACGTCGTCCGCTTGCGACGGTCCGGCCAAGGCAGCCGCCAGGCCGACGAGACGCTGGGCGTGGGCGGCGTAGACCGCCGTGTCGTCTCGAGGATCGATCCCTCCGACATCGCTCACAACCCGCTCCACCTGTGCCATGCACCCATCAGATCCCGCCGGCCCCGCTTCCGGGTGACACGTTCCCTGGATCGGCCGATGTGTTGCTCCCAGGTTTGCTCCGCCCGACCCCAGCATCGCGGTTCGAACGTTTGTCCTCACCCGCCCCGCCAAGTTGGCCAGGTCCAGGTCCAGGGTCGGATGTCGGCCCGCCCCCTGTCGGGCGGCACGCCCCGGTGCCACCGGCGCTGGGACTGGTTCATGAGCGATCATGAGGCGATGCGCAGCGCCAACCTGCCCCGGCCCGGCCGTACCGACTGACGGTCTCATGGTGGACGACTTCGTGATCGCCCGAAACCAGGAGGACGACTCCTCCTTGCCCTTCTTGGTGAGGCTGCCCATCGGGCCGCAAGGCGTCGTCCTCAAGGTGCGCGATACCTGGCCGCGAACCGCGAAGGTCTATTGCCATCCCGCCCTCGGCTGGCCGGCAGACGCCGAGGTGATCGAGCGGGTGCCCGTGACGTCGTGCGTCCGACGAGGCGCAGCCATCGACCTCGTCTTGGACCGTGGCCGCGAGAACCGCTCGCAGTTCGTGTTCACCCGGGCCCGCGGACGGGAGATGATCTTCTGGCAATCAGCGAGGACCACCCGCCAGGCCAGACCGAACGTGTCGCTGCCGAAGCAACGGGCTTCGGGAAACGCCCTGGAGATCCTGGTCGACAGCCACGAGCGTTACCCGTGGGGGTTCAACGCGCAGCAGGCGACCACCGTTCGCCGAGCGCTCCTCGCAGGCGATTACGCGGTCGAGGAGGACGGCAAGATCGTCGCCGCGGTGGAACGCAAGAGCCTGGCCGACCTGGTCGGCACGCTCACCTCGGGCAAGCTGCGCTACTTGATGGCGGCTCTCGCCGAAGCCCCGAGGTCGGCGCTGGTGGTGGAGGACCGGTACTCCGCGGTCTTCAAGCTGCAACGCGTCCGCCCGGCGGTGGTGGCCGACGGTTTGGCCGAAGCGCAGGTCAGGTTTCCCGAAGTGCCGATCGTGTTCTGCGAAACGCGGCCCCTGGCCCAGGAGTGGGCGTACCGGTTCCTGGGCGCCGCGCTGGAACACCATCGGTCCCACGAAGCGGCGGCGCCCGTCGCCGATGCGCTGCCGCTTGCCGGCACGCTCGCTCCGCCGCCACCGACCACCTCAGAGATCCGGTCCTGGGCGCGGCGCGAGGGCTTGGCCGTCGCGGCCAAGGGCCGCCTGCGCCCCGAGGTCGTCGCCGCGTTCGATCAGGCGCACGCCGCCTCTGACCGATCAGGGTCGGCCGAGGGACCCGCCGATTGACGGAGTGACGGACCTGGGGTGACCGGGCCCTCCTGGTCCGTGAGGTCAGGCCCGAGCGAGGTCAGCATCGCCGGCGCGGAGGGTCCAGATGTCGAGGGCGACGAACGGGAGGGGCACTGTGGCGGCGATGGTGGCGCCGTCCTTGCCGACGAGCGGGACAGCGAGGGAGCCCGTGACCACGTCGAGCGCGTCGCTCAGGAGGCCGAAGCGGGTCCAGCGCCGGATGCCTTCGACGCCCGACGGACCGGCCGGGCGACCCGAGCGGGTGGCGGCCAGGGTGCCCAGGCCGAGGGCAAGGTCGCGCACACCGATCGTCCGGAGGAGGAAGAGCTCGGTGCCCGAGACGGTGCCGTCGGGTGCCGGCCTGGCGACCGCTCGCGGTGCGGCGATCATCGCCACCCCCACGAGCGCCCGCAGCGTGCCGATGATCCGCGCCCGGTGTTCGATCGAGTCGGTCCTCATGGTGACGTCCGATGCGAGCGCGAGCGGGGCGACCGGACGCTACCGGGATCGATCGTCGCCTCGCCGAGACCGGCCGCAGAGAACCGTGGACGACGGCCGACGAACCCGCCGGGTGATGCCGTGGGGGACCTGGGGTGACCGCGCAGGTGATATCCCGACGAAACGGACATTTCCCTGGCGTTTTCGCGGATGGTGACCGGGCAACGCCGTTCGATGCCTGCCACTGGCGCGTCGTCACCCCGAACAGGAGCGCCCACGTGGCGATCGTCATGGAACAGCCCACCCCCCTCGCCGCTTCTGCGAGCCCGCCCGACCGCGATCTGCTCGCCCGCATGCGCACCGGTGAGCCGGAGGCGTTCGGAACGCTCTACCGGCGCCACGAGCCCGACGCCCGCCGGTACGCCCGACGCCTGGCCCCGCGCCACGCCGACGACGTCGTCGCCGATGCGTTCGCGTCGACCCTCTCGGCCATCCACGGAGGCCGCGGACCATCCGGCGACTTCCGGCCCTACCT
The DNA here is from genome assembly GCA_025463365.1 of Acidimicrobiales bacterium. Taxonomy (GTDB): domain Bacteria; phylum Actinomycetota; class Acidimicrobiia; order Acidimicrobiales; family Iamiaceae; genus Aquihabitans. The sequence goes on from JAOBWM010000113.1 coordinate 41,888, forward strand.
CTTCACGGCGATCCGCCGCCACGCCATGCGGACCTGGAACCGAACCGAGGCCGATGGCTGCGAGCGGGAGGTCGCCGATCACGTCGACGTCGACCGCGGCCTCGAACTGGCCGAGAGCCCCGTACTGGACGCGTTCGCCACGCTGCCCGAACGGTGGCGCCGCGTGCTGTTCCTGGTCGACGTCGAGGGCATCCCCGTCCAGGAGGCGGCCGCGACCCTCGGCCTGTCACCCAACGCCACGAGCGCCCTCGCCTACCGCGCCCGCGCCGGGCTCCGTGCGGCCTTCCTGCGAACAGCCGGCGCCCACGCCTCCTGATCGAGAAACGCCCGACGTCGGGGCGCGATGCCTTCGTAGGGTCGGTCCCGTGATCACACCGGATGACAAGGACTGGACCTGGGTGTTGCGCGAACCCTGCCCGGAGTGCGGGTTCGATGCCGCGAGCTGCCGCCCCGTCGACGTTGCCGGCCTGATCCGGGCCAACGCCGAGGACTGGCGGCGTCTGCACGTCGGCCGCGCCATCGGGCCCGGCCGGCCCGACCCTGGGACCTGGTCGACCCTCGAGTACGCCTGCCACGTGCGCGACGTCTACCGCCGCTACGACGCGCGCATGGCCCAGATGTTGACCGAGGACGACCCCCTCTACCCGAACTGGGACCAGGATGCGTCCGCCGTCGAGGACCGCTACGACGAGCAGGATCCGGGTGAGGTGATCGCCGCCCTCGTCGCCGGTGCGCACCAGGTCGCCGATCGGCTCGACGGGCTCGATGGCGATCAGTGGCAGCGCCCCGGGCGCCGATCCGACGGGGCGGCATTCACGCTCGACACGATCAGCCGCTACCTGGTCCACGATCCGATCCACCACATCTGGGACGTCACCCGCTGACCGTCCATCCGCGAGGAGTTCGGGACACATCGGCGTCATGAGCGGGCCGTGACCGTGTCTCTGCTCCCGTGCACGGGAGCGGGCATCCGATCGAGGGCGAGCTGACGGGCCCGAAGGGGCCCGGTGAGGGCGCGGCGCCGGGTCCGGCCGCCGGTCCCGGTCAGACCACCCGGACCGACGACCAACTGCTCGTCGCGACCCGAGGCGGCGATCCGCACGCCTTCGCCGAGCTCTGGCTCCGCTACGAGGCCGACGCTCGCTCCTTCGCCCGCTCACTGGTCCCCACCGGCGATGTCGACGACGTCGTCAACGAAGCCTTCGCCAAGGTGCTCAACGCCATCCGGCGCGGGGGCGGGCCCAGCAGCCACCCGGTCCGCTACATCATGGTCACCGTGCGAAGCGTGGCCTACGCAGCGGGCAGCGCCCGGGTCCGCAACAGGCGGCTGCAGCGTCGCCTCCGCAACGAGCGCCAGGTCTTGCCGGGCACCCCCGCGCTACCTGACGACCACCTCACCCTGGCCTTCGGGGCGCTCCCGAAGCGGTGGCGGGAGGTCCTGTGGTGGACCGAGGTCGAAGGGCTGTCGTGCAACGAGGTGGGCGAGCGCATCGGCGTGTCGCCGGCGGGAGCCGCATCACTGGCCTATCGGGCACGCAAGGCCCTGCGGGCCGAGTACGCCCGCCAGGCCTCGGATCCAGCCGAGGCCGGGTGATCACGCCGCTGCGGACCCAGGTCGGGCGGGGCCTGGGCCCAGACATCGACGCCCACCCCGAGGCGACGCGCCCGGCCGAGCGCGACGCCGGCCCGGGCGATGAGCTCCTCGGCGCCGACGGCGCCCTCTGCGGTGCAGGTCATGCCGGCGACACAGCGGCTGCCGGGCAGCGCGACCTGGCAGATCTCGCGCACCCGCAAGACAGCGGCCTCGGCCCCGGTGATCGAGCCAGCCTCGAACAACACCGCGACCGTCCCGTCGACCAGCGCACCGAGGACATCGGTGGAGCGGACGTGGTCGGCGATCACGCCCGCGACCCGGCCCGCCTCGTGCCCCGCCAGGCCGTCGAACCCGAACAGCGCCAGGCATGCCCCCAGGTCGGCCAGGGCGGAGACCTGAATCATCCCCTCCAGGATCTCGACGAACCCCCGATGGTCCAAGAGCCCGGTCACCGGATCGAGGCCGACCGGAGCGTGGGGGTCGGCATCGGAGCTCTTCACGAGTCGCACGATCGGCGTCAACCTCGTACGGACGCTCCGATGACGCGCCGACGCAACCTCGGTCGATCAGCTGGGCAGGAACCGGCCGTGGAACGGATGCGGCAACGTGCGGCTCTACTCGGGATCTTCGCCGGCCGCGAGGGCCGCCAAGCGCCGGTAGCGGGCCGATTCGATCATCAGCCGCTCGTACAGCGAGACCGGGATGAGCATGACGCCGGTGCCTTCCAGTTCGGCCTCGATCGCCTGGGCGCGGTCCTCGCCGAGCCGCTCAACGATCGGATCTGCGTCGGATCCGTCCCCACCCATCGCTCTGCTCCCTCCGGTCATCGGAGGTTACGTCATGTCCTTCGGGGGCTCGGGTTGTCCCCCGGGCGATCGGACTCCTACCCCCGGACGATCGCGAGAGGAACCTCACCGGCATGGCCGATCCTGCACTGAACCTGGATGTGCACCTCGAGCCCATCGTGCGGCTGAAGGACCACGTGGTCGTCGGCCAGGAGCTGCTCCTGCGTCCATTGCATGGCGGGGACATCGTCGAAGAGGCACGGCGCGCCGGCATCAGCCTGGCGTCGATCACCCGGCGGGCGCTGCGCGAAGGCGGGACCCGCCTCGGAACGGCGCCCGGCAAGCTGCACCTCAACGTGCTGCCCGAGGATCTCGCCACCCCGCTGTTCGCGTCGACCGTCGCCGCCGCGGCCGGTCACGGTGGCTGCCGGTCCCTCGTCCTCGAGGTCACCGAACACTCGGCCGTCACCGACAGCCCCATCCTCCGCCACAACGTCAGCACGCTGCGAGCCATGGGTGTCCGCTTCGCGATCGACGACTTCGGGGACGGCAACGCCAACGTCGAGAGCGTCCGGATCCTGCAGCCCGAAGTCGTGAAGGTGCGCCTCGAACGGATCGTCGGCCCGGGGGCGCGACCGGGGCTCGCCCGGTGGCTGAAGGAGCTCGGCGCGCAGTCTGGCGCCGCGATCATCGTCGAACAGATCGAGACCGAGGCGGACCTGGCCACGGTGACCGGCCTGCACTTCGACTACGGCCAGGGATGGCTGTGGACCCATGCGCGCGGCGCGAGCTGGGAGGGTCGGACCTCGGGAGGCGGCTGAGCCACCGGTCGCGACCGCTTTGCGCCGTGGCGTCATGGATCGCTCGTCGCGGTGTTGTGCAGCCCTGAACCGGGTCGCCTCGCTCCGCGTGGCATGCCCGGCTCGGGCACGGCCGTCACTCACTCCCCCCGAGCGACGGCCGTGCCCACTTCTGCATCTGCCTCGCTGCCCCTCGGCCGATGCAACCCGGCTGGGGGCCGACCGTGCGGCGATGCGGGGAACGGCCACTAGCTTCGGCCGCCATGAGCGACTGGGGACCCCTGACCGGACTGATCGGCGAGTGGCAGGGTCAGGGCGGCCTCGACCGTGCCTTCTCCCACGCTCGCGGCGAGGTGATCTCCACCCCGTACCTCGAGAAGCTGACGATGAAGCCGTTCGGACCGGTGGACAACGGCAGCCAATCGCTGTACGGGCTCGACTACAAGACGGCGATGTGGCGGGACGACGAGGAGAACCCGTTCCACACCGAGGTCGGCTACTGGCTCTGGGACGCCGCCGCCGGCGAGATCCTGCGGGGCTTCGTGGTGCCCCGCGGCATCACGGTGCTGGCCGGCGCCATCGGGGTGGCCGCCGATGCGACCTCCTTCACCCTCACCGCCACGCTGGGGGACGCCCGCTACGGCATCAGTGAGAACGCCTACCTCGGCGAGCGGGCCAGCTCACGGAGCTACGAGGCCACGATCACGACCGATGCCAACGGCACCTGGTCCTACGACGAGACCACGACGCTGCACATGGCGGAGTTCCCCGGCGAGCCGTTCCTCCACACCGACGCCAACACCCTCACCCCCGCCACCTGAGCGGTACGTACTGCTCCGTCCGGGTCAGCCGGCGGGGGTGATGCGCTCGCGGATCTCGGCCAGCCAGGCGTCGGCCTCGCGGGCGGCGACATCGGCGTCGATGCGAGCGGCCGGACCCTCGGCCGCAGCCGAGGGATAGGAGCCCAGGAACTTCACCACGCCGTGCTTGGCCTGCAGGGCCCGCAGGCAGTCGGCGACGACGTCGTCGGCCACGTGGCCTTCGAGGTCCAGCAGGAAGCAGTAGTCGCCCAAGGCCTTCTTGGTCGGGCGGCTCTCGAGCTTGGTGAGGTTGATCGAACGGGCGGCGAACTCCTGGAGGATGGCCAGCAGGCTGCCCGGGCGATCGGTGCGCTGCGCCACCACGATCGACGTCTTGTCGTGGCCGGTCGGGGCCGGCACGACGTGGGGCGTCACCGCGACGAAGCGGGTCTGGTTCTCGGGGTGATCCTCGATGTCGCGGGCGAGGATCTCGAGCCCGTAGATGCCGGCCGCGAGCTCGTTGCCGATCGCGGCGACCGACGAGCTGCCCACCTCGGCGACGCGCTGGGCTGCCTCGGACGTGGAGTTGGCGGCCTGGGTCGTCACGTTCGGCAGGTGGTCGAACAAGTAGCGGCGGCATTGCGCGGTGGCATGGGGGATCGAGACGACGTGCTCGATGTCGGCGAGCGTCGTGCCCGGCACGGCCATGAGGTGCTGCTGGATGCCGATCACGACCTCGCGCTGGATCAGCACGTCGACATCGAAGGCCAAGGTGTCCGAGGTGACGTTGACCGTGCCCTCGATCGAGTTCTCGATGGCGACGAAACCGAGATCGACCTCGCCGCTCTCGGTTGCGCGCAGCACGTCGGCCATCGTCGGGAGCGGCACCAGCTCGGCGACGGCGAGGTCGGGCTGGGTGAGCAGCGCCTGTTCGGTGAACGTCCCCAAGGGTCCGAGGAAGCCGACCCGGACCGCCGTGGCAGCGGTGGGCGAGGAGCTGTTCTGCACCGGGTCGTTCACGACGGGCCAGGATAGGGGCGTGGACGAAGCCGCCATCCGGCGTTTGCTGCACGACGTGCAGGACGGCCGGACCAGCCCGGACGACGCGGTCGCATCGCTGCGGCAGCTGCCGTTCGCCGATCTCGGGTTCGCCAGGGTCGACCACCACCGCCACCTCCGCCAGGGCATGGCCGAGGCGATCTACGGGCCGGGCAAGACACCGGACCAGGCGGCCCGCATCGTGGCCGAGCTGCTCTCCCGGTCCGACCGGGCGCCGGTCGTGCTCACGCGGGCCGACGCCGAGCAGGTGGCCGCCGCCGCCGAGGCCAACCCGGGCGCCGACGTCCGGGCCACCACCGTCGTGTGGCGGGCCGCCGAGCCCCGTGGCGAGCGGGTCCTGTTGATCACCGCCGGGACCGCCGACCTCCCTGTGGCCGACGAGTGTGCGGCCACCCTCACCGCCCACGGCCTGCCCCCGGTGCGGATCACCGACGTCGGGGTCGCCGGCATCCACCGGCTGCTCGGGCACGCCGACGAGCTGGCCGCGGCCGATGCCGTCGTGGTGGTCGCGGGCATGGAGGGGGCGCTGGCCAGCGTGATCGGCGGGCTCACCGGTGCGCCGGTCGTGGCCGTCCCGACCAGTGTCGGCTACGGCGCCGGCCTCGAGGGCGTCACCGCGTTGCTCGGCATGCTCGCTTCGTGCGCGGCGGGGATCACCGTCGTCGGGATCGACAACGGGTTCGGCGCCGCCTCTGCCGTGGCCCGCATGTTCCTGAACCCGGCGCGCCGCTCCGAACCGGCCGCGGCCGACGCGGACCGCGGTGCCAGGCAGGGGGCCGGCCGATGACCGTCGCCTGGTTCCACTGCTTCTCCGGCATCGCCGGCGACATGGCGCTCGGATCGCTCGTGGACGCCGGGGCCGACCTCGACGAGGTCCGCACGATGCTCGGCCAGCTGCCGGTGGGAGGCTGGTCCGTGGAGGCCGAGCCGGTCCTGCGCGGTGGCATCGCCGGCACCAAGGTGCACGTGCACGCCGAGGACACCACCGTGGTTCGGACCGCCGCCCACATCCAGGGACTCGTCGCCGAGGCCCGCCTGCCCGACCGGGTGCAGCGCCGGGCGGCGGCCACGTTCGCCCGCCTGGCCGACGCCGAAGGCCGCCTCCACCGGCGCCCACCCGACCAGGTCCACTTCCACGAGGTGGGCGGGATCGACGCGATCGTCGACGTCGTGGGGACGTGCGCGGCGCTCGAGGTCCTCGGCGTCGACACCGTCACCAGCTCGCCGATCGCAGTCGGCCTCGGCATGGTGCGCGCCGCCCATGGGATCATCCCCAACCCGGCGCCGGCGGTGGTCGAGCTGCTGACCGGCATCCCGACGCGGGGCATCGACCTGGCCGTCGAGCTCACCACCCCGACGGGCGCGGCGCTGGTCGCCGCGCTGGCTGAGCAGTTCGGCGCCCTCCCACCGATGATCTCGACATCGAGCGGCTTCGGCGCCGGCACCCGCGAGATCGACGACCGGCCGAACCTCGTGCAGGTGGTGATCGGCGAGCCCATCTCCGAGCGCATCGAAGGGGGCCAGCCGGTGGTCGTGCTCGAGGCGAACGTCGACGACGCGACGGGTGAGGTCCTGGCCCACGCGGTGGCGTCGCTGCTCGAGGCCGGCGCTCACGACGCGTGGGTCACGCCCATCATCATGAAGAAGGGCCGGCCGGCCCACACCATCCACGCCCTGGCCGACATCGCCCTCGCGTCCCGGGTCCGCGGCGTGTTGGCGGCCGAGACCGGCACGCTCGGCGTCCGCGGCCAGCAGCTCGAACGCTGGCCGATGGCCCGGACCGTCGAGCACGTCCTCGTCGACGATCTGTCGGTGCGGGTCAAGGTCAGTCCCGGTCGCGTCAAGGCCGAATACGACGATGCGGCCCGCGTGGCTCGGGTCACCGGGCGGCCGGTGCGCGACGTGCTGGCCGAAGCCGAGGCCCGCTGGCGCGCCGACGACCCCACCGGGGTCGTGACCCAGCTCCACGCCCCCGAGCCCCTCGGCGACGATCCACCCCCCGACGCGGGGCGCGACCACGACCACCAGCACGACCACGACCACGACCACGACCACGACCACCCGCACGATCACGACCCGTACCGCGAGCACGGTGGGCTGCGCGAGGCCGACCCCGCAGTCGACCATCCCTCGGCCGACCTGCACGACAGCGATCCGGCCTGACCCGCGGATGGAGCGCACCGACCTGATCGCCCGTGAGTCGATCCGAGACCTCCTCGCTCGCTACACGTGGGCGGCGGACCGGGGCGAGACCGAGGCGGTGGCCGACTGCTTCGCCGCCGAGGGGGTGCTCGACGTCGGCGAGCACGGCGGGCGGTGGGAAGGTCGCGACCAGATCACGACCGAGCTCGAGGCGGTCGCGGCCAGGGTGGCGGAAGCCGGCGGGTCACCCGGTCCGGTGCGCCACCACGTGTCGAGCGTCGTCATCGACCTGGATCACCACGACTCGGCGACGGTGCGGTCGTACTTCCTGGTCCTCACCTCGATCGGGCCCGACCACTGGGGCCGCTACCGCGACCGGGTCGTGGAGACGGCTCCCGGAGGCCGGTGGCAGTTCGCCGAGCGGGTCGTGCGCGTCGACGGGCACGCGACCGGCTCGCTGATGGTCCCCGACGCGCCGAGCCCCGAGCCCCGTTCGTCGTGATCCTGGTCGACCGGCCGATCTGGCCGGCGCACGGGCGTCACTTCGCCCACCTGGTGAGCGACGAGTCGTTCGAGGAGCTCCATGGCTTCGCGGCCCGGCTCGGCCTGCCCGAGCGCGCGTTCCACCGGGACCACTACGACCTGCCCGACGCCTGGTGGGATCGAGCGGTGGCCGCCGGCGCCCAGCCGGTCGATTCGCGAGAGATCATCCGGCGCCTGCGAGCGTCCGGCCTGCGACGGCGCAAGCCCCGCCCGGAGCCGGAAGCCGTCGAGCGGTCAGCCGCCGAGTGAGGCCAGCTCGCGCCGGAGGTTGAGGGCCGCTCGGGCCCGGCGCTCGGCTTGGTCCTCGGCCTCCCCCGCCCCGTACAGGCCGGCGATGCCGACGAGGAACCGTTGCAGGACGGCACCGCGACCCACCCGCCAGAGGTCGTCAGCGACGTGGGCGTACTCGGCGCGGACGTCTCGGACGTAGCGGTCGTAGCGCTCCTCGGCGGCCGACAGGACCCACAGGTCGGCGTCGACGAGCACGGCACCTGCCCGGTCGTCGGGCGCTACCTCGTGTCCGACCGTGAGCCGGATCAACCGGTCGACCTCGCTGACGAGGTCCTCGTCGGCCCCGTGGTCGAGCCCACGCAACGTCCGCACGGCCAGCTCGGCGCTGGCGGCCTCCGATTCGCCGTTCGACGCCGCCGGGTCGTAGATCGCGTCGTGGAACGCGGCGGCCAGGCGGATAGCCAGCTGCTCGCGGGTGTCCAGGGTTCGGCCGAGGCGATCGACCTCGCGGAGCACCTCGGCCACGTGCTCCTCGGTGTGGTAGCGGCGGTGCGGCTCGCGGTGGCGGGCTCGCAGGTCGTCCACCGCGCCAACGGCCCCGTCGTGACCGGCTCCGACGTGACCGGCTCCGACCACGTCCTCGAGGTCACGGGCGAGCCGCACGGGATCGATGCCGCGACGAGGAGCCATGGCCGCCAGTCTGGCGACTCAGGCCGAGGCGCAGGCCCGCCAGAACGCCCGGTAGCTCGGGTACTCGATCTCAGGGGTCACCCACCCGGACGCGTCCAGCTCGTGCTGGAACGTCGGCAGGTTCCGCCAGGGCACGCCCATGTCGACGTGGTGGGCGAGGTGCCAGCCCGTCTTGTAGGGGACGATCCAGAACCGCGCCGACCAGCTCTGGTGGATGTGGTGGGTGGTGCGGCGCCGATCGTCCGACCGTTCCATGCCACCGTGCTCGGCGATGGCCCGGAGCCGGTTGAGCACCCGCCACACCGTGAGCCACGGCCCCAACCAGCACACGGGGTACAGCCACCAGCGGCCGGTCAGCGCCCAGATCCCGGCCCACAGCACGACCTGCGTGCCGAGGATGCGCACGCCGATGGGACGGCCCTGCTTGGTGGTCACCGATCGCAGCAGCGGCTTGAGGTTCTTCCACCCCGAGATGCCGACCGCGTCCCGAACGAGCTTGCGGCGCCACGACGCCTTGGGCAGCGGATAGCCGGCGTACAGCGGGATGTCGGGCTCGTTGGGGCCGAACTCGTCCTTGTGGTGCGCGAAGTGCACGCGTCGGTAGATGTCGAACGGCACGAAGGCGGGATGATCGAGCAGCCACCGACCGACGAGGTCGTTGGCCTTGCGATTGCGGAACAGCAGGCGGTGCGCCGCCTCGTGTCCGAGGATGGCGAGGCGGGCGAACACCGGGCCCATGAGCACGAAGAGGGCGACGTAGCCGAGCGGGTGGTCGACCCACACCGCGGCCGTCCAGAGCGCGACGATGCCCAGCCACAGCGATGCGACCGTCCAGGCGTTGCGCCAGCTGGCGATCCTGCGCAGGTGGTCGCGCACCGCCGGCACCGCCTTGCCCGAGACGGTGAGCCGCTCCGTGGGCAAGACCTCCGGCAACGCCGACACCGGGGGCACCATGCCACCCGTGCGGGGCGAAGGCCGGGCCTCGACGGTCGTGCTCATGCCCCCATGTTACCTATGATCGACAGATGTCGTCCAGACGTAACAGCAGATCGGGTGCGAACCCCGAGGTGGCGGACGTCGACGTCGAGCTCCCCCGCCTCACCGCCCGATCCGTGGTCGCGTCGACCCTCCTCGGTGTCTCGCCTCCCGAGTTGCCCACCCCGGTGCTGGTCGGGACGGCCGAGCTGCTCGGCATCAACCCCGGAGCGGCACGCGTGGCGATGTCGCGCATGGTCGCCAACGGGGAGCTCGCGGCCACGGAGCGGGGCTACCGCCTCGTCGGCCGGCTCGTCACCCGCCAGGCCCGCCAGGACCTCAGCCGCACCGGACCGTCGACCGCGTGGAAAGGACAGTGGCGGACCCTGATCGTGGAGGGCGAAGGCCGACCGGCCGCCGAACGCGCCGAACTGCGCGCCGCCCTGGGCTCATTGCGGTTCGCCGAGCTCCGCGAGGGCGTCTGGCTGCGGCCCGACAACCTGCCGGAGGGCGTGCTGGTCGACGCCGAGACGGCGGTGGCCGGCCGGACCCTGCGGCTCACGAGCCGCGTGGACGACCCGAGCTCGCTGGCCGCCCGCCTGTGGGACCTCGACAGCTGGGCGCGACGTGGCGCCGACCTCGTCGACCGCCTCGACGGCCTCGACCGCCTCGACCTCGACCTCGCCGGCACGTTCGTGACCCTCGCCGCCGTGCTGCGCCACCTCCAGGCGGACCCGCTGCTCCCCCCGGCTCTCCTCGCCGCCGACTGGCCCGGCGACCGGCTGCGCGCCCGCCACGCCGAGGTCGACGCCGCCTTCAAGCACGCACTCGCCACCTGGCAGCGCGCCCGCCGCTGACCAGCAGCGCCGACCCCGAGCCGAGCCGCGTGCTCCTACGCTGCTCGCATGGCCGACAGCTCACGCCTCTACTTCCGCCAGCTCCTCTCGGGCCTCGATGTGGCCGAGGACGACCCGGTCGCCCAGCAGATGGTCAACTTCGTCTACCTGATCGGTGACCGCGAGACCGGTGAGGCGGTGGCGGTGGACCCGGCCTACGACCAGCAGGGACTCCTCGACCTGCTCGAGGCGGACGGCATGCGCCTGACCGGCGCCCTCGCGACCCACTACCACGCCGATCACGTGGGCGGAAGCCTCGGCGGCATGGCCGAGATCACCGGCATCGCCGAGTTGCTCGACCTCGTGTCGGTCCCGATCCACGTGCAGGACGACGAGGTCGAGTGGATCCACCGTTCCACCGGGGTCTCGACCGACGAGCTGGTGCGCCACCGCAGCGGTGACACGGTGATGGTCGGCGAGATCCCGATCACGCTCATCCACACGCCCGGCCACACCCCGGGCAGCCAGTGCTTCCTCGTCGACGGCACGAAGCTCGTGGCCGGCGACACCTTGTTCCTCGACGGCTGCGGCCGCACCGACCTCCCCGGCAGCGATCCCGAGCAGATGTACGCCAGCCTGACCCAGCGCTTGGCCCAGGTCCCCGACGATGTCGTGTTGTATCCCGGCCACCTGTACTCGGAGAAGCCGTCGGCCACCATGGCCGAGACCCGCAGCCGCAACGTCGTCTTCCGCCCGAGCTCGCTCGAGCAGTGGATGATGATGTTCGCCCGCTGACGCAGCGACCACCGCGCCGATGGGGCGCTCAGGCGTCCTTGGTCCCCGCCACCACGTCGTCGCGCTCGTCGATGTGGAACGGCACCGAGGTGACCACCGTGTTGGGGCGGCTGCGCAGTCGGGTGCGGAGCACGAGCGCGCTCTGGTTGTGCAACAGCTGTTGCCACCAGTGGTCGAGGGCGAACTCCGGCACGATCACCGTGACGAAGTCGTCGTCGTGGTGCTCGTCCAGATCGTCGACGTACCGAAGGATCGGGCGGGAGAGCTCGCGGTAGGGCGAGTACAGCGTCTGGAGCTCCACCGGGATCTCGTGCTCCTCCCACTGCTGGGTGATGCGCTCCTGCTCCTCCGGGCTCGACACGACCGAGACGGCCACGAGGCGATCCGGGTTGAGCGAACGGGCATAGGCGATGGCGGTGAGCGAACCCTTGGTGACCTTGCCCACGAGCACGATGACGGTGTTGGTCCGACGGCGGACCTTCTCGCCGGGGGCCGCGGCCATGCGCCGGTCCACCTTTTCGTAGTGGCGATGGATGCGGCGGAAGAGCAACACGATGAGCGGGATGACCGCGACCGGGATCCATGCGCCCTCGCCGAACTTCGAGATGATCACGACGGTCAGCACGATGCCGGTCATGGTGCAGCCGACCCCGTTGATGACGAGGCCTCGCTGCCAGTTCGGTTCTCGCAGGTGCAGGTGGTGCCGGCACATGCCGAACTGGCTGAGGGTGAAGCCGGTGAACACGCCCACCGCGTAGAGCGGGATCAAGGCGCTGACGTCGGCCTTGAACGCCACGATCAACAAGGCGGCCATGCCCGAGAGGATGAGCACGCCATTGGAGAACACGAGCCGATCGCCACGGTTGCCGAGCTGCCGGGGCAGGTAGCCGTCGCGGGCGATGATCGAGCTGAGCCGCGGGAAGTCGGCGAAGGCGGTGTTGGCCGCCAGGATCAAGATGGCGAACGTGGCGAACTGCAGGGCGTAGTAGATGAAGCCCTTGCCGAAGATGGCCGCACCCATCTGCGAGAGGACGGTCTCCTTGTCGCTGAACACCGGGTGGAGGTGGCTGGCGAGGTAGCCGACGCCGAGGGTCGACACGCCGAGGATGGTGGCCATCATCATCAGGGTCTGCGAGGCGTTCTTGGACTCGGGCTTCTTGAACGCCGGCACGCCGTTGGAGATCGCCTCCACGCCCGACAGCACGACGGCGCCCGACGAGAACGCCCGAAGCAACAGGAACCAACCGATGTTGTTCCCGAGGCTCTTGGCCGCGATGTGTTGCTGTTGCAGGAACTCCTTCGCCTTCTCCGGGCTCCCGGGGATCTGCCCAAGGTGCTGGGCGTTGATCCGGTAGATCCCGTAGGAGATCAGGGCGAACAGCAGCACGACGTAGGCGTAGGTGGGCACCGCGAAGATGCGTCCCGATTCCTTCAACCCACGCAGGTTGGCCAGCATCATCAGGCCGACGAAGAACAAGGCGAGAACCACCCGCAGCGCGTTGTCGTCGGCGAAGTGGAAGGCAGACCCGATGGCGAGCACGCCGGACGACACCGACACCGCCACCGTGAGCGTGTAGTCGACGAGCAGCGAGGCTCCGGCCACCAGCGCCGCGATCTGGCTGATGTTCTCCCGGCTGACCACGTAGGCGCCGCCGCCGTCGGGGTAGGCGTGGATGGTCTGGCTGTAGGAGGTGGCCACCACGGCGAGGAGGAAGACCGCCACGATCGCCAGTGGGATCAGGTACTTGTGGCTGGCGGGGAATGCGACCGCCGCCATCAGGACGAAGAGGATCTCCTCGGTGGCATACGCCGTCGACGAGATGGCATCGGAGGCGAAGACTGCGAGGGCGGTGGGCTTGCCGAGGCGCTGGTGGTGTTCCTCGGAGCTGGCGATCGGCTTGCCGACCAGCACTCGCTTGAAGGTGGATGTCATGGATCTCCCTGCCGGGCAGGCTCAGCGCCCTCGGCGACCAGCGGGTCCGGATGGGCGAGGGCGACGGTAATCCCGCCGCCCTTGGAGACGTGAAACGGGACGGACGTGACGACGGTGTTGGGACGACCTCGCAAGCGCGTCCGCAACAGGAGCGCACTCTGGTTGTGCAGCAACTGCTGCCACCAGTGGTCCAGCGCGAACTCGGGGACCACCACCGTGACGAAGTCGTCGTCGTAGCGGTCGTCGAGGTCGTCGACGTAGCGCAGGATCGGTCGTGAGAGCTCCCGATACGGCGAGTACAGCGTCTGGAGCTCCACCGGGATCTGGTGGGCCTCCCATTGGCGCGTGATCCGATCCTGCTCCTCGGCGTTGGACACCACCGTGACGGCCACGAGCCGGTCCGGGTTGAGCGAACGGGCATAGGCGATCGCGGTGAGCGAGCCGCGCGTCACGCGCCCGACGAGGACGATCACCGTGTTGGTGCGACGCCGGACCTTCTCGGTCTCGGGCACCTCGAGCAGCTCGTCCATCGAGGTGTAGTGGCGGTTGATCCCCTTGAGCAAGAGCACGATCGACGGGATCACCACCACCGGGATCCATGCCCCCTGGGCGAACTTCGAGATGACGACCACGACCAGCACCACGCCGGTCATGAAGCAACCGAGGCCGTTGATGACCAGGCTCTGGCGCCACTTCGGCTCCCGAAGTCGGAGGTGGTGCTTGACCATCCCGTACTGGCTGAGGGTGAAGCCCACGAACACGCCCACCGCGTACAGCGGGATCAAGGCGCTCACCTCGGCCTTGAACGCCACGATGAGCAGTGCCGCCATGCCCGACAGGATCAGCACGCCGTTCGAGAACACGAGCCGGTCGCCTCGGTTCGCCAGCTGCCTCGGCAAGAAGCCGTCGCTCGCGATGTTCGACGACAGCTGTGGGAACCCGGCGTACGCAGTGTTCGCGGCGAGGATCAAGATCCCGAAGGTGGCGAACTGGAGGCAGTAGTAGATGGCGCTGCCCTGGCCGAAGATGGCCGCACCCATCTGCGACAGCACCGTGTCGCCGCCCTCCTCGAACACCGGGTGCAGGTGGCTTGCGAGGTAGCTGATGCCGAGCGTCATCGCACCGAGGATGAAAGCCATCATCGTGAGCGTCTGCGCGGCGTTCTTGGACTTGGGCTTGCGGAACGCAGGCACTCCGTTCGACATGGCCTCGACCCCGGCGAGCACGACCGCCCCCGACGAGAACGCCCGCAGGAGCAGCAACAGGCCCACCGAGCCGGTGAGCTTGGCGACGTCGGCCCCCTGCTCCTCGGCGAATCGATGGGCCTTCGCGTCGTTGCCGGGAATCGAGCCGAGGTGCTGGAAGCCGATCCGGTAGATGCCGTACCCGATGAGCAGCGACAAGAACAGGGCGTACACGTAGGTGGGCACGGCGAAGACGCGGCCGGCCTCCTTCAGCCCTCGGAGGTTGCCGAGCGCCATGAGGACGACGAACCCGAGGGCGAGCACGACCCGCAGCGTGGCGTTGTGGTTGAAGTGGAAGGCCGAGCCGATGGCCAGGACCCCCGACGACACCGACACCGCGACGGTCAGCGTGTAGTCGACCAGGAGTGAGGCGCCTGCGACCAGCGCTGAGGTCCGGCCGATGTTCTCGCGGCTCACCACGTAGGCGCCGCCACCGTCGGGATAGGCGTAGAGCGTCTGGCGGTAGGACGTGCACACCACGGCGAGCAGGAAGACGGCCACGATCGCCATCGGCACGAGGTACTTGTGCGTCTGCGGGAACGTCGCGCCGGCGAGGAGGACGAACAGGATCTCCTCGGTCGCGTACGCCGTCGACGAGATCGCGTCCGACGCGAACACCGCCAACGCGACGGGTTTGCCGAGCGCCTGGTGCTCCTGCTCGTTGCTCGCGAGCGGCTTGCCCACCAGGAACCGCTTGAACGTGGAGGCCATCGTGCCCTTTCGGCCGAAGGAGGGCTGCGGACCGGGCGATCGTACGGGCCGCAGCGACCCGATGGAGCCGACGGGCACGGCGTCCGAGATGACGGAGATGTGGCGGGATCACCCCCGCGAACCGGGCCTGTCAGGCTTCTGACAGGATGCGTCACCCGCCGCCTCGGACCTAGGCTGCGCCGCCGTTGCCCGGGAGCCCGGGCGTGAGGTGAGGTGAAGACCGTGCACGTCGTTGTCGTGGGTTGCGGACGGGTAGGAGCCGGGTTGGCTCGCACCCTCGAAGAGGCCGGCCACAGCGTGGCCGTGGTCGACCGCAAGCCGAAGGCGTTCGAGCGCCTCCCCGATGGGTTCAAGGGCAAGACGGTCGTCGGGGTCGGGTTCGACCGCGACCGCCTGAAGGCCGCCGGCATCGAAGAAGCCCAGGCGTTGGCCGCGGTGACCAATGGCGACAACTCGAACATCCTCGTGGCCCGCGTGGCCCGCGAGACCTTCGGCATCGATCGCGTCGTCGCCCGCATCTACGACCCCCGCCGGGCGAAGATCTACGAACGACTCGGCATCCCCACCATCGCCACCGTCGAGTGGGCGACCGAGCGGGTCCTCCAGCGGATCCTGCCCGAGCGCACCACCGCCGACTGGATCGACGGCAGCGCCAAGATCCTCCTCGTCGAGCGGCCGGTGCCGCCGGCCTGGGCCGGCAAGAAGGTGGCCGACCTCGACGTGCAGGGCCATGCCCGCGTGGCCGGCATCACCCGCCTCGGCGAGGGCACGGTGGCCGGTCCCGACACGGTGCTGCAGGACGGCGACCTCGTGCACGTGATGGTGAACGGTGATTCGCTCGACCAGTTCGACCGGCACCTGGTCGGCCCCGTCGCGGGGCGTGGTCACTGATGCAGCACCTGCCCACCTCCGCCCCCACCACCCGAGGAGCCCACTGATGCGCGTCGTGATCGCCGGAGCCGGCAGCGTCGGCACGTTCATCGCCGAGGACCTCGCCAAGGCCGGGCACGAGGTCGTCATCGTCGAGGTCGACGCGGCCCGCGTCGAGTCGGCGGCCCGCAACGGCGAAGCCACCGCGGCCGAATGGGTCGCGGCCGATGCGTGCGAGGTGAGCGAGTTCGCCCGAGCCGGCGTCGACCGGGCCGACGTGGTCGCAGCTGTCACCGGCGACGATGAGGACAACCTCGTGATCTCGCTGCTCGCCAAGCAGGAGTTCGGCGTCCCACGCGTGGTCGCCCGGGTGAACAACCCCCGCAACGAGTGGATGTTCAACGAGATGTGGGGCATCGACGTGTCGGTCTCCACGCCGCACCTGCTGAGCGCCCTCGTCGAGGAGGCCGTGTCGGTCGGGAGCCTGGTCCGACTCCTCTCGTTCGAAGGCGGCCGCGCCCGCCTGTCGGAGGCCACCCTCACCGACGAGTCACCGTCCGCCGGCCGTGACATCGCCGAGCTCGGCCTCCCCCGCGATTCCACCGTCGTCGCCATCATCCGCGACAGCCACGTGATCGTCCCGCGGGGCGACACCGTGCTGCGCGCCGGTGACGAGGTCCTCGTGCTCTCCACACCGGAGGCCGAGGACGACGTGGTGTCCACCCTGCTGGGCTGAACCGCACCCCGCCTGGGTACCGTGGGCGCCATGTCCGCAGCCCGGCGGCCCGCCCGAACGTTCGCGTCCCTCTGCTTCGTCGCGCTCGCCGCCACGACGGTCGTGGCATGCGGATCCTCCGGTTCGGGTGCCGAGCAGGTCACCGCGCAGGTGCGCTCGTCGCGGGCGGCACCCAGCAAGCTGTCGGGCACGTGGCCGGTCCCGACCATGACCACCACGATCCCGCCGCTGCCGAACCTCGACCCCTCCACCGGTCTCGGTGTGTCCGGTCCGATGGGACCCCCGTGGCCCACGATGTTCACCGTCGCCGATGCGATCGTCCCCGCCGTCGCGCTCTACCAGTCGCCGGGCGTCCCGGTCCCCACCGCCCGCACCCTCCCGAACCCGACCGTCGAGGACGTGCCCCTCGTGATGCTCGTGCGCCGCCGCTCCGGCACCGAGTGGCTCCAGGTGCAGATCAACTCCCGGCCCAACGGCGCCACGGCGTGGATCAAGGCATCCGACGTCCGCCTGCGCTCGGTCCCGAACCACATCCTCATCGAGCTGGGCGCCAGGCGGCTCACCGTGTACCACGGTGATGCCGTGGTCTGGTCGACGAGCGTGGCGCCGGGCAAGGCATCGTCGCCGACGCCGACCGGCTCCTTCTACGTCGACATCCTTGCCAAGCCGTCCAACCCCAACGGCCCCTACGGTCCGTACCAGATCAGCTTCAGCGGGTTCTCCAACGTGTACGACCACTTCGGCTCGGGCAACGGCCAGGTCGCCATCCACGGCACCAACCAGCCGGCCCTGATCGGGACTCCGGCGAGCCACGGCTGCGTGCGCATGTCGAACGCCGACATCACGCACCTCCTGCCCATGGCGACGCAGGGCACCCCGGTCGTCGTGGTCGACTAGCGCCGGCTCGGCGCCCGGCGCCCCCGACCCGAGGTGCCGGTGGCCGCACCACCGCCACCCTGGCAGCACTGGGAGGGACCTCGTTGTCGTCCTTGTCGTCGAGCCTGATTGCCCTTGTCGGCGGGGCGTGGGACAGTGGGCGCCGTGCTGAAGAAGCTGCGCACCCGTCTCTCGCAGTCCCTGGAAGATCTCGACGACGAGCGCGTCACCCAGCGCTTCTCGGACTTCGGGGCCCAGGCCATCGCCGATGCGCCGACGCGCACGCCGATCCTGCTGGCCGGTGAGATCCAGGGCCTCCAGGTCGTACCCCGCGCTGGCTCGCCTTCGCTCGAGGTCACCATCGGTGACGGCAGCGGCCGGGCCATCGCGGTGTTCACGGGGCGTCGCCGCCTCGGTGGCGTCGACTGCGGTCGCCGAGTCGTGGTGCAAGGCGTCGCTCGGCGCGAGCGCGGCCGCCTCATGATCCTCAACCCGGCGTACACGATCGTCGAGTAGGAGCTTCAGGCCGAAGGCGGTCGCAGGCCGACGCGGACCTGCGCGGCGAGGGTGGCCAGCACGACCGGGTCCGCGCCGAACGACTCGAGCAGACGCACCGCCACGCCGGGAAGTTCGGCCCCGGCCGCTCGCACGATCGCCGGGATGTCTTCGGCCACGTGGCGACCCGGGTAGAGGAAGAAGGGCAGGACGACGATGTCGGTGGCCCCCGCCTCGGCCGCCTGGTGGATCGCCGACGCGATGTCGGGCTCCGCGAGCTCGAGGAACGCAGCCGTGACCGGAGCCGGCACCAAGGCGGCCAGCGCCTCCACCGTGGCCCGGTGCGCATCGTTGGCGGCGTCGGCGCGGCTCCCGTGGGCGACGATCACCACGGCCGTGCTCATCGGTCGACCGTGAGGGCGACGGCGCCGGGCAGGTACACGTCGGCCCCGGTGGTGAACCCGATCGTGGCGCGCGTCGAGCCGGGCGCCAGCAGGGGGCCGACCGCGAAGCGGTCGACGTCGAAGCCGAACAGGTTGGCGAACCCTGGGTCCCGCCCGCCGCCGGGCGATCCCGCGTCGGACGCCGATGCGTTGAACGTGTTGCCGGCCGGGTTGGCCGGGTCGACGACGGCCTGGCCGGCCACCGTCAGCTGGTCGCCGGCCAGCCCGGCGTCGCCTTCGTAGGTCACGACCGAGATGGTGGCACTCGGCGGGCCACGGCGCGCCACTCCGAGCCCACCGACCTCGAACGATGTCGAGGCGCCGGCGGTGAGGGAGGTCAGACCGTCGAGCACGACGAGGCTGCGCAGCGGAGCGGCCGACGATCGATAGGCGACGACGAGCGACCAACCGCCGTAGGCGCCGCGACCGGTGCCGGCCTGGACACCGCCAACCGTCCACCGGCCGGAGCCGCCGGCGCGGACGAGCGCGGTCACGTCGGCCACCGCCTGGTACCGCGTGCCGATCCGGTCGATCCGCTGGGCGACGACCGTCGAGCGCGAGCCCGTGGGGCTCTCCACGACACTCGTGCCGACCGCGGCATCCGACGTTGCCGACGCGGGCTGGCCTCCCTCGCCACCCGCCAGGTCGGCGCCGTAGTAGAGCTGGGCCGAGAGGACCTCGCGTCGAGCGGGAAGGCTCAACCCGGCGGCCGAGGACGCCCCGGTGGACGGGTCTGCGTCGACGTCGACCGCGACCATCGTGAAGTCGTCGTCGTCGAGCCGGGCGCCGGTGCGGGTCTGGGCCGCCGCGCACGAGGGGTCCGAGGCCGGGCACGTCAGCAGGGCGTTGCCGGTCGTGGTGATGTCGCCGTGGTCGATCGTGGCGAATCGGGCCGCCATGCCCGCCGGGGCCACGGAGAGCTCCACGACCCGGGCCGGGCCAGCAGCAGCAGCAGGCTCCGTCGGGGCCACGCGCCGGCCAGGAGGCGGATCGGACGCGGTGGCCGCGACGGCGATCGAGGAGGTGGCCGGGTCCACCGTGATCGGCAGGTACAGCTCGACGTGGCCCCGGGGAGGCAGGGCGCGGCCACGGCATTCGATGGTGGACGGCGTCGGGATGCAGGCCCATCCGGCTTGGTCAGGGAGGCCTCGTGGGTGTGCGTCGGTCAGAGTGACCTCGAGCACGATTCCCGAGCTGGCTCGACGGCCGTCGTTGTCGATCGCGACGGTCAGCACGCCGGGACGACCTTGGACCAGAGGTCCGACGCTTGACGGCGCAACCCGGAGCGGTGCTGGGTCGGGAACCGGGGTGGGGCTCGGGGCCGGCGGCAGTTGCAGCGGTGGAGTCGCCGGCGTGGTGCCATTGGGGCCTCGGAGCGGCTCGATGCCGGCTCGCAACGAGCCCGAGGGGCGGTTCCCGCCTCCCGGTCGGGTCCCGGCGGGCGGCGGTACGGCGATGGCGGGCCCGCTCGACGGCGGCAGACCGACGGACGGCGCGGCGACCGGCAGCGACGGCGTGAGGGACGTGCCCAGCACCGCGGGCGACCCCGGATGGCTGCTTCTGGGCTGGTGGGGACGGCTCGGCCGCGCCGTCGTCGTGGCCGCGGACTCGTGCGACGCGGTCTGGAGGGAACCACGGCCCCGTTCGCCCGACGGCCAGGCGACCGCCGCCACGACGAGCGCCACGACGAGCGCCACGGCGGCCACCACTGCGGCGCCGGTGCCCGACGCCGTCAGGATGCCGCCGCGGGCGCTCGCGGGGCCACGTCGCCACGCCTGGCCGGCCCGGTGCCGTAGGCGTGGGCGGCGAGGACGGCGGCTGCGCCCGAGACCGTGGACCGGAGCCGACCCGCCCCGATCGGCCAGGTAGCCACCGGCGAGGGTCCCGAGGACCGCCATGGCCACGATGCCGCGCAGCGCCGTGTTCTCCTGGGCCAGTTCGAGGTAGCCGGCCTGACAGCGCTTGCATCCGTCCACGTGGGTGCGGACCCGCGTGGCGTTGGCCGCCGTGAGGCCGCCCCGCACGTAGGCCGCCAGCCGTTCGCTGGCGAACCGGCACTCTGCATCCGACGACGAGACCGACCGGGCGTGGCCCGCGAGGTAGGCCTGGCGGAGGCCCTCCCGGGCCCGGTAGGCGAGGGCGGCCACGGCGTTCGGCGTCATCCCGAGGAGGCGAGCGACCTCGGCCGGACGTTGGCCCTCGACCTCGGTGTGCCAGAGCACGAGTCGCCAGCGTTCCGGCAGGCTGGCGAAGGCCTCGCTGGCCCGGTCCGTCTAGAAGCTCTCCACCACCGGGACGGGATCGGCCGTCGAGATCGACTCCAGGTCGAAGGACGCCGGCGCTTCGCGCCGCTCGCGCTCGGTGCAGACGTAGGCCAGC
>JAOBWM010000115.1 GCA_025463365.1 Acidimicrobiales bacterium
AGCCGGGCTCGGTGTAGCCGATCGAGAAGTGCAGTTCGCCGGCCAGGATCTTCGGGAGGAAGAAGTCCTTCTGCTCCTGGCTGCCGAACTGCATGATCGTCTGGCCGACCGTGTTGATCGACAGGAAGGGCGTGGGCGCTCCGGCTCGCCAGCTCTCGTCCATGAAGATGAACTGCTCGACGGGACCGAAGCCCCGCCCCCCGTACTCGGTCGGCCATCCGGCGCCGAGCCAGCGATCGCGGCCCATCTGGCGGACCGCCTCCAGGCACGCGGGGTCCCCGGTGTCGCCCCGGAAGGCAGCATCTTGGACCTCGGGCGTCATGAGCTCGGCGAAGTAGTCCCGCAGCTCCTTGCGCAGTGATTCCTGCTCTGGCGTGTACGCGATCTGCACCGGTCGAACTCCTGACGATCCATCAGAACTAGAACCTGTTCTAGCAGAGGCGACCGCTCGAGGCCGCTCGGACGCCCATTGCCGGCTGTCCGCTTTCGGTTCGCTGTCACCCCCTCGGCCTACCGTGTGGCCTCCCGTCCCGGCGGCGCATGCCGGGCCCGAACTGGAGGTGCACCATCGGCATCCTCATCGTCGTCGCCTTGCTCATCGGGCTCATCCTGCTGGTCAACTCGCTGAAGATCGTCCAGGAGTACGAGCGCGGCGTGATCTTCCGCCTCGGCCGCTGCGTCGGCGCCAAGGGGCCAGGCATCTTCTTCGTCTTCCCGATCATCGACAAGATCGTCAAGGTCAACCTGCAGGAGGTGGCGGTCGCCGTCTCCCCCCAGCAGGTGATCACCAGAGACAACGTCACCCTCAAGCTCGATGCCGTGGCCTTCTTGCGCGTGATCGACCCGGTGGCCGCGGTGGTGAAGATCCGCAACTGGTACGAGGCATCGGCACTGGTCGCCCAGACCACGCTGCGCGCCGTGATCGGCCATCACGACCTCGACGAGTTGCTCACCAACCGCGAGACGATCGACCTGCAGCTCAAGAGCGCGCTCGACAACCAGACTGAGGAGTGGGGCATCGAGGTCCGCCGGGTGGAGCTGCGAGACATCGACCTGCCCGAGCAGATCCAACGGGCGATGGGCCGCCAGGCCGAGGCCGAGCGCGATCGCCGGGCCAAGATCATCTCCGCCACCGGTGAGCTCCAGGCCTCGGAGAAGCTGGCCGAGGCGGCCCGGCTCATGGCGTCCCCCGGGGCGATGCAACTGCGCACCCTGCAGACCATGGCGGAGATCTCCACGGAGCAGAACTCCACGATCATCTTCCCGATCCCCACCGAGGTGATGGACGCGTTCCGCGCCTTCACCTACGCCAACGCGCCGCAGCTGGTCAGCCCGAGGGTCGATTCGTCCTCCGGCGGGAGCTACGCCCCGATCGCCAGCGGGCCGCCGGTCATGCCGGGCATCGACGACCTGCCCGGCGCCGATCCCGGGCCACCGGTCGAGGTGCCGCCGGCGCCACCCATCCCGCCTGCCTCGGATCTGGGCACACCACCGCCACCACCGCCACCGCCGTCGCCCCCACCGACCACCTTCTGAATCAGCGGGGCCGGGCCGTCTCTGGTGCCCCGGCCGGGTCGGGCGCCACATCCAGGCATGCCTGCACGAGCGCGGGGCCGAAGTTCGCCTTGGCGCACCAGGTGTGCCCCTCGTCGTGCTGGCGCACGGTGGCATGTGGGATGGCGAGGTAGAGCCGCAGCTGCTCCTCGGGCGGGATGGCCCGGTCGTTGGCCGTCACCATGATCGAGGTCGGCACGTCGACGGGGTGCAGCCACTTGCGGCTGTCGAAGTTGGTCGTGGCGGCCAACGCCTCGGTGACCATCCGGGCATCGTGGCGGCGCATCTCGGCCCTGGCCCATTGCCGCAAGCTGTCCGGGCGGGCCCGGACCGCCCGCGGGATCCTCCGTTGCAGCGGGGCCAGGGGGAGCCGGGTGACCAGCTGGCCGACACGCGTGGTGCCGGCGAGGGCCGAGACCGCGGTCACGAATGCCAGCCGCTCGCGCACGCCGGGGACGAACCGATTGCTCGTGGCGCACAGGACCAGCCCGCTCACCTTCTCGGGATGGCGGTGCCACAGCAGCTGGGCGATCGGCCCGCCCATCGAGTAGCCGACGGTGATGGCCTGGTCGATGCCGAGCTCGTCGAGCAGCGCGGCGGCGTCGTCGGCGCAGTCGGCCAGCCGGAAGCGCCGCCAGGACCGGAGCCCCCGTCCATGGCCCCGGTGGTCGATCGCGAGCACGCGGAAGTGCTTCGACAGGGGCTTGAACGCCTGGAACCAGTTGAGCCCTCCACTGGCGATGAGCCCGTGGAGCAGGAGCACCGTGGGCGCCCCGGGAGGTCCGTCGACCTCGCGGACGAAGGTGGTGCCTCGTCCGGGGAGCTCCAGTCGTCGGCCGAGCGGGATCGGCGGCCCGCCAGGAGCGTCCGGCAGTCGGGCTTCGGTGGAGAGGGGCACGCACTAAGAATATGACGACCCGTCAGATTCCGGAGGATGCCCGGTGGCCGACCACCTCACCCGCGACGACATCGACCTGGTGAGCGGAGACTTCTGGGGCCGCAATCCCCACGATTCGTTCACCTGGATGCGGGCCAACGCGCCCGTGTACTGGGATGGACACGCCTGGGGCATCACCCGCCACGCGGACCTGAAGGCGATCTCCAAGGACCCGGCCACCTTCTCGAACGCGCAGGGCATCCGGGCCGATGCCGACCGCTTGAACATGATGATCGACTTCGACGATCCCGAGCACTTCCGGCGCCGCAAGCTCGTGAACCGGGGCTTCACGCCTCGACGGGTGCGCGAGCGCGAGGCCGAGGTGCGCCAGGCGTGCGACGAGATCATCGACGCCGTGTGCGAACAGGGCGAGTGCGACTTCGTGACCGACATCGCGGCATGGCTCCCGCTGATCATGATCGGCAACGACCTCGGCGTCGCCCCTGAGGATCGAGCCCAGCTGCTCGAGTGGAGCGACGCCATGCTCAGCGCGCTCACCGGCGATCCGGCCTCGCTCGAGCCGGCCACGATCGCGTTCGTCGGCTACACCGAGTACGCCGACCGGGTCATCGCCGATCGCATGCAGGACCCCAAGGACGACCTGATGAGCGTGCTCTGCCACGCGGAGGTCGACGGGGACCGGCTCGACCACCAGTCGCTCATCGACGAATCGCTGCTGATCCTCATCGGCGGCGACGAGACCACCCGCCACGTGATCTCCGGCGGGGCCTGGCAGCTGCTGCACAACCGCGACCAGTGGGAGCGCCTGGCCACTGATCCGTCGAAGCTCGGCACCGGGATCGAGGAGATGCTCCGGTGGGTGAGCCCGATCAAGAACATGAACCGCACGGCCACGCGTGACGTCGAGGTGGGCGGCCAGCAGATCCACGCGGGCGAGAACGTGCTGCTGCTGTACCCGTCGGCCAACCGCGACGAGCAGGTGTTCGACGATCCGTTCCGCTTCGACGTGGAGCGCACCCCGAACGACCACGTCGCCTTCGGCTTCGGCACCCACTTCTGCCTCGGCAACTCGCTCGCCCGCCTCGAGCTCCAGGTCATGTTCGAGCACCTGCTGCGACGCCTGCCCGACCTCGAGTTGATCTCCGACGACGAGCCCGCCTACCGCGCCGCCAACTTCGTGAGCGGCTACGAGCACATGCCCGTCCGGTTCACGCCCACCGGCAAGCTCGGCTGATCACCCCTGGCGCTTGAGGTCGTCGATCACCCTGCCGAGCTGATCGAGGCGACCCTCCCAGACCTTGCGGTTCTCGTCGATCCACGCCGAGGCCGTGTCGAGCTGCGCCGCCTCGAGCCGGCAGGGCCGCCACTGGGCGTCCTTGCCGCGCGTGATCAGGCCAGCCCGTTCGAGGACCTTGAGGTGCTTGGAAACGGCCTGGAGGCTGATCGTGAACGGGGCGGCGAGCTCGTTGACGGTGGCCTCGCCGGTGGCGAGCCGAGCGAGGATGGCGCGGCGGGTGGAGTCGGCGAGGGCCGCGAAGGTGAGGTCGAGCTGCGCGTCGCTCAGCTCGCCTGCTGCGGCCTGCGGGTTCGCTGCCATACCATCCGACCTCGTCGTTCAACTTCTCGGTTTATCAACTTACTGGTTGACTATGCGCTCGATCGGCGCGACAGTCAAGCACTGAACACCCCAACCAGCCTTCCGAACAGGAGCAGGAACCCATGAGCGATCACATGAACGACACCGTCGACGATCCCGAGCGGGGCTACACCCTCGAGCGCACCTTCAACGCCCCCAAGGCGCTCGTGTGGCGGGCCATCACCGAGGCGGACCTCTTCGCCACCTGGTTCGGCGCCGACACGCCGCTGGAGATCCACCAGTGGGACCTCCGCCCGCAGGGCGAGTGGAAGGCGACCATGACCTACGAGGGCAACGAGATGCCGTGGGCCGGCCGCTTCCTCGAGGTCGACGAGCCCGACAAGCTCGTCGTGGCCTTCGTCGACGCCCCGGTGATCGAGGACGTGTTCGACGTCATGACCTACACGCTCACCGAGCACGGCGACTCCACCGAGCTCGTGCTCCGTCAGCACGGCGGTCACCTCACCGACGAGCAGTACGAGCAGGCCAAGGAGGGCACCGCATCGTTCCTCGACGCCCTCGCCAAGGTCGTCGCCTCGCTCTAGCGACACCGACCGCACACCCTGCGACCCCGCCCGTGCGATGCCCGCCGGGCCGGGGGCAGGGTGCCCGGTCCTCGCTCAAGCGCTGGTCGACACGGTGACCCCGACGGATGAGCCGATCGAGCTGCAGCAACGACCGATTCCTTCCGGGACCGCGGCCGCCGACCACTCCTCGCGTCGCCCCCGGAACGAGACGGGTCAACCAGGGGGCAGGAAGTGCTTGCCGAGGGTTTCGGTCTGGCCCTGGTAGTTGGAGCCGATGCCCTGGCCGTAGAGGGTTTCGGGCGCCGCCAACATGTGCTCGAACGTGAGCTTGCAGACCCGTTGGCCGTGCTCGACCATGAACGGCACGTCGTGAGCGCGCACCTCGAGCGCCGCGGTGGAGCCGGCCAGTGCGCCGGTGGGGTCGTAGCCGAAACCCGGATCGAAGAAGCCGGCGTAGTGGGTCCGCAGCTCACCGCTCGTGGGGTCGTAGGCCGTCATCTCGGCGGCGAGCGATGGC
>JAOBWM010000159.1 GCA_025463365.1 Acidimicrobiales bacterium
CGACCAGGGCTGATCAGCCCGGAGGTCGGAAGGCTTCCCGCCACGACAGGCGACGACGGAGGCGACGAGCCGGGCTCTCGTGGGCCGCCAGGTCGGTGCGGATCGCGGCCGCGAGGCCTGCCGCCTCAGACTCGTGGTCGGGGGTGGCGCCGCCCGGCGACCAGCTCGCGCTGGTGACGACGTCGGCCAATGCCACGAGCGGTGGCCCGGCCACTCCGAGGGCGGTGCCCAGGCGGCGGGCGAACTCGCGGTAGGTCTCGGCGGGCGCGGGCCGCTGGCCGGTGGCCCAGCGGATGGGGCCGAGCACCTCGTTCCAGGACGCGAGCACCTGGTCCGACAGGCCGCGCCGACGGAGGCGCCGGCGGCGCCAGAGCGGCGCGAGCAGGACGGCGAGGAGCCACGCCACCACGAGGATCCCGGCCGCGGCCGCGGCGATGGCCGCAGCTCCGAGACGGGAGCGAGGCCCGCCGCCCGATCCGGCGCCGGTCACCGCGACCGGACCCGTGCGAGGAATGGTGGTCCCGCCGGCGCCGCCGATCGTGGTGGTCGTGACGTTGTTGTTGCTCGTGGTGATGGTGGGGAAGGTGCGTTGCGTGACGCGGGCATCGTCTTGCGCCTCGGGCACGCCCGTGTGGGCCTCGGCGTCGGGCATCCCGCGCCCCGGTGTCGGCTCGAACGGCACCCACCCGACCGTCGGGAACCAGACCTCGGGCCAGGCGTGGGCGTGGCGACCACGCACGTGGTACTCGGTGGGGTCGGACCGGTCCTGTTCGCCGGGCGTGAAGCCGACGGCCACCCGGGCCGGGATGCCGAGGGAGCGCGCCATCGCGGCGTACGCCCCGGCGAACTGCTCGCAGTAGCCCTCGCGGCTTCGCAGGAACTCCGTCAAGGCGTCGTCACCGTGGCCCGCGCCGGTGGAGAGCGAGTAGTGGAACCGGGTGCGGAACCAGTCCTGGAGCATCCGGGCCTGCTGGTACCGGTTCGCCGCCCCCGCGGTGGCGGTCCGGGCGGCGGTCCGGGCGACCGCGGGGAAGGCGGCGGGGAGCGCTCCGTAGCGCTCGGCGATGGCGGTGCTGTCGCGGCCGGGGTCCGCCTCCAGGACGGAGGTGGCCAAGATCGGCTCTTCCGAGGTCACGCGGTAGGTCAGGCCGTTGGAGCTCGGCTCGGACGAGTCGACGATCAAGGTCGAGGAGTCCCCGTCCCATCGCAGGGCCTCCGAGCTCTGGGGCAGGCCCTTGGCCTCGTAGGCCGCCGGGACCCAGATCGCTGACAACCCCTGGATCTCGATGGTCTGGATGACCTCGCGCGCCCGGTCGACCTCGGGGACGTCCGAGGGGAGGCGCGCTCCGGCGGGCGAGAAGGTGCCGCTGCTGGACCAGATGTTGCCGTCGAAGCGGTCGAGCGACGTGAGCCGCCAGTACGCCCGCCGGTTGGTGTGGACCGTGAAGACCTCCGTGTCGCTCTGGTCCACGAGCCGCTTGCGCAACTCGACCATCGGGCTCACGGTGACCCGCGAGCCGCCCCCCGCGGCGTGCTGTCGCCAGGCCACGACGGCGTCGGCCTTGGCGCCGGGAAGCCGCGGGCCCGCGAGCGCGCCGACCGCGAGCGCGAGGACGGCGACCGCGGCCCCGGCCCGCAACAGGGCGCGAGGTCCGGCCACCGGCGCCCCGGCCAGCCACGACTGGTCGAGCTGGGCCCGCACGGCACGGTGGGCGGCCACGAACGTGAGGACGGCGGTCGCGAACGCGACGGTGCTCGATCCCTGGTGGGCGCCCGAGCCGAGCAGTGAGGCGAACACGAAGACGACGGCCGCGGGGGCCACCGCCTCGGCGGTGGCCCGCAACCGGAACGCGGCCCAGTCGGCGAACCAGACGGCGCCGGCCAGCACCAGCCCGGACAGGAGTTGGTAGCCATCGGTGGCGCGGACCGGTGCGACGACGTCGGGGAACTGGCTGCGGGCGGCTCGGATGGCGTCGCCGGCGGCGCTCCAGGTCGACGGCGTGGGCGACCCGAAGGCGGTGGTGTGCGGGAAGAGGACCCAGGTCGCGGTCAGGGCCGCGCCGGCGACGCCGACGACCGCCACGATCGGCGCCGGGACCGACAGGACCCGGCTCGCGATGGCGAGCAGGTGGGCGCTGAGCACGAAGGCGAGCAGGGGGACGAGGAAGTCGGTGCCTCGGTAGAGCCGGTCGAAGCCCACCACGACCGTGACATGGACGGCCACGAGCGCGGCCTCGGCCAGCACGCGGGCGAGACCCGTGCCCGACGGGCTTGGCCGGGTCACCGGTTCCGCCGGGCGATCCGGTCGACGGTGGCGGCCCACCCGTCCGCGAACGGATGGGCCGGGTCGACGGCAACGACGTCGATGCCCGCGGGTACGGCCGGCTCGCGTCCCGGCGGCGCCGATACCGTCACCAGCACCACGGTGCCGTAGGTGGACCGGCCGGCGGCGAGGGTGGCGAGGTCGCTGGGCGCAGGCTGGCCGGTCAGCACCACGAGCGTCCCGGTGTGTTGGCGCCCGTCGCTGGGGAGGACGGGGAACGACCCGCCCTCGTGGGGATCGGTCAGGGCGAGGTGCTCGAGGAGGGTGTCTGCGCCGCGCCGGGCGTCGACGAGGCCGGAGTCCGTGCCGTCGGCGAGCAGGAGCCGGACCCGGTCGCCGCCGCGTGCCACGGCCTGCACCACGCTGGCGGCGGCCGAGACCGCGACCTCGAACGGGGCCCCATCGATGCGATCTGCGCGGGTGTCGAGCACCACGGTCACGTGGCCCTGCCACCGGGCGTCGTCTTGGCGGACGAGGAGGTCCCCGGCCCGCGCCGTCGACGGCCAGTGGACCCGCCGCAGGTCGTCGCCGACCTCGTAGGGGCGGAGGGTGGCGAAGTCGTCGGTGCTGCTGCCGCCGGCCGCTCGCCGGGCCAGCCCGGCGAGCGGATCGTCGCGACCGCCCCCCAAGGGCACGCCGATCAGCACCTCGACGGCAGGCAGCACCGTGAGCGAGGCCGCCTGGGTCACGGGGAAGCGGCGGCGAGCGAGGCCGAACGGATCGGTGACCTCGGCCCGCAGCGGCCCGATCTGCAGCATCCCCCGACGGTCGGTCGGGAGTCGGTATCCGGCATCGCGCTCGTCACCGGGCCGCAGCGGCGGCAAGGACACGCGGGCCCCGACGGTGCCCTGCACCGGATCGATGAGGGTCAGCACCGAGGTTCGCCGGAGGCCGGTGTTCGTGATCCGGAGGTCCACCCGGCTGGGGCCTCCGAGGTGGACGCGGCGCGGGTGCACGACCCGCTCGGCGTGCAGGGTCGGAGGCCGGCGCCGAACCCACGCCAGCGCGAGGAGGGGGAGGACGAGGCCGATCGCGCCCAGGGTGAAGAGCTCGGTGATGCCGAAGAGGCGGGCGGCCACGAGGGTGACAGCGGCGCCGACGAGCACCAGACAGCCCGAGCGGGTCAACACGGGTCAGCCGGACACGGGTCGGGGATCGGGCTGGGGAACCGTATCGAGGAGGTCGGCGATCACGTCGAGGGTGGACACCTGGGACACCTGCGCCTCGGGCGACCGCATCATCCGGTGCCCGAGCACCGGGCCGGCCAGGGCCTTGATGTCGTCGGGCACCACGAAGGTGCGCCCGCGGGTGGCGGCGCGCGCCCGGGCCACCCGCTGGAGGGCCAGGGTGGCCCGCGGCGACATGCCGACGGCCAGGTGCGGGTGGCGCCGGGACGCGTGGGCCAGGTCGACCAGGTAGCCCTGCAGGGCTGGGGCGAGGTGGACGGTGCGGGCCGCGGCGACGAGCCCGTTCACCTGGGCGGCGGTGACCACCGGCTGGAGGGCGTCGACCAGGTCGCCGTCGCCGTGGGTCTCGAGGATCTGCAGCTCGGCGTCCCGGCTCGGGTAGCCCATCGAGATCCGCAGGAGGAAGCGGTCGAGCTGGCTCTCGGGCAGCGGATAGGTGCCCTCGTGCTCGATCGGGTTCTGGGTGGCGATGACGAGGAACGGTGCCGCGAGGACGTGGGTGGTGCCGTCGACGGTCACCTGGCGCTCGGCCATCGCTTCCAAGAGCGCGGACTGCGTCTTCGGTGACGCGCGGTTGATCTCGTCAGCCAGGACGATGCCGGCGAAGATCGGGCCCTGGCGGAACTCGAAGCGTTCGGCCTGGCGGTTCCACACCGTGACCCCCACGACGTCGGTGGGCAGCAGGTCCGGGGTGAACTGCACGCGGCCGAACGGTGCGTCGATCGAGGTGGCCAGGGCCTTGGCGAGGGTGGTCTTGCCCACGCCGGGCACGTCCTCGACGAGGACATGGCCCTCGGCGATGAGGCCGAGCAGCACGAGGTCGATGGCCTCGGCCTTCCCCTGAATCGCTCGCCCGATGTTGTCGACCAGGCGGCCGTGGATGCCGGCGAAGCTCTCGGGTCGGTCCGCCGTGGGATCGGTGGCCACGCTGTCTCCTGGTCGGTGGTCGGACGGACCACGATAGAGGGCCGGATCAGGCCCGCTCCCGGCACCGTGCCATGCTCGGGCCATGGCAGGTGAGGGCATGGGTTCCTGGACGGGCATCGCGCTTGCCGTGGCGCGCCGCCCGAGCCTGTGGGGCGTCGCTGTCGCCCAGGTCTTCCGCCTTGCCCGGCGCGGGTGGTGGCGGCGCCCGCCCTTCCTCCCGGTGCCTGACCGGGAGTACCTCCGGTTCCGCCTCGAGACCCAGTACGGCTCCGATCGAGAGCCCACACCCGGCGATGTGGTCACCTACCTGCACTGGTGCCGGACGTTCCGCGCCGGGCGGTAGCCATGCTCGGCGGTAGCCTGCGCCGATGGCGCGGGTGCTCGTGCTCAATGCGACCTACGAGCCGCTGGCGATCGTGACTCCCCGTCGCGCCGTCGTGCTGGTCCTCGACCAGAAGGCCGAGACGCTCGACGGTACCGGGACCTGGTTCCATGCCGAGCGCACCGCGGTCGAGGTTCCGTCGGTCGTGCGGCTGCGTTCCATGGTCGTCGTGCACCGCTCCCGGGAGCTGGCGATCAGCCGGCGTGGCGTGTTCGCCCGTGACGGTGGCACGTGCCAGTACTGCGGAGACCGGGCCGAGACCCTCGACCACGTCGTGCCCCGCAGCCGCGGTGGTGGTCACTCCTGGGAGAACGTGGTGGCGGCGTGCCGACCGTGCAACGTCCACAAGGCGGACCGCTTGCTCTCGGAGACGCGCCTCCGGCTGGTGCGCATGCCGTCGGTCCCGCGGCGCCTCAGCTGGGTGTCGGTCGCGGTCACGCAGGTGCCCGATCAGTGGCGCCCGTGGCTCCCGGCCGCCGCGTGATCGACCGGGGCGGACAGGACGAACCCATCGAGGTCGAGCTCGTCCGCGTCCGGGTGCCCCTGTTGCGCCCCTTCGGTGCGGCCCATGGGATCGAGACCGTCCGCGACGTCGTGCTGGTGCGGGTCGTCCTCGCCGACGGCAGCGAGGGATGGGGGGAGTGCTCGGCGCTCTCGCGGCCGACCTACACGGGCGAGCACACGGCGGGGGCGTGGGCCGTGCTGCGCGACGAGCTGGTGCCGGCCCGGCTCGGCGGCCGGACCTCCCCGATCGTGGGCCACCCGATGGCCTCGGCCTCCCTCCTGGATGCCGAGGTCGATGCTCGCCTCCGAAGCGCCGGGCGGTCGCTGGCCGGTCAGCTCGCCGGCCTGCACGGCGACGAGCCGCGGCCATTCGTCGCGATGACCGCGGTCGTCGGTCGGAACGGCTCGATCGACGAGCGCCTCACGATGGTCGCGACGCACGTCGACGAAGGCGTGGCCCTCGTGAAGATGAAGGTGACGCCGGGCGTCCGGGACCTCGAGGCGGTCGGCGAGGTGCGGGCCGCCTGGCCCCAGCTGCGCCTCGCGGTCGACTTCAACGGCTCGGCCGACCTGGCGTCGCTCGCTGCCCTCGACGGGCTCGACCTGGCGTACGTGGAGCAGCCGGCGCCGGCTGACGCCCTGGTGGAGTCGGCGTTCCTGGCCGGGCGGATCGCGGCGCCGGTGGCGCTCGACGAGTCGATCACCGGTCCCGGCACCTTCACGAGCGCGGTTGCGCTCGGTGCCGGTTCGGTCGTCAACGTGAAGCCAAGCCGCCTTGGTGGATCCCACGCCGCCGCCCAGCTGGTCTCCGATGCCGTGAACGCCGGCGTGGCCGTGTTCGTCGGCGGGATGCTGGAGACGGGCGTGGGCCGGGCCTCGGCACTCGCGGTGGCGGCGCTGCCGGGCTGCACGCTGCCGACCGACCTCGGACCGTCGAGCCGCTACCTCGCGGTCGACCTGACCGATCCGATCGTCACCGATGCCGCCGGTCGCATCGTCGTGCCCGACGGGCCGGGGACGGGCCGGGTGCCCGACCCCGACCGGCTGGACGCAGCCGCCGTCGACCGCATCCTCCTCGCCCGGTGACGTGGCCGGTCGAGCGTCGGCGCGGGTCGGCGGCGAGCTTCCACGCGCTCGAGCTCCTCGATCCGATGCGCCGGGCGCTGTGGTGGTTCGAGGTCACCGGTGAGGCGGTCGTGCTCGGGAGCACGCAGGCCGACACGGTCGTCGACCGGGCCCGTGCCGAGGTCTCGGGCGTCGAGGTCGCACGCCGCCGCAGCGGGGGAGGCGCGGTCTGGCTGGCGCCGGGTGAGGTGACGTGGGTCGACGTGCTCGTGCCGGCGGGGGACCGGGTCTGGGACGACGACGTGGTGGCGGCCGCGTCCTGGCTCGGCGAGGCATGGGCGGCGGCGCTGGGATCGCTCGGCGTGGCCGGGTGCAAGGTGCACCATGGCGGCCTGGTGCGCTCGACGTGGTCCGACGCGGTGTGCTTCGCCGGGCTCGGGCCCGGCGAGGTGACGGTGGGCGGTCGCAAGGTCGTGGGCATCTCGCAGCGACGCACCCGCGCCGGGGCGCGCTTCCAGTGCGCGGCGCTCCACCGCTGGGTGCCGGGGCCGCTGGTCGAGCTGCTCGACCTGGGCGCCGGGGCGACGGACGCCCTGCGAGGGTCCGCGGTCGGCGTCGACGAGCTGACGGGCACGGCGACCACAGCCGCCGCGGTCGTCGAGGCGCTGGGCGAGGCCCTCCCTCCTCCCTGAACCAGGCACCCACGGTGGTGCGACGTTCACGGAGCCGAGTGAAGGTGACTGGGGTCACCGACAACATTCCTCCTTGCGCTGGGAACATTTTGGAGTAACTTGGCAAGGAATGGCAGGTGCAGGGGAGTCCCGAACCGAACGAGGCACGGCGACCGTCGACCTGGCGCGCCGCGCCAACGTCTTCGGGCACGACGCGCTCTCGGGCACCTACCGGACCCGCCTCGAGGCCAAC
>JAOBWM010000163.1 GCA_025463365.1 Acidimicrobiales bacterium
ACCATCTGGGCCGCCCGGGTGTCGTGGTTGCGTTGGTTGCGATCGCGGGTGCCGTCCTCGTCGCTCTGGCGGACCCACGCCCGGAGATCGGCATCGAAGAACGCGAACCCCCGGATCGCGGCCTCCGCCGCCAGGTGGCCGTCGCGGGCCACCAGGCGGGTCCGGACCCGTTCGTTGGCGAACGCCCGACCGATCGCATCCACCTGACAGCGCCCCACCTCCCCCCGGGCGAACGCGGCGCGCACGGCCGGCATCTGGCGCAGGGCCCGAACCGCCTGGGCCCGCCGACCCGCCTCCGTCCGCGACACCTTGGCCACCAACCCGACCATCGCCTTCGCCGACCCGTGCCCATCGGGGCGATGCAACCCCCGCTGCTCCACCTCGGCGACCACCTCGACCCGGACCGCGTCGAACCGGCGCCCCACCGCCTCCACCTCCCCGATCACCGTCACCGCATCGCGGGCATCGACCGGCACCACCCCCACCGCCGCCAACACATCCAAACCGGCGTTGAGCTGGTCCAACGCTGCCGCCAAACCCCGATCTTGCACCTGCGAACCCATGACCCCACCGTACCCAGGGGGTCTGACACTCTCAGCCCCTCCCCGCCCTATTCCGACAATTCCCCCCCGCTGCCCGGGATCCCGATCGAAGGGTCGAGCGAGCGCCGCCGCCTTGGGCGAAGATCGGGACCATGACGAGCAGCGACGACGCCCCGGACGGCGCCTCGGACGACGCCAACGCCTCCGTCGCCGAGGGGCCGGGGTTCCACTACGCCAGGATCCGGCGGCGGCTCACCGAGTTGCTCGCCACGCTGGACGACGAGGCGTGGGACCGGCCGACCGAATGCTGTCCGGGCTGGCGCGTGCGCGACGTCCTCGGGCACCTGGCCGGGACCGTCGAGGATGCGCTGGCCGGGCGGCTGACCGGTCCGCCATCGGACGCCCAGACCGCCGAGCAGGTGGACCGCCATCGAACGGAAGATCCTCAGGCGGTGCTGGCGTCGTGGAACGCGTCGGCCCCCGCCTTCGAGGACGTGATCAGCCAGTTCGAGATCTGGCCCGGTGCCATCGACGTGCTCACCCACGAACACGACATCCGCCAAGCCCTCGACCGGCCCGGCGCCCGTGACGACGAGCTCATCGCCCTCGTCGCGCCGATGCTCGTGCGGCGCGTCGACGAGCGGGTGCGGTTCCAGGTCGAGGCCGGCGGCCGGACGTACGAGAACGATGCCATCGCGGGGCCGGAGCTGACGTTGCGAACGACACCCTTCGAGCTCCTGCGCGTCGGCCTCGGCCGGCGGTCGCCCGATCAGGTGCGGGCCCTCGACTGGTCCGCAGATCCGGGCACGGTCGTCGACGCCCTCTTCGTGTTCGGCCCGACCACGGTCCCGATCATCGAATAGTCGACCGCCGAGGGGTGCCGTGGATCAGGGGCGGCTGGCGTTGCTGTGCACGAGGTCGCTCGCGACCGGCACACCGGTCGGAGAACCGGCGAGATCCTGGGCACACGCCGAGCGGCCCCGGCCCGCAGCCTTGGCGGCGTACATGGCCCGGTCGGCAGCCAACATGAGGGCAAGGGGGTCCGGCATCTCGGGGGGTTGGACGTGCACGATGGTGAAGCCGGCGGAGAAGGTCTGGCCCTCGGGCATGACCTGCTGGAGCCGGTCGAGCACGAGACGGGCCCCCGGCGCGTCGGTCGCCGGCAGGAGCAGCGCGAACTCCTCGCCGCCCCAGCGCGCCAGCAGGTCGATCGCCCGCAGGGTCGAGCCCCATG
Source organism: Acidimicrobiales bacterium (assembly GCA_025463365.1). Classification (GTDB taxonomy): domain Bacteria; phylum Actinomycetota; class Acidimicrobiia; order Acidimicrobiales; family Iamiaceae; genus Aquihabitans. The sequence continues at coordinate 1,777 of JAOBWM010000163.1, forward strand.
CGGTCCCGGCCGTGGCGAGGAGCTCATCGCCCGCCTGGTGCCCGTGTTCGTCGTTGTAGGCCTTGAAGTGGTCGATGTCGAAGATGGCGATGGCGAGGGGCAGCTTCGTGCGGGCTGCGGTCTGCAACGCGACCGGCAGTCGATCGTCCCAGGTCCGCCGGTTGGGCAGGCCGGTGAGCGGGTCCAAGAGGGCGAGCGCGGTGATCTTGGCGAGCAGTGTCTCTCGTTCCTGGACCAGTCGGCGGATGGTCTGGCCGATGGTCGCGGCCACCGCCGTGAAGAGGATCATCGCCCGCCACTGGGCCACACCGTGCACCGGCGACGGGAGGAGCAGGATCGAGGTGATGTTGGCGATCGACACCGTCCCGATCGTGAGGGTCAGGTCACGCTGGCGGCCGTGCAGGGCCTGCCAGATCACCGGGATCAGCAGGAGGGAGGTGAAGCCGGCGGCGCTACCGCTGCCGTCGGCCGCCCGCATGAGGTCGACCGCGACGCACAGGGCGATCACCGGGACGAGCGCCGAGCCCGCCGGGAGCCTCGCCCACAGCCCGAGCAGGATCGACGCCCCGGTCGACAAGATGAGCACCGATGCCGCGAGCTTGAGCGCGAGGTGCCGCCCACCGGTGGATGGCAACCAGCCGAGGGCGAAGGCCAACAGGAACGCGGAGATGAACGGCCACAGCAGTGACCAGCGCTCACCGGTGGTGAGCAGGGCGGTACCCGGGCGGGGCTTCACCCCATGCAGATCGGCCCGCAGACCACGATGTTGACCCAACCGCGCGCTCGGCTCAGCTCGCCGAAGTGACCTCGTGGATCTCGAGCGTCGGCGGGACGGCAGCGAGGCGGCCGACCACCTCGACGAGCTCGAGCGATCCCGGCTGCGTGAAGTGCAGGTCGAGTGCGGCTCGATCGGCCCACCGCTCCACGAACACGAGGCGCAGCGGATCTTCAACGTCTCGGCTGACGCCGTGGGCGACGCACCCGGGTTCCGTCCGCGATCGGTGGACGTGGGCCAGCGACGCGGCGAGGAGCTCGTCGATGCCCTCCTCGGTCGCCGTCGCCGATCCGAGCACGATGATCTCCGCGTCCTGGGCCATCCCGCATCCTGGCATCGCCGGAGCTTGCATGACCCGGGACGGCACCGGGCGCTAGTCCGCGAAGACGTCCCGGCTCAGCTGGATGAAGAACGTGTGGTCGTTGCCAGTGGTCGGGTCTGACGAGTTGTACTTCCGCCTCGGCGTGCCGTCCGGGACGGCCTCCTCGGAGTAGATGGCGCCGACCGGGCAGACGTCGGGCTGGTAGCACGCGGTGCACGACGTGCACTCGTCGGTGTTCACGTAGAGGATGCTGTCGCCGAAGATCCCGACGCTGTCGGGGTTCGCCGTGTGGGTGTTCTCGACCTCGCCGCTCCCGGCCTCTTCCTCGGACGTGAGCAATCCGGTCGTGGCGTCGAACTCGTAGATGCACTGCACGGGGCAGACGTCGACACACGCACGGTCCTTGGTGCCGATGCAGGCCTCGGTGATGATCGCGACTCCGGACATGACCGCTCCCACCTACCCACCACGCCGCCGGCTCACCCGTCCAGCTCGCGGAGGACGTCGTTCATCTCATGGCGGAAGCGGCGGAGCTCGTCGCGGTGGAGCAGCGAGAGCCCGGCGAGCGTCGCCTCGCCGTCGGGGGTCAGCTCCAGCAGGATCCGCCGGCCGTCGACGGGATCCACGAACCGATCGACGAGGCCGTTGGCCGCGGCGCGGCCGACGAGCTCGCCCGCCGAGTGCAGCTTGAGCTGGAGGCGCTCGGCCACCTCGGTGACAGAGGGCGGGCCGTCGCCGTCGTGGCCGCGGACGGCCAGCAACAGCTGGTGCTGCGCCGGCGTGAGACCCGCCTGGCGGGCCGCGGTCTCGGAGAACCGCTCGAACGTGCGCAGCGCGTGGCGGAACCGGGCCAGCGATCGGTAGTCGCGGTCGGACATCGGTCGGCTCATGGGACCTGCTCCCCCGCCACGTCATCGGCGCCCAGCCGGCGACGCTGGCTGTGGATCAACCCCACCTGGGACGTGAGGAGCAGGCTGACGAGTGCGGCGAGGAGGGTCGACGGCAGCACGGCCATCCCCGCCATCTCGGTGACGACGAGGGTGGACCCGATCGGTGTCTTGGTGACGCCGACGTTGCACGCCACCATCAGTGCGGCGGCCAGGATCCACGGGTCGCTCCCGGGCAGATGGGACGCGGCGGCCCGCGCCAGGCAGAAGCCGATGAAGAACAGCGGGATGATGAAGCCGCCCTTCCAGCCCGTGACGACGGTGACCGCGGAGGCCAGGAGCTTCATGGCCGCCGCGCCGAGCAGGGTGGCCGCCGCGACCCGCGCGGTGGTGAGGTGCTGGATCTGGACCTCGCCGTTGGTCAGCGCGTAGGGGGTGGCGAAGGCGCAGGCCCCGAGGACGAGGCCGCCGAGCACCGGCCGCGCCGGCCCGGGCACGAGCTCGACCAGGCGGCGCAGGCCGATGCACAGGTAGGTGAAGCCGTAGGCGACCGCAGCGCCGGCCACGCCCGCCGCGGCGCCCCACCCCAGGTCGGACAGCCGCAGCGCAGGCACGACGGGGAACTGGAAGACGGGTTCGAGGCCCAGCCCGGTGACAGCGGCGTACACGGCGTAGCCGCAGAGGGCACCCACCGCGGATGGCAGCAGCGCCTCGTAGTACTCGAGGCCGCGACGGTGCAGGATCTCGAGCGCGAACACGGCCGAACCGAGCGGCGCGCCGAACAGGACGGTGAAGCCCGCAGCCATGCCGGCGATGCTCACGATCCGCAGGTCGTCGCGGTCGAGGCGGGCCCGGGTGCCGATCCAGGAACCGAGGGTGCCGGTCGTGGTGACGAGTGGGGCCTCGGGGCCGAGCGCGCCGCCGGCCCCGATGCACAAGAGGGAGACGGGGATCAGCGATCGGAGGCTGCGGATCTCATCCGCGCCCCCGAGGACGTGGATGTTGTCGACGAGGAGCTCGACGTCGGCCGGGTTGCCCAGCCAGCGCGTGAGCAGCGCGACGACCCCGCCCACGGCGGCCATGATCCCGAGGTGGGCGGTGAGGGACCAGTGCGACGGGCCGACCACGTGCTCGACGAGCTTCAGCAACCCGAGGTACGCGGCGCCGACGCCGCCACCGAGCAGCCCGGTGACCACCACGATCGACAGCAACCGGTTGTGCGGCCGGTCCAAGGTGCGTCGCACCACGGCGCGGGCGGCTCCGTCGGCGCGGGGAAGCTGCATCATTAGATCGTACTGCGATCTAATCGGTTCTCTTCAGCCTGGGTCAGCCCGGGTCAGCCCCGCTCAGCGGGTGGGCGGTAGCCGTCGAGGCGGACGGGCAGGCGCTTGAAGCTGTTGTTCAGGTTCGAGCGCAACCGGACCGGCTCGCCGGCCAGCTCGATCGTGGGGAAGGCGTCGAGGAGCTCGCGCAGGAAGACCCGCCCCTCCAGCCGGGCCAGGTGGACCCCGAGGCAGAAGTGCTCCGCGATCCCGAACGAGAGGTGGGGGTTGTGGACGCGGTGGATGTCGAAGCGCTGCGGATCGTCGAACACGGCCTCGTCGCGGTTGGCCGAGGTGTAGTACATCGCCACCTTGTCGCCCGCGGCGATCGGCGTCCCGGCCAGCTCGGTGTCGGCCGTCGCCGTGCGGCGGAAGTAGTGGAGCGGGTTGGCCCAGCGGAGGATCTCCTCCACCGCGCCCGGCACGAGCGACGGATCGGCCCGCAGCTCGGCGAGCTGACCCGGGTGCTGGAGCAGGGCGAGGAGGCCGGAGGAGAGCATCGTCTTGGTGGTGTCGTTGCCGGCCGTGACGAGCTGGACGAAGAAGCTCCCGAAGTCGACGTCGGTCATGGGCTGGCCGGCGAAGTCGCCCTCGAGGACGAGCGTCGTGAGGTCTTCCCGGGGCGGTTCGAGGCGTCGACGGCCGGCGAACTCGATGGCGTACATCGCCATCTCGATCGACGCCGAGAAGTCGGCCTCGGCGCCGTCGGGACCAGGCGGGTTGATGTCGGGGTCCTGGCCGGCGGTCTGGCGCTCGGCCAGGGAGTGCAGCAGGTCCCAGTCCGTCTCGGGCAGCCCCATCAGCCGACCCATGACCCGGGTCGGGAGCCCGGCCGTGACCTGGTGGACGAACTCCACGTCAGGCCCGGCCGCGGCGGCCTCGGCCATGAGCTCCCGGCAGATCGCGCGGATCTGGTCCTCCATCTCGCCGATGACCTTGGCCTTGAACGTGTCGGCCAGCGGCTTGCGGTACGTCACGTGGCGCGGCGGGTCCATGGCCAGCAACATCCCGCGCATCATCTCGAGGCTCTCGGGCGGCAGGTCCTCGATCACGACGCCGCCCTGCTCGGCGGAGAACCGGCCGGGGTCGCGGGCGACGGTGACGACGTCGGCGTGGCCGAGCACGGCCCAGAACCCGGGCTGGCCCTCCATCTCCTGCCAGGCCACCGGCGTCGTCCGGCGGAGCTCGGCCAGCGCCTCGTGCGGCACGCCCCCGCTGAACGTGTTCGGATCGGCCAGCCTCAGGCCCGAGGCCGCTCGCACGTCGGTCATGGTTCCCTCTCGATCAAGCGGCCGGAGGCCAGCCTCGCCGGACGGTCCGGGCGAGGATCCCCAAGGTCGCCCGCAGCGCCCCCTCGGAGAGCACCGGGAAGATGTTCGCCTCACGCCAGACCGGGTCGATCTCGGACCAGTCGTAGTAGGAGGTCACCAGCGTGCCCTCGTCCGCCGGCTCGAGCCGGTAGCCGTAGACGTGGCCGATCTGCGGGCGGATCACGCCGAGGATCGTCCAGGCGATCTCCCGGTCCTGCTCGAAGGTCTTGATCTGGACCTCGACGTCGTACTTGCCCAGCGGGTAGTCGTTCAGCGCTTCGCGGTCCATGTGCACGACGAAGGTGTCGCCCGCCGCCGTGACCGGGTCGCCCTCGGCATCGAGCAGCATCCCGGAGCTGTCGATGGCCACGTGGCCCTCCGGGTCGCACAAGAGACGGAAGATCGCCGCCGGCTCCGCCTCGATCGTCCGCTGGACCTCCAACCGTTCGTTCGTCACGCCCGGCAGCCTGCCAGGGCGCGCCCCCGCGTGCTCGGACCCGCGCTCAGGCGACGGCTGGGACCGACATCGCGGCGCGCTCGACGGCCAGCGCACGGCACGGGAGCTCGGGGTACGCCCAGCGGATGACTCGGGCCTGGAGCCGGGCCGTCGGCTCGAGGTACAGGCGCTGCGCGGTCGAGGGCAGGTAGGTGCCGGTCAGGTGGCGGGCCCACTTCGGCATGAGGGTCATCGACGCGGCCAGGCCGAGCCGGTTCTCGAGCTGCTTGCGGGGGCTGGCGCGGAACTCGCCCTGGCTGTCGCCAGCGAGGAACCCGATGAAGGAGCGGGTCTGCTCGTTGACACCCATGAGCGGTCGCATGCGCTCGACGTACGCCTCCAGCTCGGCCATGGACTCGGGGACCCACTCGGCGCCGCCCATCCGTCCGATCGGCGCTTGTTCGGCCAGGTACCGATCCCGTTCCGCGGTGGTGAGGGGACGGCGGTACCGGTGGAAGGCCTCCATGATCGCCCAGGGGATGCAGGTGTGGACCCACGCGATCAGCTCGGGATCGAGGGCGCGGTACTCCACGCCGTCGGGGCGGATGCCGTGGATGTGCGAGTGGACCTTCCGCACGCGCTCGATCACGCTCGTCGCCGCCTCGGTGGTGCCGAACGTGGTGCGCAGGACGTAGCCGAGCGTGTTCTGGGCCCGCAGCAACGGCTCGGTCTCGTAGCTCGACTGCTGGTAGACGCCCGCCATCACCGAGGGGTGCAGCACCTCCATGATGATGGCCGCCATGCCTGCCGCGCTGACGGCGGCGAAGTCGCCGTTGATCTCCCACGACAGGCTGCCGGGTCCTCCAGCGAGCCCAGGATCGCCGGGCGCCCCGCTGTAGATCGCTGCTTCGTCGTGGCGACCGCCGACCGCCTCGATCTCATCCCTGATCTTCTGCTTCAGGTCCATCCGCCGAGCTTGCCCGTTCCTGGTCGCCGATGGGCGGCGAAGCACGCAGGTCGATGATCGCCGCGCTCGTGTGGGCCGCCGGGCCGACGGCACCCGCGGCCAGTTCGGAGGACCGCGCCTGTTCGAGGTGATCGATGGCGAGGTCGCGTCGGCCCTGGGCCGCGGCGAGCCGGCCGAGGGTCGCGTGGGTGGATCCCCAGCAGGCCATGGCGGTGCCGGCGACGACGAATCGATCCCGGAGCGGATGGAGCTGGTCGTAGAGCACCTCGACGTCGGGGGTGGCGAGGAGCGCAGCCAACTCGCCGAGCTGCGCCAGGTGGAAGTCGAACAGCCAATCGCGTCGGAGCGATCCCGGCCGAAGGTCCCACGCCCGGACCAGCGCGAGGGCCCGCTCGTGATCGCCCGCCTCCGCCACCGCGAGCGCAGCCGTGGGCCGCAGCACCTGGAACTCGTCGCGGGAGGCATGCCCCAGCAGCTCGTCGACGACGGACTCGACGCGGCCGTGGAAGCGTTCGCTGGTCGTTCGCTGGATGAGACGGCTCCACTGCGCTCCCCACAGGCTGGTGCGCCGGTGCTGGTAGGAGGCCCGTTCGGCGAGCTCGGCGGCGCGTTCGACGGATCCTTCGAGGAGCGCCTTGGCGGCGAGGAGGTAGGTGCGTTGGGCATCGAGCTCGGTGATGGCAAGCGTGTCGACGAGCCGATCGCAGCGCTCGAGATCGTCTCGGTAGGTCGCCATGTCGGCGAAGCGGAGCGCGATGGCCAGTCGGTGCATGCGGGCGATGATCTCGGTGCGGATCGGGAGCCCTCGACCGGCGAGGGCCAGCGATTCGGTGGTCGCGGCCAGTCGTTCCGGCTCGTGCTCGGGCGTCCAGATGGCGATCACCCGGTTGTTGAGCGCCCGCCCGATCCGGGCCGGGTCGCCGGTGGAGCGGGCCGCGTCGACGGCCTCCGACGACAGCTGGTCGGCGCGTGCCGGACCGTCGCCGTAGTACAGCTCGACGGCGAGCGCGCCGAGGAGCTCGGCCCGGCTGCCGGGCTCCAGGGGCGTGTCGAGCGTGTCGCGCAGCAGGGCGATCACGTCGTGGTCGATGTCTCCGTAGCCGCGCCAGTTCCACAGGGTCGGTTCGCCGAGGAGGGCGAGCGCCGCGGTGACCGATGCCGGATCGTCGAGTCGGCGGGCTGTGTCGAGGGCGAGCTCGAGCGCATCGGCCGCGCCGGCCACGTCGCCGGCCAACCGTCGTTCCTCGGTGAGTGCCAAGAGGGTCTGGTGGCGCTGGCGGTCAGCGGCCGGGTCGGTCGGCAGCACCGCGAGGGCCCGCGCTCGGTGTCGCGCCGCCTGGTCGTAGGCGAACCGCGCCCGAGATCGATCCGCAGCCGCCTCGCACGCCGCGAAGGCCTCGGCGGACGCGGCCGTGCCCGCCGCGTGGAAGTGGTGCCGGGCCAGGTCGTCGAGGTGCGGTTCGAGCGCGTCTCGGTGCACTGCTCGGATCGCCGCGGCCAGACGGCGATGGAGCGCGGCCCGCTCCCGGGGGTTGAGGCCGGCGACGAGGCTGTCGCGGGTCAGGTCGTGGGCGAAGCGCCACTCGCTGGTGTCCGCGGTCAACAGCTCCGCCGACACGGCGCGCTCGAACGCGTCGGCGACGTCGTCGGGCGCGCGTTCGGCGGCGTCGGCCACGACCTCCACGTCGAGCCGGCTCCCGGCCAGCGCGGCCAGGCGGAGCAGCGGACGATCGGCATCGGGCAGCTGAGCCAGGCGCCGCTCGACGACCCCGCGGATCGTGTGCGGAACGGCGAGGTCGGCAAGGTCCTCCCCGTCGGCGACGACGTTGGCCAGCTCGGCCAGGAAGAACAGGTTGCCGCCAGTCAGGCGATGCACGTCGGCAGCTCGGAGGGCCAGTTCCGGGCGGTGCGCCCACCGGAGGAACGCGGCGACGTCGGTGGCGCCGAACGGGCTGATCGCCAGGCGGCGAGCGTTGGCCAGCCGCCCGAGGGCCACGAGCGTGTCGTCGAGCGTGCCGGCACCAGCAGCGTCGGGGCTCCGCGCCGTGACGATGATGGACAACGGGACGTGGGCCGACGCGCCGGCGAGCATGCGCAACAGCTGGAGCGATCCGGCATCGGCCCACTGCAGGTCTTCGAGGACGATGAGCGTCGGCTCGACGATGACCTCACGGAACGCCTGCGCGAGGTCGGCGAAGCGACGGAAGCGGGCCTCGCTCTCGTCGGCACCCTCGAGGTCCTCGAACGAACCGGCGACGCCGAGGTCGCGGATCACCGGTTCCCACAACCACAGAGCCGGCGCACCGAGATCGGCGACGCCCTGGCCCCACAGCGTGCGGACCCCGACGATGTCGGCGTGGCGGGCCGCCGCTTCGGCGATGGTGGTCTTGCCGACCCCGGCCTCGCCCTCGATCGTGACCACGCGACCGGCGCCGGAGCGGGCCGCGCTCACCGCGTCGAACGCGACGGAGAGCTCGCGGTCGCGCCCGATCACGATGCCGATCAGGTCGATCGGCGCGCCGACCTCGACGGTCAGTGGATCACCGGCGAGAGGAACGCGTTCGGTTCGCTCGGGCAGTGGCGGGCGACCGTCGCCCGACGCCTCGAGCGAGTGGTCCAGGATCGCGGCTTCGAGGGCGCGCAGCTCGGGGCCGGGATCAAGACCGACCTCCTCGCCGAGCCGGCGCCGGCACTCCTCGAAGGCGCGCAGGGCATCGGCCGCTCGACCGGCGCGGTAGCGGGCGGTCATCAGCAGCGCCCAGTAGCGCTCGTTGAGGGGGTGATCCGCCGTGAGCCGCTCCGCATCCTCTCCGGCCGGACCGGGGCGACCCATGCCGAGGAGGGCGTCGACGCGCAGTTCCCGCGCCCGCAGCCACGCGAGGGTCAGCCGTTCGATGTCGACCACGACGTCGGGGTCGTGGTCGAGGTCGCCCAACGGGTCCCCACGCCAGAGGGCGATCGCCTCGTCGGCCGCACCGAGTGCCGCGCTGGCGTCGCGAGCGGCGAGATGCGCATCGGCCTCACCCACCAGCCGGAGGAACCGGTGGACGTCCACGTCGTCGGGATCGACGGCGAGCACGTAGCCCGGTGCCCGCGTCACGAGGACCTGCGCGGGAGCCCGCTTGGCCCGATGGGGCTCCAGCAGCCGTCGGAGCCCCGACACGTACGAGTGCAACGACGCCTCGGGGACGGGCGGCGGATCGTGCCCCCACACGCGGGCGGCCAGCCCGTCGAGGGAGTGCACCCTCCCCGGGCTGAGCGCGAGTGCCGCGAGGACCGCGCGTTGCTTCGGACCCCCCACCTCGAGCGCACGGCCCTCATCGTCGACGAGTTCGAGGGGGCCGAGCAGAGCGATGCGCACGCCACGCATCTTGGTGTCCAGGACTTGGGATCGGCTTGGAGCGCGAGCCGAGGCGTCGGCGGGTCGGCCTCAAGAGCCCGCCAAGACCGTCGTGCGAGAACGGTCCCAACCCACCGGGAGCGCACACGGTGCCCCGGCCGACAGCAGAGGACACCACCATGACCACGATCGACCCTCCGGCCCGCCGCATCCCGCGGGGCCTCTCCATCGCCGAGCTCGACGCTGTCGTCGACGCGCACCTCCGGGCGGAGCTCCGCGAGGACCTCCACGCTGTCCTGTCGACGTTGAGCACCGACATCCGCCACGACGTGATCGGGGCACCCGCTCCGGCGATCGGCCACGAGCAGGTGGCCGGCTTCTACACCTCCCTGTGGAACGACCTGGCGGTCGAGGAGATGGTCCCCGTGCGCCGCCTGCATGGGCCCGACTTCGTCGTCGACGAGGTCCTCGTGACGGCCAAGGCAGTCGGCAACCCGTTCGGCATGGCCGGCAACGGCCGGACCGTACGGTTCCGGCTGGTGCACGTCTTCGAGGTCGACGGTGACCGCATCGTCCGCGAGACGGCAGCACTCGACATGCCGGCGATCCAGCGGCAGCTCAGCTGACCCGGCACGCGTCGGCCCGACCGAGCAGGAACCGTCGCTCGGGCTCGTTCGAGGTCAACGACGCGGCGAGGGTGAAGGCGTCGAACGCCTCGGCGCGGCGCCCGAGCTTCTCGAGCAGATCGCCCCGCACGCTGGGGAGGAGGTGGTAGCTGGCGAACGAAGCGATGCTGCCCAGTGCCTCGACCAGTTCGAGCCCGGCCGCCGGGCCGTCGGCCATCCCGACGGCGACGGCCCGGTTCAGCTCGACCACGGGTGACGGGATCACCACCGACAGTTCCGCGTAGCCCGCGGCGATGCGGGCCCAGTCGGTGTCGTCGAACCGCAAGGCGCGGGCGTGACAGGCCGCGATGCGGGCCTGCAGCCGGTACTGGCCCGGTGGGCCCCCGAGCGCCTCGGCCTGGTCGAGCGCGGCGAGGCCGCGGCGGACGAGCAACCGATCCCAGCGGGTCCGGTCCTGGTCGGCAAGGAGGATCACCTCGCCGCCGGGCCCGGTCCTCGCCGCGGTGCGCGAGGCCTGGATCTCCATCAGCGAGGCGAGCCCGTGCACCTCGGGCTCGTCGGGCATCAAGTGCTGGAGCATGCGGCCGAGGCGCAGGGCCTCCTCGCACAGCGCCGGGCGCACGAGGTCGTCGCCGAGGGTGGCGGCGTAGCCCTCGTTGAACACGAGGTAGATGACCCGGAGCAGCGAGGTCAGGCGCCGGGCCCGCTCGGCACGGTCGGGGTGGTCGAACTCAGCGCGGTGTTCGGCGAGCGTCCTCTTGGCCCGGGTGATCCGCTGGGCGACGGTGGCCTCGGAGGTGAGGTAGGCGCGCCCGATCTCCTGGGTGGTGAGTCCACCGAGCAGCCGCAGGCTGAGTGCCACCCTGGCGTCGTCGGACAGGGCCGGGTGGCAGCACAGGAACATGAGGCCGAGCACGTCGTCGTCGACCCGGTCGTCGACGACCGCGGCCGATTCGGTCGGCGAGCGATCGGCCGCGGTCCGCGCCGCGGTCAGCGCGGAGTGGCCGAGCTGGTCGTGGACCCGGTCGTGCCTCGTGGTCCTGCGGTGGAGATCGATCGACCGGTTCGAGGCCGCGGTCATCAGCCAGGCCCCGGGGTTCGCCGGGATGCCCGACGTCGGCCAGGTGGCCAGCGCCCGCACCAGCGCGTCCTGGGCCAGGTCTTCCGCGAGCGAGAGATCCCGGACCTTCCGCAGCAGCCCGGCGACGAGGCGGGTGGACTCCAATCGCCACACCGCCTCGATCGCCTCGTGGGCCGCCGCGTCGGACATCGTCAGGCCGGTGCTCCGTCAGGGGCGGGGCCGTCCTCCACCTGGCGCACCTCGCAGGCGCACTCGATGCCAGGCCAGTGGTCCAGGTGGAGCTGGAGGAAGCGGCGGGCCTGCTCGATGGCCTCAGCCTTGGAACGGGCCTGCATGAAGGCCCAGCCGCCCACGACCTCGCGCCCTTCGGCGAAGGGCCCGTCGACGACGGTGATCTCCCCACCGGCGAGGCGCACCTCGGCGCCGGCGGCGGTGGGGAGCAGCCCACCGGTGTCGAGCAGCACACCGCTCTTCGTCTGCTCGGCGATGAGCTCGTCCATGGCGACGAACAGCTCAGGTGGCGGTGGGCCGGACATCGTGCTCTCGTCCACCTTGATCAACGACAGGAATCGCACGCGAACGCTCCTCTGTGCTCGGTCGGGTCGAGCTCGTGCTCGGCCTCACCCAGAGCAACGCCGGGGCGCGACCGGATTCGACAACGAACCCGAAGTTTTCCGACGAATCCTCGCAGGGCGCGCTCGCCCCCTGCCGGGGTCAGCGGTGGGTGAGCCTGGCGTTGGCGGTGACGGGACCCGAGTTGGTGGCCGCGATCGGGGTGGACGCAGCTTGGGTCGGCTGATCATCGAACCACTCCGACACCCACTGGTTCGACGTCGCATCCCGGAACCACACCTGGTACTGACCCGGCAACAAGTTCGCGAACGAGTAGTGCCCCGCCCCATCAGTCGTCACCGACGACGACGCCGTCTGACCCACCACATACAACCGCACCTGGATCCCCGCGATCGGCGTCGTGCCATCGGCAGCCGTCACCGTCCCGGCCACGATCCCATGCTTCACGATCGGCGGCGGCACCGGTGCCAACCCCGCATCCACCGTCGTCGTATGCACGTTCGTCACCGACACCACGTTCGCCAACGCCAACGACGACTTGTCATTCGCGTACTCCGAGATCCACTGCCCCGAGCTCACATCGCGGAACCACATCTTGTAGCTCCCCGGCGCCAACCCCGTGAACGAATACGCACCATTCCCGTCCGTCGTCGCGGCCTTCGACGTCGCATAATCCGGACCCAGATACAGCCGCACCTGGATCCCGGCGATCGGCGACCCACCCGACGATGCCGACACGATCCCCGACACGACCCCACTATCAGGCGGCGGCACATACACCGCCGCCAAGCTCTCATCGATCGTGCGGTGCTGACCCACCGTCAACGCAACCGTCGACGCCGTCTCATACGACGACGCCTCGTCGTAGTACTCCGACACCCACACCCCGCTGTTCACATCACGGAACCACAACTTGTACTGATCGGCCCGCAACAACCCGAACCCGTAGTTCCCGTTCGCGTCGGTCGTCGCCACCGTCGAACCCGTCGTCACCCCACCGCGATACAGGCGCACCTGCAACCCCACGATCGGCTGGCTCGACGCCGACGACACGACCCGACCCTCGATCCGAGCCGCCCGCGTCAACGACGCGTCGAGATCGTGGCGCACCGTGCCACCCTCGACGACGATCGTCTCGGACTCGGCCCGGGTGGCCTTGTCGTTCCACCACTCCGTCAGATGGTCGCTCGTCGGTGACGAGAACTTGAGCTGGTAGGACCCCGGAGGCACCGCACCCGCCGGGAAGGTGGCGCCGAGGTCGTACGCACCGCCGGCGTCCGTCGTGCCGGTGGCCACCACCGGCGGGTCCACCGAGTTGGCGCCCACGTCGACCAGCAACACCGAGATGCCGGCCAACGCCGAGTCGTCCTGCTCGTCGAGCACCACACCCGTGAGCGATCCGACGCCGACGTAGATCCGCACCGTGGCCGACGCGCTGGCCGCCGCCTCGATGTCGCTCACGGTGAAGGTGAACGTATCGATGCCCGTGAACCCGCTGTCGGGCGAGTACTGCACGTTGGCCCCGCTGCCCGACAGGACGCCGTTGGCGGTCGACCCCAGTGTCGGGTGGAAGGTGAGCGTGTCGCCGTTGGAGTCGGTCGCCGTGAGGGTGATGACCACGGGCGTGTCGACGGTCGTACCGACGTCTTGCGCGAGCGCCGACGGCGCGTCGTTGGTGATGTGGATCGTGACCGTGGCCGGTACCGAGACCTGGTGGCTGTTGTCGGCCACGAAGGTGAACGAGTCGTCACCGACCTGGTTCGCGCTCGCCGTGTAGGTGCACGACCCGGCCGAGTTGCAGGTGACCGCACCCTTCGTCGGCTGGGTCTGCACCGAGAACGTGAGCGGGAGGTCGTGGGGATCCGTGGCGGTCAGCTGGATGGGCTTCGCCACGCCACGTCGGGCGCTCACGGTCTGAGCGTGGCCCTCCGGAGCCGCTTCGGTGACCTGGAACGAAGCAGAGACAGCCGCGGTCAGCGCGCCATCGGTGGCTCGCAACGTGTAGGTGCCTGCCGTGCCGGTGACCGAGCAGCCGGCGAAGGTCGCCACGCCGCCGAGGGCCGCCTTCGGGTTGGCGGTGCACGCCAAGGTCCCGGCGCCGGATTCGACCGCGAGGGTGATCGGGGTGGAGTTCCCGGTGATCACGTTTCCGCCCGAGTCCTCGATCGCAACCTGCGGCTGGGTCGAGAGCGGGGCAGCCGATGCGCCGTCACCGGGCTGGGTCGTGAACGCGAGGTGGTCGGCGTCTCCGACGACGATCGAGAACGACGAGGAGATGGCCTGCGTCAGGCTGGTCGCGGTCGCCCGCAACGTGTAGCTGCCGATGGGCCCGGTGATCGTGCAGCCCGTGAAGACGGCGACGCCGGCGACGGCTGCCTTCGGGTTGGCGGTGCACGACATGGTGCCGCCGGCTCCGGTGTGCACGGCAAGGGTGATCGAGGACGTGTCGGTCGCCACGATGTTGCCGTCCGTGTCCTCGACGGTCACCTGGGGCTGGGTCGTCAACGGAGCGCCAGAGGCGCCGATGTCAGGCTGGACGGTGAACGCCAGCTTCGCCGCCGCGCCGGCGGTGACCGAGAAGGAGGCGGAGGTGCCGTCGGTCAGGCCGGAGGCGGTCGCCTTCAGCCGGTAGGTCCCGGCGGTGCCGGTGATCTTGCAGCCGGCGAACGACGCCACGCCAGTGACGGCGACCACTGGGTTGGTCGTGCACGACAGCGTGCCGGCCGGCCCGGTGTCGATCGCCAGGGTGACCGTCGACGTGTTGGTGGTGTCCACGTTCCCCGAAGGGTCCGTGATCGAGACCTGGGGCTGGGTCGAGAACGACGAACCGGACGTACCCGTGCCGGGCTGCGTCGTGAACGACAGCTGGGTCGGTGCCGCGGCGGTGATGGAGATCGCCGAGGTCGTGGTCGACGTCAGCGCCCCCGATGCGGCACGCAAGGTGTACGTGCCCGCGGTCCCGGTGATCTTGCAGCCGGCGAACGTCGCCACGCCGGCGACCGCCGCCAGCGGGTTGGTGGTGCACGACAGGACGCCGGACGGTCCGGTCATCACGTCCAGCGTGATCGGCGCGGTGCTATTGGCCACCACGTTGTTGCTGGCGTCTTGGACCGACACGACGGGTTGGGTCAGCAACGGGCTACCCGAGGGGGCACCGGTCGGCTGGGTCGTGAAGGACAGCTTGGTCGCCGTCCCGTAGACCACGAACGAACTACTGATGATCTGGGTCTTGGTCTGGGCGGTGCACGCGAACGGGGCGGCAGCCCCGCTGCAGATGGTGGCGATGACGGTGAAGGTGCCGCCGCTGGTCTGCGTGATGCCACAACCCGAGAACGTGGCCAGGCCGGCCACCGAGGTGGCGTTGGTGCAGGCGATGGTCCCCGTTCCGGTCTGGATCGTGAGGGACATCGCCTTGTTGTCGGCGGTCTGGTTGCCGAACGAGTCCTGGATCGCCACCTTCGGCTGGACGGACCAGGCCGAGCCCGAGGCCCCGCCGCCCGGTTGCACGGTGAAGGCCAGCTTGTTGAACGCACCGACGGTGATGGCGACGTTGCCGCTGGTGTCGGAGATCAGCCCGGGTGCATCGGCGCGGAACGTGTAGGTCCCGGCCGCCGCGGTGCCGTTGATCTTGCAGGCGGCGAAGGCGGCGACGCCGGCCACCGCGGCCTTGGGGTTCGCCGTGCACGAAAGCACGCCGCTGCCGGGGCCGCTCTGAATCGTGAGGGTCACGTTGGCCGTGCTGCCGGTGACGGTGTTGCCCGAGGCATCCCGGACGGTGACCGTGGGCTGCGTGCCGAAGTTGACGTTCTCGTTCACGCCGCCGACGGGCTGGGTCGTGAACACGACTCGGGCGGCGTCGCCGGTGATGAGGAACGAGGAACTGATCGCCGTGGTCAGCCCGCTGGACTGAGCGTTCAAGGTGAACGTGCCGCCCGCGGCCTGGGTGA
>JAOBWM010000051.1 GCA_025463365.1 Acidimicrobiales bacterium
ACGACGACGTGGACACCATCGTCCGCACGATGATCGACCACAAGGTCCGGCGCCTGCCCGTCATCGACGGCGACCGCCTGGTGGGCATGGTCAGCCAGGGCGATGTCGCCAAGCACTGCGCACCGGAGCAGGTCGGGCAGCTCGTGGCCGCGATCTCGTCCTGAGCGGCGATCTCGTCTGGATGGGATCACGAGGCCTCGACGCGCAACCGGTGCCGCAGCCGACGAAGGGTGCTGGTGAGGAGGCGTGACACCTGCATCTGGCTGACGCCGAGGTGCCCGGCGATCTCCGCCTGCGTCATCTGGTCGACGTAGTACATCGCCACGATCCGGCGATCTCGCTCCCCGAGATCGAGCACCGCGTCCCGGAGATCGACCAGGTCGGGTACCCGGTCCAGCCGATCGTCGTTGCGGCCGATGCGATCGTGTACGACGCTGCTCGGGCCGGCCTCGACGTCCAGCGAGATCGCCTGGCGAGCGGAGGCGGCCTCCTTGGCGTACATCAGGTCGACGACATCGACGCCGAGGGCCCTAGCCACCTCCAACGGCGTGGGCTCGCGTCCGAGCAGCGGCGTGAGCCGCTCTGCGGTCACCCGAGACGCCACCGTCAGCTCGTGGACCCGCCTCGGCACGCGCATGCCCCATCCCCGATCCCGGAAGTGTCGCCGGAGGGCACCCGAGATCGTCGGCGAGGCAAACGACGGGAACGGCAGCCCGCGGCCCGGATCGAAGCGGCACAGGGCGTGCAGGAGTGCCTCTCGTGCGACCTGATCGAGATCCTCTCGCGGCTCGCCCCCGCGGCGGTGGAACCGGCGCGCCAGCGACAGGGCGTACTCCTCGTATTCGCGGACGAGGACGACCAACGTCTGCTCGTCACGTCGTCGGGCGTAGCGGACGTGCTGGAACCACAGCTCCGGGTCGACGGCCGGCGTTGGGTCGCCGTCGACTGAGCCTCCGCCCCGCGGGATCGTGCGGGCGGCCTCGGAGCGGTCACTGCCTTCGGCAACCGTTGCGTTCGGGCCAGACGAACCCGTGGCTCGTGTCATGCGGCCAACCTCGTCGCCATCGTCACGCTTCGGTGGCTGGCCCCCGGGCTCGAGGCCACCAGATCGACGCGCGGTCGGCTACCCCGAGGACGAGCGCGCGAGCCTCACCCAAGCGGGCGGTTCTCGTGGCGAGGGTCGACGCCCGGGTGCATCGGTTTGGGTCGATGCACAGCGGGCAGGGTCGATCTGACCGTCGTCCGGGAGTCGGGTACCTCGGACGCCTCGGCGGTGACGTCTGCATGGCGGCAGCGCCTCCAGGGCAGTGACCCGCAAGAGCCCACCAACCCACCGAGGAGCCGACGATGAAGGCATTGACCTGGCACGGCAAGCGAGACGTCCGCGTCGAGGACGTTCCCGACCCCTCGATCGAGGAGCCGACCGATGCGATCATCCGGATCACGTCGACGGCGATCTGTGGCTCCGATCTGCACCTCTACGAGGTGTTCGGCCCCTTCATCGACCCGGGTGACGTCCTCGGCCACGAGCCGATGGGCATCGTCGAAGCGGTGGGATCGGCGGTCACGCAGATCGCTCCCGGCGACCGCGTGGTCGTCCCGTTCAACGTCTCGTGCGGCCACTGTTGGATGTGCGAGCAGGACCTCCAGTCCCAATGCGAGACCACCCAGGTCCACGAGCACGGCACCGGGGCCTCGCTGCTGGGCTACACGAAGCTCTACGGGCAGATCCCCGGCGGCCAGGCGGAGCTGCTCCGCGTGCCCCAGGCCCACTACGGCCCGATCAAGGTGCCCGAGGGTCCGCCGGATGACCAGTTCTTGTTCTTGTCCGACGTGCTGCCCACCGCATACCAAGCCGTCGCCTACGCGGACGTCCCCGCCGGCGGGACCGTCGCCGTCCTCGGTCTCGGTCCGGTCGGCCAGATGTCGGCGCGCATCGCACGCCACCTCGGCGCTTCCCGCGTGTTCGGCGTCGACCTCGTGCCTGAGCGGCTGGACATGGCAGCCCGCAACGGCATCGAGGCCATCGACCTCACCCAACACGACGATCTCGGCGCCACGCTGCGCGACCTGACCGACGGGCGGGGTCCTGATTCGGTCATCGACGCAGTGGGCATGGAGGCGCACGGTTCGGGCGCCGGCAAGGTCGCCCACGCGCTGGTGGGGCTGCTCCCCGACGCCGTCGCCCAGCCCGTGATGCAGAAGGCCGGCGTCGATCGGCTTGCGGCGCTACTGGCCAGCATCGACGTGGTGCGGCGGGGCGGGACCCTGTCGATCAGTGGCGTCTACGGCGGCGCCCGCGACCCCCTCCCGATGTTGCAGATGTTCGACAAGCAGCTCACGGTCCGGATGGGCCAGGCGAACGTGCGCCGCTGGGT
This sequence comes from Acidimicrobiales bacterium, assembly GCA_025463365.1. Taxonomy (GTDB): domain Bacteria; phylum Actinomycetota; class Acidimicrobiia; order Acidimicrobiales; family Iamiaceae; genus Aquihabitans. The sequence continues at coordinate 2,379 of JAOBWM010000051.1, forward strand.
GGACCAGCTGATGCCGCTCGTGACCGACGAGGCCGACCCGCTGCACGTGGCCGACCTCACCACGCACCGGCTCCCGTTGCAGGAGGCGCCGGGCGCCTACGAGATCTTCCAGAAGAAGCAGGACGGCGCCATCAAGATCGTCCTGGAGCCCTGAACTCGCCCGAGGAAATTCTCTTGCGGTTGTTTACTTCTCGATCCTCCGGGCAGTCACCGAACACCTCGTCACGCCACGCCCCTCGGAGCGAGCCATGGCCGTCGTGCTCGGCATCAACGCTGTGTTCCACGATCCCGCAGCCGCCCTCGTCGTCGACGGCACCGTGGTGGCGGCGGCCGAGGAGGAGCGGTTCAGCCGCCGCAAGCACGGGAAGGTGCCCGTGCCCTTCTCCACTTGGGAGGTGCCGGAGCGCGCCGCGTGGTTCTGCCTCGAGCAGGCCGGCCTGTCCGTCGACGACATCGACGCCGTCGGCTACTCCTACGACGCCGACCTGGCCCCCGCGACGACGAGCGAGCTGACCGAGCTCGACTGGGAGGGGCTGCGCTCGCTGTACGTCCGGCGTGCCCCCCGGTTCCTCGCGGCCTCGTTGCCGGGCCTCGACCCGGCAACAGTGCACTTCGTCCCCCACCACGTGGCCCACGCCGCTTCGGCCTACGCCGCGGCTCCGCACCATTCGAGCGCGGTCATGGTGCTCGACGGTCGCGGCGAGACCGGTTCGTACCTCGCGGGGGTCGCCATCGACGGCGAGCTCGAGGTGTTGGCGACCGTCGACCTGCCGCACTCCCTGGGCCTGCGCTACGAGGAGCTCACGGACCACCTGGGCTATCGGCGCAGCTCCGACGAGTACAAGGTGATGGCGCTTGCCTCGTACGGGCGCCCTCGTCACCTCGACGCGTTCCGACGCCTCATCCGCCCGACCGGCGACGGTCGCTTCACGACCGATCCCGTCGACTGGGCGTCCTTCGCTCCTCCGGGCCGCGGTGACGGGACGTTGGATCCGCTCCACGCCGATCTGGCGTCGAGCGTGCAACGGCGCCTCGAGGAGGTCCTGCTCGACCTGGCCCGGTGGCTCCACGACGCGACCGGCGAACGGGTCCTCACCCTCGCCGGTGGCGTCGCGCTCAACTGCGTCGCCAACACCAGGGTGCAACAGGACGGACCCTTCGACGAGGTCTGGGTGCAGCCCGCGTCAGGTGATGCCGGAACCGCGCTCGGTGCCGCCCTGCGCGTCGCCCACCTGCTCGGTGACCGCGTGCAGCCGCTCTCCACCGCCGCGCTCGGGCCATCGTGGTCCGACGACGATCTCGAGCGCCGGCTCATCGAAGCCGCCGTGCCCTACGAGCGGCCGGCCGACATCGCCGATGCGGTGGCCGACCTGTTGGCAAGGGACGCCGTCGTCGCCTGGTTCCAGGGGCGGTCCGAGTTCGGCCCCCGGGCGCTGGGCCATCGCAGCCTGCTCGCCCATCCGGGTCGAGCTGCGAACACCGAACGGCTCAACGACGTGAAGGGTCGAGAGCAGTTTCGACCCGTCGCTCCGATGGTGCTGCGGGAACGGGCCGAGGAGCTCTTCGAGGGTGGTCCGGTGCCCAGCCCGTACATGCTGTTCACGCACCGAGTCCGCGACGGATGGTCCGAACGGCTTCCCGCCGTGGTGCACGTCGACGGAACGGCACGGATCCAGACCGTCGACGCCGGCGACGAGCCACTCGTGCACCGGATGATCGAGCGCTTCGAACGCCGAACCGGCCTTCCCGTCGTCGTCAACACGTCGCTCAACACAGCCGGTCGACCGATGGTGGATGACCCGCAAGATGCGCTCGAGTGCTTCGGTTCGGCGCCGGTGGACGCACTCGCCCTCGGACCATTCCTCGTTCGGCGTGGATCGATGTTCGCGGCGGGCCGAAGGTGACGCCGTCCTGCGGCTTCGACCTCGATGTCGACGTGGTGGTCCCGACCATCGGTCGCCCGAGCCTGCCGCGCCTGCTGGCGTCGCTGGCCGCGTCGAGCGGTCCTCGACCCCACCGCATCCTGCTCGTCGACGATCGCCACGGCCCGGACAGGCGATCGCGCACCGACTCCGGTCTCCCAGCGGCGTCGGGCATCGATCGTTGGGTGCTGGATCGGCTCGAGGTGCTCCAAGGCGGTGGCGCCGGCCCAGCGTCGGCTCGGAACGTCGGTTGGCGAGCGGCGTCAGCGGCCTGGGTCGCGTTCCTCGACGACGACGTCGTGGTGACCTCCACCTGGCTCCAGGACCTTGCCGCGGACCTACAGGGCTTGCCGGCCTTGACGGGCGCGACCCAAGGGCGGATCCGCGTGCCGATGCCCACCCATCGGCGCCCCACGGACTGGGAGCGCAACGTGGCCGGCTTGGAGCGCGCCCGGTGGGCAACCGCGGACCTTGCGTGCCGTCGCCGTGTCCTCGCCGCTGTCGGCGGGTTCGACGAGCGGTTTCCGCGTGCATACCGAGAGGACGCAGACCTCGGGCTGCGCGTCACGAACTCGGGGTGGACGATCGCGTCGGGGGCTCGGCAGATCGTCCATCCCGTGCCCGCCGCACCGTGGTCGGTGAGCATCACGAAACAGGCGGGCAACGCGGACGACGCACTGATGGATCACCTGCACGGTCCAGGTTGGCGCAGGCGCGCCGGCGCACCCCGCGGGCGCCGGCCGCTCCACCTGGCCACCACCGCGTTGGCGGCCGCGTCGCTCGCCGCCGCCGTTGCTGGGCGACGGCGCACCGCCACGATTGCGGGCACCGCGGCCCTGGCCGCCACCGTTGAGTTCGCGGCGCGGCGACTTGCGCCGGGCCCGATGACGGTCACGGAGGTGGCCCGGATCGGCGTCACGAGCGCGGTGATCCCGCCGGTCGCCACGTTCCACTGGCTGGCCGGACGTCGGCGGGTTCGTCGGCTCGATCCTGAGCGCCTGGCCGGCGAACGGCCTGGCGCCGTCCTGTTCGATCGCGACGGCACGCTCGTGGTGGACGTGCCCTTCAACGGCGACCCGGCGGCCGTCACCGCGATGCCCGGAGCCAAGGCGGCCCTCGACCGCCTGCGAGCCGCGGGGATACCGATCGGCATCGTGTCCAACCAGAGCGGCGTCGCGCGTGGCCTCATCGAGCCACGAGAGGTCGACGCCGTCCACGCCCGGGTCGAGGAGCTCGTGGGCCCGTTCGACGTCGTGCGCTGGTGCCCGCATGGCCCGGCCGACGCGTGCCGCTGCCGCAAGCCAGCCGCGGGGCTCGTGCTGGACGCGTCCGACGCCTTGGGCATCGACCCGCGCCGGTTGGTGGTCGTCGGGGACATCGGGAGCGACATCGAGGCGGCAACGATGGCCGGCGGGCTGGGCCTGCTCGTCCCGACCGAGGACACCCGGATCGAGGAGCTCGACGCCTCACCCCACGTGTTCGCGCACCTGTGGGCTGCGGTGGACCACCTGCTCGACGCTCGGTTGGCACGGGCATGACGCGCCGTCACGTCCTGGTCGCCCGGCTCGACAACCTCGGCGATGTCCTCCTCACCGGCCCCGCGGTCCGCGCCGTGGCCGGCTCGGGAGCCGAGATCACGTTCCTGACCGGCCCGACGGGTGCCTCGGCGGCCGAGCTCCTGCCCGGCGTGAGCCGTGTGATCCCCTGGGTGGCCCCGTGGGTCCCGGACCCCGCCCCGCCGGTATCGGGGGCCGACGTGGACGAGCTCCTGGCGACCCTTCGACGTCTGGCGATCGACGAGGCCCTGGTGCTCACCTCGTTCCACCAGAGCCCGCTCCCGCTGGCCCTGCTGCTCCGGCTCGCCGGCGTCGGCCGCATCGCGGCGACCAGCGTCGACTACGCCGGCTCGTTGCTCGACGAGCGGGTGCCCTACGTCGCGGACCTCCACGAGGTGGAACAGAACCTGGCGGTGGCAGCCGCCGCCGGCCACGTGCTGCCGCCGGGCGACGACGGGCGGCTGGCGGTTCGCGCCCCAACCCTCCGTCGGCCGCCGCACCCCGGGCCCTACGTCGTGGTGCACGTCGGCGCCTCGGTCACGGCGCGGGCGGTGCCGCTCGAGCTCGCCAGCGGGACGGTGACCGCCCTCGGCCAGGCCGGATGGCCGGTCGTGTTGACCGGCTCGCGATCGGATCGAGCGATGGCCGCCGCCATCGCTGGCGGACATCGCGGCGTGGTGAACGTCGCGGGGACCACCGACCTGCCGGCGCTGGCCTCGGTGCTGGCGTCGGCCGCGACGGTCGTCGTGGGCAACACCGGTCCGGCCCACCTGGCCGCGGCGGTGGGCACGCCCGTGGTCTCGGTGTTCGCCCCCACCGTCGCGCCGCACCGGTGGATCCCCTGGCAGGTCCCCCACCGCGTCCTCGGCCGCTTCGACCTGGACTGCGCCGGCTGCCGGGCCCGCACCTGCCCGTTGCCCGGCCAGCCCTGCACCGCGGCCGTGACCCCGGCGCAGGTCGTCGACGCCGTACGTGCGCTCGTGCCCGACTGGTCGGTCACCGGCCACCGCCCGTCAGCGGTGGCATCGTGAGGATCCTGCTCTGGCACGTCCACGGCTCGTGGACGACGTCGTTCGTGGAAGGCGATCACACCTACGTCGTGCCGGTCGTTGCCGACCGGGGGCCGGCGGGGCGAGGCCGGGCCCGCACCTGGGACTGGCCCGACTCCGTGGTGGAGCGGACGCCCGAGGAGCTCGCCGACGAGGCCCTCGACGTCGTGATCCTCCAACGACCCGAGGAGGAGAAGCTGGCCGCGGCATGGACGAAGCGGCGACCGGGCCGGGACCTGCCCACCATCTGGCTGGAGCACAACGCCCCCCAGGGCCGCATCGACGGACTGCGACATCCGGCCGCGGACCGCAAGGACCTGCTCCTCGTCCACGTGACACACACGAACCGCCTGTTCTGGGACAACGGCTCGACACCCACGACGGTGATCGAGCATGGGATCGTCGACCCCGGCCACCGCTACACCGGCGACCTCGCCCATGTCGCCGTGGTGGTCAACGAACCCGAGCGCCGCGGGCGCATCACCGGCACCGACCTGCTTCCCGCCATCGCCGCGGCCGCACCGGTGGATCTCTTCGGGATGGGGGCCGCGCCGACGGCCGCTCGCCTGCAAGCGGAGGGCCACCTGGTCCACGCGCACGAGGATCTCCCGCAGGATCGGCTGCACGACGAGCTCGCCGAACGGCGCGTCTACGCCCACCCCGTGAGGTGGACGTCGTTGGGCCTCGCGCTCCTGGAGGCCATGCATCTGGGTATGCCGGTGGTCGCGCTCGCGACGACGGAGGTACCGATGGCGGTCCCTCCCCCGGCGGGGGTGGTGACGAACGACATCGACCGGTTCGTGGCCGCGGTGCACGAGTTCCGCTGTGACCTCGACGCGGCCCGGGCCGCCGGCGAGGCAGCTCGGGCCGCCGCACTGGAGCGATACGGGCTCAAGCGGTTCCTCGAGGACTGGGATCGGACCCTCGGCGAGGTGGCGGCGTGAACCGGCGCACAGGCGCCCCGGCAAGGAGGAACCCATGAGGATCGCACTCGTCTCCGAGCATGCGTCGCCGCTCGCCCTGCTCGGGGGCGCCGATGCCGGGGGACAGAACGTCCACGTCGCCGAGCTCGCCCGCGCCCTCGGCCGCCAGGGCCACGAGGTGGTGGTGCACACCCGTCGAGACGATCCGGCCATCGCCCGATCCGTGGCCTTCGCCCCGGGCGTGACGGTCGACCACGTGCCCGCCGGCCCGGCCGAGCCCGTGCCGAAGGACGAGCTGCTGCCCCACATGGCGGCCTTCGCACGCGACCTGGCCGCGACCTGGCAGGCCGACCGGCCCGACGTCGTGCACTCGCACTTCTGGATGTCGGGACTGGCCGCCCTCGATGCGGCGACCACCGTCGATGTCCCGGTCCTGCACACCTACCACGCCCTCGGACTGGAGAAGCGGGCCGAGCAGGGGGCCGCGGACACGAGCCCGCCGGAGCGCCTGGAGATCGAGCGCCGCATCGCGGTCGAGGCGGACGGCCTGGTGGCGACCACCGCAGCCGAGGCGACGACCCTGGTCGCCATCGGGGCGGACCCGTCGCGGATCGCCGTCGTGCCCTGCGGGGTCGACCTCACCCAGTTCCGGCCGTTCGGCGGCCGATCCGGCGACGGCCGAGAGGAGCGGCGCGGGCGGCACCGGCGACGGATCCTCGCAGCGAGCCGGTTGGTCCCACGCAAGGGTGTCGCCGACGTCATCACCTCCCTCCGCTGGCTCCCTGACGCCGAGCTTGTGGTGGCCGGCGGGCCACCGGCCGGGTTGCTGTTCGCGGACGCCGAAGGCCGTCGCCTGCAGGAGCTGGCCGAGCGCCTCGGAGTCTCCGATCGGACGACCTTCCTCGGCGCGGTGCGGCGCGATGCGATGCCCGGTCTGATGCGCTCGGCCGACGTCGTGGCCTGCTGCCCGTGGTACGAACCGTTCGGCCTGGTGGCGGTGGAGGCCATGGCGTGCGGCGTGCCGGTGGTGGCGACCGGCGTCGGGGGCCTTGCGGAGACGGTGCTCGACGGCGTGACGGGCATCCACGTCCGGCCGCGCGATCCCCGTTCCATCGCACACGGTCTCCGAGGGGTTCTGTCCGACGAGAGACGCCGGCTCATGATGGGCCGGGCGGCAGTTCGCCGGGCAGCGGGCTACGGCTGGGACGACATCGCGACGCGGACGCGCGACGTGGCCCTCGATCGCATGGCTGGCCGCGTCGAGCGCGGGGCGGTGTGATGGGCGCGACCGTGGACTCCCATGCCCACCTCGCCGCGACCCTGCACGCGCTCCACGCGTTCGGCACCGAGGTCGATCGCATCGAGCGTTGGGGCCGCCACCTGGCGTCGGTGCTCCCGTCAGGAGCCCGCCTGCTCGTCGCCGGCAACGGCGGGAGCGCCGCCGAGGCGCAGCACCTCACCGCAGAGCTCGTGGGGCGCTATTGCCAGGAGCGCCGGCCGCTCAGCGCCATCGCGCTGCACGCCGAGACATCGGCGCTGACCGCCATCGTCAACGACTACGGGCCGGCCGAGGCGTACCGGCGCCAGGTGGTGGCCCATGGCCGGCCAGGCGACGTGCTGCTGCTGCTCTCGACGTCGGGCCGTAGCGCGAACGTCCTGGCCGCCGCGGAGGTGGCGGGCCCGCTCGGCCTGACGACCTGGGCACTCACCGGGCCGGCGCCCAACCCCCTCCACCGAGCGGTCGGGGAGGCCGTCGCCGTGGACGCCCTGTCCACGTCGACGGTCCAGGAGGTGCACCTGGTCGCCATCCACCTCCTGTGCGCGGCCGTCGACGCGGCACTCGGTGTCGGGACGGCGGCCGCCGCGGCCGCCGGAGCGGGGGCAGCGCGATGACCGCACAGGGAGCGATCGTCGTCGTAGGCGACGCCCTGCTCGACGTCGATGTGGTCGGCACCGTCAGCCGGATCTGCCCGGATGCGCCGGTGCCGGTCGTCGACGAGGCCGGCGTAGACCGACGTCCGGGTGGTGCCGGCCTCGCCGCCGTGCTTGCGGCGCGTGCAGGCGCACCGGTGACGCTCGTGACCGCGCTGGGAGACGACGAGGCCGGCGCCGCGGTGGCCTCCCACCTCGAACGAGCAGGCATCGAGGTCGTGGACCTCGGGCTCGACGGAGCCACCCCTGAGAAGATCCGCGTCCGCGCCGGCGACCAGAGTCTGCTCCGGGTCGATCGCGACAGCCCCACCGAGGTCGTCGGCAGGAACATGGCGAGTGCGATCGCGGCCGTCGATGGAGCCGGCGCGGTCCTGGTCGCGGACTACGGCCGGGGCGTCGCCGGCGCGACTGCCGTCCGCGCCGCGCTTGCCGCTGCGGCCCGTCCGGTCGTGTGGGACCCGCACCCCCGGGGCACCGCGCCGACACCAGGCACCACGGTCGTCACGCCCAACCGCAACGAGCTCGCGCGCTTCACGCCCGATCTCCCGCCCCAGCGGTCCGCCCTGGCCGACACGGTCGCTCGGGCGGCCACACTGCTCCGCCTCTGGCGGGTGGGTGCGGCGGCCGTGACCCTCGGGGGCGATGGCGCGGTCCTGGTCCGATCGGGGGTTCCGCCGCTCGTGACGCCGGCCCTGACGAGCAGAGGCGACACGTGCGGAGCTGGTGATTGCTTCGCGGCGGCAACGGTTGTCGCCTTGTCGGCTGGCCGGGTGCTGTCCGAAGCCGTCGAGGACGCCACGGCCGCGGCCAGCGCGTTCGTGGCTGCCGGCGCCGCCAGCTCCCTGACCACCTGGCATCCGGGTGATCCCCTGGCGGCGCCGATCCCGACCCCACGGCGCTCGCGACCCCAGGTCGTGGCGACCGGCGGCTGCTTCGACCTGCTTCACGCTGGGCACGTCGGCCTGCTGGCTGCCGCCGCGTCACTCGGTGATCGCCTGGTGGTGCTGCTCAACTCGGATCGCTCCGTTCGCCGCCTGAAGGGGGCGGGCAGGCCGCTCCAGGCAGAGGGAGACCGCCGGTCGGTCCTGCTCGCCCTCGGCTGCGTCGACGACGTGGTCATCTTCGATGAGCCGACGCCCGCGGCCGCCCTCGAACGACTTCGCCCCGACATCTTCGTCAAGGGCGGGGACTACGCCGGCGTCGACCTTCCCGAAGCCGAGGTGCTCCAGCGGTGGGGCGGCCAGGTCGCCATCGTCCCCTACCTCGACGGCCGATCCACCACCCGACTCGTCCAGGAGGCCCGCCGTGGAGCCTGATCCGCACCAGTGGAACGTCATCGTGACCGGGGGCTCCTCCGGCCTCGGTGCCGCCATCGTCACGGCGCTGGAGGCGGAGGGAGCCCACGCCATCATCTTCGACCGGCGACCTCCCGACGCCGTCGACTGCCCCTACGTGGAAGTGGACCTCGCCCGCACGATCGACGCCGAGAACGCGGTGCGGCAGGTCCTCGACGACCTGGGCAGCATCGACGCCGTGGTGACGTGCGCCGGCATCGATGCCCCGGGGCCGCTGGAGGCGACGCCACGCAACGATTGGGAGCGGGTGATCGCCGTCAACCTGCTCGGCACCGCGGCCGTCCTGCGGGCAGCGATCCCTTGCCTTCGCGAGCGGTCCGGGCGCGTGGTCACCGTCGCATCCACCCTCGGGCACCACGCGGTGAGCGACGGCACGGCCTACTGCGCGAGCAAGTTCGGGGTCGTCGGGTTCACCCGCGCCCTGATGGCCGAGCTCCGAGACGACATCGGCGTCACGTTGATCACGCCGGGCGGCATGTCGACGCACTTCTTCGACGGGCGCAGCGAGCAGTACGCGCCACCGCCCGACGCCCGCCTGGCCGATCCCGCCGACGTGGCCCAGGCCGTGGTGTTCGCACTCTCCCGTCCGGCCGGCGTCGAGGTGAAGGAGCTGGTCATCACCGGACCCGCCGAGGGGACCTGGCCGTGACCGCACCGCGCCTGCTCGGGCTCCGGGCCCTCGGGCTCGGAGACTTCTGCTGCGCCGTGCCGGCCTGGAAGGCGTTGCGAGCCGCGTTCCCCGACCATCGCACGATGCTGGCCGCACCGATGTGGCAGCGGGCGCTGCTGGAGCTGTGCCCGGCCATCGATGAGCTCGCCGCCGCCCAGGCGCTCCGGCCCCTCGCCGCGGAGCTCACCGGTTGCGACGTCGCGGTCAACCTCCACGGCCGCGGCCCCGAGTCGACGCGGATCCTGGCCGCCACCGCCCCCGCGCGTCTGATCGCCTTCGCCGGCCCGAGCGACCCGGAAGGGCCAGATGCCCCGGCATGGCTCGACGAGGAGCACGAGGTGTTCCGGTGGTGCCGGCTGGTCCGGAGCGCAGGCGTCGCGGCCGATCCCGACGACCTGGACCTGGCCCATCCTCGGAGGGATCCTGCTGTCCGCCGGGCGACGGTCCTGCACCCCGGCGCTTCAGCGGCGGCCCGGCGGTGGCCGGCATCGCGCTGGGCTGCCCTGGCGTCGCGGCTCGCCGCCGACGGTCACCGGGTGGTCCTCACCGGATCGGGCACCGAAGGCGGTCTGACCGCTTCCATCGCGGCTCGGGCCGCCCTCGATCCGCGCGCCGACCTGGCCGGCCACACCGATGTGCTCGAGCTCGCGGCGCTGATCGCTGATGCGCGGGTCGTCGTGTCCGGCGACACCGGCGCCGCTCACCTCGCGTCGGGCTACCGCACCCGGTCCGTGGTGCTGTTCGGCCCGACGCGCCCATCGCGGTGGGGGCCACCGAACAACGGCCCCCACCGCGTCCTGTGGGCCGGCAACGATGGAGACCCGCACGCCGCGACCACCGATCCGGGCCTCCTCGACATCACCGTCGAGCAGGTCGTCGATGCGGTCGACGTGAGCTGTTCCACGGCTCGCATCGCGTGATCGGCGACGCGTCTTCGCCCGGGGCCGACTTCGTCCGAGCCTCCTTGACCGTCGTGATCGCCACTCGCAACCGGTGCCGACAGCTCCAGGCCGCGTTGGATCACCTGCTCGGACCGGCCGATCCGGCAGACCGGCCCCGGGTGATCGTGGTGGACAACGCGTCGACCGACGACACCGTCACCGCCACCAGGGCTCGCCACCCCGAGGTGCTGGTGATCGTGCTCGACCGGAACGAAGGAGCCGCGGCCCGCAACATCGGCGCCGCCACGGCTTCGACCCGCTTCGTGGCATTCAACGATGACGACAGCTGGTGGTGTCCAGGCTCCCTCCGCCAAGCCGGCGACCTGCTGGATCGCCACCCTCGGATCGGCCTCGTCGCGGCCCGCGTCATGGTCGGGCACGACGAACGCCTCGACCCGACATGTGCGCTCATGGACCGCTCTCCCCTGGCGGACGAACCGGCAACCCAGGGCCTGCCCGGGTTGCCGGTGCTGGGCTTCCTCGCCTGTGCTGCGGCGGTACGGCGATCAGCCTTCCTCGCGGTGGGCGGCTTCTCCCGAGCCTTGTTCATCGTCGGCGAGGAGGCCCCGTTGGCCATGGATCTGGCCGCGGCCGGCTGGGCGGTCCGCTACGTCGACTCCCTCGCCGTTCGGCACCAGCCCGAGACCGCGGGCCGGGATCCGTCGGCGCGGATGGTCCAGCAGCAGCGCAACGCCCTTCTCACCCACTGGATGAGGCGCCCGGCGCGCCGCGCCGTCGCCGCCACCGCCGCGTCCATCCGATCGGCGGTGGCCGACCGCACCGCGCGGGATGCGCTCGCTCGCGCGGTGGTTGCCTCACCCGCCGCGTGGCGCGAGCGCAGGGTCGTGCCCGCCCACGTCGAGGCGGAGCTGGCGTTGCTCGAAGCCATCGAGCGGGCCGACGGGCTCAGACCACGCGTTCCCAGTGCCGATGCCAGCCCACGGCCTCCACCAGCGCGTCGGTGAACCGCTTGGCGCCATTGCTGTCGACGACCACGCCGGGCGCCTCGGCATCAAGCCCCCCGAGTTCGAGCAACGCTTGCCCATCGCCGAGGGCGCCGATGGCCTTGTGGTGTCGGTAGGCCTCCTGCACCATCACCAGCGGCTTGCGATCCTCGACGATGATCTCAGCGGCGCTGGGATCGATGACGAGGGCGTCGAACTGCACCGAGTCGCAGGTGTGGAAGGTGTGGTGGATCTCCACGCTCCCGATCGTGCCGCCGCGCGGGCCGATCACCTGCAAGATGGCGCCGGCCGCGGTGAGCGCCTGGGCCACCTTGTCCACCGACGTCGCCTTGACCCCGTCGCCCACGAGCATCCCAACCACGCGCCCGTCCACGGCCCCGGGTTCGGCGATGACCATCGACAGCGCCGGCGACTGGTCGATCGGTGGCTCCACGGCGAGCTCGACCGGCGCCGCCTTCGGGATGGGGCGCCCGATGTTGGCGGCCACCTGCTCGCAGAGCTGGGCATCGACGTTGGCCAGGTTGGCGAGCTGACGATCCTGGATCTGCTCGTCGGAGACCTTCCCGAGCTCGAAGGAGAACGCACCCACGATGTGGTCTTGCTCGACGGGCGTCATGCTGTCCCAGAACAGGGTGGCCTGGGAGTAGTGGTCGGCGAAGGAGCTGGCCCGCTCCCGGCGCTTCACGCCCTCGACGGGCTGGGGAACGTGCACGTAGCCCGCGTCACCGATGGCGACCGGGCAGCCCCCGCCCACCGAGTTGGGCGCATACGCCGCGCGGCCCTGATGGATCGCTTGCTGGCCGAAGCCGTCTCGCTGCTCGTTGTTGACGGCCGCGTGCGGCCGGTTGATCGGGATCTGTTCGAAGTTCGGGCCGCCGAGACGGGTGAGCTGCGTGTCGACGTAGGAGAACATCCGGGCGTGCAGCAGCGGATCGTCGGTGATGTCGACGCCCCGCACCAGGTGGCCCGTGTGGAACGCGATCTGCTCGGTCTCGGCGAAGAAGTTCGCCGGGTTGCGGTCGAGCTTCAACCGGCCGACCGTCCGGACGGGGCACAGCTCCTCGGGCACCAGCTTGGTGGGGTCGAGCAGATCGATCCCCTCGAACGTCTGCTCTGGCGTGTCGGGCATCACCTGGACGCCGAGCTCCCACTCCGGATACGCCCCGGCCTCGATCGCGTTCCAGAGGTCCCGACGGTGGAAGTCGGGATCGATGCCGCCGAGCCGCTGGGACTCCTCCCACACCAGCCCGTGCACGCCGAGGGCCGGCTTCCAGTGGAACTTGACCAGCGTGGTCGTGCCGCTGTCGGTGTAGAGGCGGAACGTGTGGACGCCGAACCCCTCCATCATCCGGAACGACCGCGGGATGGCGCGGTCGGACATGATCCACAGCAGCATCGCGGTGGACTCGGCCTGCAGCGAGGCGAAGTCCCAGAACGTGTCGTGAGCGGTTTGGGCCTGGGGGATCTCCCGATCGGGCTCGGGCTTCGCCGCGTGGATGAGATCGGGGAACTTGATCCCGTCCTGGATGAAGAAGATCGGGATGTTGTTGCCCACCAGGTCGAAGTTCCCCTCCGCTGTGTAGAACTTGGTCGCGAACCCCCGCACGTCACGAGCCGTGTCGGCCGACCCTCGGGAGCCGGCGACGGTCGAGAAGCGGACGAAGACCGGGGTCGTGCGAGCGGTGTCGGTGAGGAACGGCGCGCAGGTGATGTCGTCGAGCGGTTCGATCACCTGGAACGTGCCGTGGGCGCCGGCCCCTCGGGCGTGGACCACCCGCTCGGGGATCCGCTCGTGGTCGAAGTGCATGATCTTCTCGCGGAGCGTGAAGTCCTCGAGCAGGGTCGGCCCGCGCGAGTCGACCCGGAGGCTGTTGTCGGTGTCCTCGATCGGCGTGCCGAACGCCGTCGTCACGGCGTCACCCTCCTGCGCCCAGCGCGGCGAGGTCGCCTCGGTCCGTCCGCCGCCGAGGGCTTCAGCCGGCGAGCTCCGCGGCGCGGTGTTGCGAGCCGTCTTCTTGGCCGGGGTGGTCTTGGCTGCCTTCTTGGCCGGAGACGCCTTCTCGGCCGCCGCCGGCGCCTTGCCTGCCCGGGCCTTCCTCGTGGCGGCCATCAGCGGCCCTTCAGGGCGTCACGAACCCGGTCGGCGATGGCGGCGAAGGGGCCGACCATCAAGTTGCCCAACGCTCCGTCGGGACCGTGAGGATGGGGGTGGGTGGGCGCGACCTGTTCCGCGACCCGCAGCTGTTCACCCATGGCTGCGAGGGCGTCGCCGTCGCGCTCGGCCCGAAGGAGCGGGAACTCCTGGTTCTCCTCGTTCGTGGCGTGGCGGTCCACCGCGGCGCGGAACTCGGCGAAGCGCTCGTCGAACCCAGCGTCGTCGACGCCGAGCTTCTCCAGCTCTGCCAGCGCCTGCTTGGCCGACGACTCCTCCGAGAGGCGCTCCTCCACCACCTGCTCCCCCGCTGCACCTCGCCGCGCCGCCGGGTGGACGACCTCCTCCTCCGCCGTCTCGTGCGCGGCGAGCAGGCGCACGAGGCACTGGAACAGTTCGGCCTTGTCGGCCTCGTTGGCCTGCTGTACCTGGTTGAACAAGGAGCGGATCTCTGCGTGCTGCGCTTCGAGGAACGCGATGGCATCCGGCTTTGACTCGTCTACGGCGGTCATGGGCTGCTCCTTGGAAGCTGGCTCGAGGACCACGGTTCGCTACCCGCCCGTCCCGGCGACCAACCACATCCGACGGGTGGTTCTCGCGGGTCGTTCGTGGCCAGCGGCGGGTAGGCGGGACCCATGGCCTGTCGACGTGCCGCAGTGGCGGGCGGTCCCCCACCGCCGGGCGCCGCGCCGTGGCCCGACCACCACGAGCCGACCACGTTCCAGCGGTCGGTCATGGAGCTGGTCGCCGGCCTTCGATCGGGCGACCTCGCCAGCTACGGCGAGCTGGCCGCGGAGGCCGGGCGGCCCGGCAGCGCGCAGGCGGTCGCCAACGTGCTGCGAGCTGCGATGGGCCTCCCGTGGTGGCGGGTCGTGCCGTCGGACGGCCGGCTGTATCGCAGCCATGCCGCGGTGCAGCGCCCGCTGCTCGAGCAGGAGGGCCACGTGATCGACGAGCACCGGCGGGTCCGACCTTCGCGACCGAGATGACCGATCGGGTCGCCCTCATCGGCCTCATGGCGACGGGAAAGTCGACGCTCGGCCGGGCGCTGGCCCACCACCTGGGCTGGACGTTCCGCGACATCGACGACGTCATCGTCGGCGCCACCGGACACACGGTGCGTGAGCTGTGGGAGCGGGAGGGAGAGGAGGGCTACCGGCCCCGGGAGGCCGCGGCCGTCCTGGAGGCGCTGGAAACCGCCGAACCGGTCGTGGTCGCCGTGCCCGCGGGCGCCGTCCTCGAGGCGGAGGTCGCCGACGCGCTGACAGACCGGTCGGTGCTCGTGATCTGGCTGGATGCGACGCCGGCAACCCTCGCCGCCCGGGTCGGCCCCCACGACCACCGCCCGCTGCTGGGCTCCGATCCCCTCGCCGTGCTCACCGAGATGGCAGCGACCCGCCGCGACCGCTACGAGGCGCTGGCCGATGACGTGATCGAGATCGACCACATGGAC
>JAOBWM010000010.1 GCA_025463365.1 Acidimicrobiales bacterium
TTCTTCTTCCGGACCACTGATGTGACGGGGACGATCTCGTTGCCGGAGGGCACCGAGATGTGCATGCCTGGTGACAACACGCAGATGACGGTGGAGTTGATCGCGCCGATCGCCATGGATGAGGGCCGGCGGTTCGCCATCCGTGAGGGTGGCCGTACCGTCGGCGCCGGCCGCGTCACCAAGATCATCAAGTAGCTCCCTCTCGTCGGGGAGCTCGCTGCGCTCGCTCCCCTCCTCGAACTGGTTGGAGCGGCTGACGCCGCGCTGCCTGCTCAGGGACGACCGGCAAGCCGGATCGTCCCTGGGTGGGGGGGCGCTAGGGCTGGGGTGGCCAGGTGGTGAGGTCTTCGGCGGTGTCGATGTCGCCGGGGACGCCGGGGCAGGCCACCTCGGTGACGAGGTCGGGGCGTTCCCGCAGGAGCTGGGCCGCGCCTCGGTCTCCGGACGTGGGCAGCAGGTCCCAGATGGCCGCGTCGAGGCGAACCGGGTGGCCGGGGCGTCCGTCGTAGGTCGCTCGCGCGATCGGGGTGCCGCAGGCGGCGGCGACGGAGCGCCACGCCTCGGGGTCCAGGCCGGGTTGGTCGCCTAGGCCGACGACGACCGCGGTGGCGCCCGAGGCTCGGGCCCAGTCCACCCCGACCCGCAGCGAGGACGCCTGCCCTGACCGCCAGGCAGGATTGGGCACGACCGTCACCGTGTCGCCGAGCAGCGCGACCAGCTCGTCGGATCCCAACGCGCCAGCTACGACGACGACCGGCCCGATGGCCGCCTCCACGGCTTGGCCGACGGCCACCGCCAGCACGGTGCGGCCATCGGTGAGCGGAGCGAGGAGCTTGTGGCCCGGGCCAGTGAACCGAGTCCCCGCACCCCCGGCGAGCACGACGGCGACGGTGCCGGAGCCGGAGCCGGACAGGATGCCTCGCCGGCCGATCAGCCGGCGAGGGGGAGGCGGCCCTTGCGGCCGCGGCTCACCAACACGATGGCAGCGCCGGCACCGGCCGCAGCCGTGGCGGCGGCGATCCCGCCGAGGTAGGCGACCTTGCGGCCGGTCAGTGCGGCCCGCACCGCGGAGCGTTCACCGGCCGCCTCGAGGTGCGCCAGCACATCCGTCACGAGGCCGGTGGGCACCGGGGCCGTCGACGTGCGCAGTGCCTGCATGGCCCGCAGGAGCTTGCGATATTGCGCCAGCTCGGCCTGGCAGCGGAGACACTGCTCGACGTGGCGACGGTCGGCCCGGTCGAGCCGGATCGAGCCGTCGACGACGCCAGGCAGCGCGGCGGCGACAGCGGTGCAGGGCTCGGTCGGCGCCTGTCGGTCGCGGATGCGTTCAGGAAGCATGGGCCTGGTCCTCCACCTCGTGGTCGAGCGGCTCCTCGCCGCGCAGCGGGAACACCTGGGTGCGGAGGCGACGGCGGGCGCGGTGCAACCGGACCTTGGCGGCCGACTCGGTGATGCCGAGCTCCTCGGCGATCTGGGCGTGGTTGAGGTCGTAGATGTCGCGGAGCACGACGACGGCCCGAAGGCGTGGGGGCAGTTCCGCGATGGCGGCCTCGAGCCGGTCGCGCAGGAGGGAGGCCGTCGCCATCGCGGCCGGGTCGTGGTCGGGGCTGGTGTCGGGCACGTCCACCTCCTCGTCGAGCTCATCGTGGCGGTGCCGACGCCGCCGCCCGAGGTGGGTGGAGGCGCAGTTGGCGGTGATGCGGTAGAGCCAGGTGGAGAACTGGGCGTCGCCCCGGAACCGCCCGATCGAGCGGTAGGCCCGCAGGTAGGCCTCCTGGACGACATCGCGGGCATCCTCCTCGTCGGAGACGAGCCGGCGGGCCAACGTGTAGGTGTCGGCGTAGGTCCGGCGGACCAGCTCCTCGAAGGCGACGTGGTCACCCGCCCGGGCTGCGTCGACGAGATCATCGACCAGGGCCGTGGAGGGGTCAGCGAACCGCATCGCTGCGTCCGACCTCGCCACCAGGTGGGGCGTTACGCCCTCTTTGGGGGGATCGACGGGTTCCGTCGGGCTCGAGTCCACCGGGCCAGCCTGCCACGATCGGGGCCCGACGCCGCCGACGGGGGCCGTCTGGCCGAGTTGGCCGCCCTCCCGCAAGAGCCTAAGGTGGTCGGCCGAGCAAGAACCTCCCGAGGGCAGTAGCTCAATTGGTAGAGCACCGGTCTCCAAAACCGGCGGTTGCGGGTTCGAGTCCCTCCTGCCCTGCTCCACGTCCCTTCCCACCACGCGCCGAGGCCCGCAATGGCGATGAACCGAGAGACCAAGCGACGCCTGCAGCGCCAGGGTGAGCTGGGCGACGACGGTGCGCCGAAGCCGGGCGCCCGCCGCCCCGCGCCCTCGCCGAACGCGCAGCGCGAACCGCGCACCAAGCCCCGCGAGTTCGTGCGCGAGGTCAACGCCGAGATGCGCAAGGTGGCGTGGCCCACCCGCAGCGAGACCATCAACCTCTCGGTGATCGTGCTCGTCTTCCTCGTGGTGCTCACCGCGATGATCGCCGGTCTCGACTACGGGTTCTCCAAGATCGTGCTCTGGATCATCGACCAATGACCCTGGCCCGGTCCCCGCTTCCCTCGCCAACGGTGCCTCACCCATGACCTTCGACGAATCCTCCGACACCACTGAGCCCGACGCCGGCGCTGCCGCCGTCGAGTCCGACGCGGCGACCCCGCCGGTCGACCTCAGCCCAGCCGCCGAGGCGCCCGAGGCGCCCGCGCCCAGCGCCCCGCCTGAGGATGCCGCCGCCGCGGCACCGCCGGCCGTCGATCCGGAGACGGGCGAGATCCTCGCCCCGGCGATCGACGCCGAGGACCTGCTCTTGGAATCCGTCCCCGACGACAACCCGGCCGACCGGCCGGGCAAGTGGTTCGTCGTGCACACGCAGTCGGGCTACGAGAAGAAGGTCAAGCAGAACCTCGAAGCCCGGACGTCGTCCATGAACATGGAGGGACGCATCCACGAGGTCGTCATCCCCATGGAAGACGTCGTGGAGTTCAAGAACAACAAGAAGGTCGTCGTCCAGAAGAAGATGTTCCCGGGCTACCTGCTCGTGCGCTGCCACCTCGACGACGACTCCTGGTACGTGATCCGCAACACCCCGGGCGTGACCGGCTTCGTCGGCCAGGGCACCAAGCCCTCGCCGCTGCGCCGCAAGGAGGTCGAGACCTTCCTGCGGGTGAAGCCCGAGGGTGAGGAGACCGCACCCGGCAAGGCCCGTCCCCGTCTCGAGTACGAGATCAACGAGACGGTCCGCGTCAAGGAAGGTCCGTTCGCTGATTTCAGCGGCCAGATCGTCGAGATCAACGAGGACCAACTCAAGGTCAAGGTCCTCGTGAACATCTTCGGCCGGGAGACCCCGGTCGAGCTCGATTTCT
Source organism: Acidimicrobiales bacterium (assembly GCA_025463365.1). Classification (GTDB taxonomy): domain Bacteria; phylum Actinomycetota; class Acidimicrobiia; order Acidimicrobiales; family Iamiaceae; genus Aquihabitans. Next base: position 3,373 of record JAOBWM010000010.1, read on the forward strand.
CTCAGGTGGCGAAGCTGTAGGCCCACTGCCTACGCTCGCCCGTCCCCAAGTTTCGTAGGAGCAAGCAGAACCATGGCCAAGAAAAAGGTCAAGGCCGTCGTGAAGATCCAGATCCCGGCTGGTCAGGCAACGCCCGCGCCGCCGGTCGGCACGGCGCTCGGCCCGCACGGCGTCGCGATCATGGACTTCTGCAAGGCCTACAACGCCCAGACGGAAGGCAGCCGCGGCACGATCGTCCCGGTCGAGATCACGGTCTTCGAGGATCGCTCGTTCACCTTCATCACCAAGACCCCGCCGGCCTCGAACCTGCTGCGTGACGCGGCCGGTGTCGCCAAGGCCTCGTCGAACCCTGGCAAGGAGTCCGGCGGCTCGGTCACCAAGGCGCAGATCACCGAGATCGCCAAGATCAAGCTGCCCGACCTCAACGCCAACGACCTCGAGGCCGCCGAGCAGATCATCGCCGGCACCGCCCGGTCGATGGGCATCGCCGTCAAGTAGTCCACCTCGCCCGCAACCGCGGGTGAGCCACCACGGCTCGACCGGGACGACCTCGCCCGGCGGCCGATCCACCGAGGGAGCCACACCATGGCGCAAGGCAAGAAGTACTCCGACGCGAAGAAGCGCTACGACAACGACGCCCTCCACGGCGTCGGCGAGGCGCTCGCCCTCGCCAAGGGCCTGGCTCCGGCCGCGTTCGACGAGACGATCGAGCTGGTGGTCCGCCTCGGCGTCGATCCCCGCAAGGCCGATCAGATGGTGCGAGGCACCGTCGCCCTGCCGGCTGGCACCGGCAAGGACGTGCGCATCGCGGTGTTCGCCCAGGGCGACGCCGCGGCGGCCGCCCGTGAGGCCGGCGCCGAGTTCGTGGGCGCCGAAGACCTCGCCGCCGAGGTCGAGGGCGGCATGCTCGACTTCGACCTGGCCATCGCCACCCCCGACCAGATGCCCATCGTCGGTCGTCTCGGCCGCGTGCTCGGCCCCCGTGGCCTGATGCCCAACCCCAAGACCGGCACCGTCACCACCGACGTGGCGAAGGCCGTCGCCGAGTTCTAGGGCGGCAAGGTCGAGTACCGCACCGACCGCTACGGCAACGTGCACGTCCCGCTCGGCAAGGTGAGCTTCGAGCCGCAGGCGCTCGAGGACAACTTCCGCGCCGTGCTCGACGAGCTCCAGCGGGCCAAGCCGGCGTCGGCCAAGGGCCGCTACATCCGCAAGATCTCCGTCTCCCCGACGATGGGTCCGAGCGTCAAGGTCGACACCAACCGTTTGAAGGTCCCGGAGGCGG
>JAOBWM010000063.1 GCA_025463365.1 Acidimicrobiales bacterium
AGACGGAAACGAGGTACTGGGGCATGGTGGGATTCTCCTTGACCCGAAGGTTCGATGGGGTCGGTTGGTCAGTCGGCGAGTCGCCGGGCGAGGACGGGGACGACGATCGCGGCGGCGACGAGGTGCGCGAGCACGAGCCCGAGCTTGGTGCCCAGGGCGGGCGGGAGGGCGACCGAAGGGATGCAGGAGAGCACCGTGAGGGCCGCGGTCACCTGGAGGAACCGACGGTGAGGGTGGGCGCTGCGCTTGTTGAACGAGCCCGCCAGCAGTCCGCCGATCACGGCCCCGAGGAAGGCCATCTGCGCGAAGCCGAGCAGCGGGATCATCTCGCCGTCGATCTCGAACGAGACGCCGGCGGCGTGGACGGTGGCGGCGACCGCCGTCGTGACCGTGGCGGCGATCAGGCCGACACCGACGGTGACCTTGCGCAACGACGAGAGAGCGCGCGGCAGGGGCGAGGTCGTCGTCGACGCGTCGGGGGTGGAGGTCGTGGTCGTGGGGGTGATGGCGGCCATGGAGGGTCCTTCCGGGTTCGACAGTGCCGATGCACTGCTCACCCTCTCCACGAACCGCATCGCCCAAATCGACACCCGCGCCGGAGAAATCCCGGGAGTTCTCCCCGCCGGGCCACGATGCCCTGGTCGGGCAGCTCGATGGGGCGCCCTCGACCGGAGGGGGCACCGGGCGTGGCGACCTCGATCGGCCGGCGAAGGCGACGGGCGTGGGATCCCGGCGAGGCGGCCGGTGGGGGCGGGACCGTCGGCGATGTACACGCGTTGGTGCCTCGCCAGCGAGGGCTGCGCGCGTCGCCAGGCCCAACGGCGCAATCGGGTGGGCGACCGTGTTGGTCGGGCCCCCGGCGGCGAAACCCACCGTCGCCGCCGGATCGTCGGGCCCAGAGGGGTCCGACACAGCTTGCTCATACGGGTCGGCCGCTGAACATCTGCATCTTGCGCGGGACAGAGGCCATGACTTCGGTCGGCCAACAGCGGTTCGCGTTCATCAATGGCGAGACGCGGGCCCCCACGGCGAGTCCTCCTGGACGGCGAAGATGTGTCTCACCTGGGGGGCAGCGCCGCCGAGGCCGACGTGCAGTCGGTGATCGGGTGGTACGACCAGTTCAGCACCAAGTATTCGTCCGAGCTGACGTGTCGCTCGGAGCGGAAAGCTGGTGATCTTCGCTTGGCAATGCGACGACAGGGAGGAGGGCGACGGCAACGCTTGTTGCGATTCGTGCGGCCTTCTTCATGTCAGAGGACCGCCTTTGCCAAAGGAGCGAGTTGCTCGGGCCCGAATGGCGGCGCATCGTCATCCTTCACTGACAGCCCTCGAATCGAGCCCTGCACGATCCGGCCGTATTGGTTGACGGCCTGGAACTGATAGGCACTAATGCCGGCAGTGGCGTCTCCAATCTGGTGGATGTAGATGTCGAGGCCATCGACGGTTGCGTGGACGGCAGCACCACTCTTCACTGCTGCTTCGGTGCCGGGCGGCATCGTGATCGGCTCCGTGAGCTGCCTCCAGCTCAGGTTGAACGAGACCGACCCTCCTACAAACTGTGCGCTCACCAGCCGCTGCCCCGACTCGGTGAATGCGATTGTGCGGGTGGATCGGAATTCGCCCGGAATGGTGATCGCTTGGAGCACCGCGTCAACCTTGCCTTGGTCGTCGCGTGTGACCTTCTCTGGCACATCGACGTCGGTCGGCAATGGAGGAAGCGTCGTGCTTCCCTCCACCTTCGCAGTCGTCGTCGTGGTGGCAGCATCGCGCAGGAGGACCCAGTCGGCCGGCTCCTTGGGAGCCTGGCCAGACCCGAGAGGCTGCTGAGCCGTGGAGTTGTGGCTTGTCGCAACATGCGTGCTCGGGTTCGACCCGCACGCTGCCGCCGGAAGCACACAAACCACCAAGCCGACAAAGGCGACTTTCGTCTTCAATTCGCCATCCCCATTCGCCTAGTCCGATCGCACGGCGAAGGTAGCCCGCTTCCCAAGATCTGTCCGGCAGAGGCTCAACGTACCCGGCATTCGGCCAAAAGTGGCTCCACGCGACTGGCCTGGGCCGGCGAGCACGGATGCTCGTGACGGTTGGAGTCTGGTAGTTGGGGTTGGTGCCGCCGGCGAGCAGGATGCGCTGGGGCGCCCCGGGTTTCGTGGAGGCAGCGATCCCACGGGAAAGGTGGAGTCATGCCAGCCGTTAGCGCTGCACTCGTAGTTCCGCAAGCCTTCGATCAAGGAGCCAACTCCCAGGCGATCGAGCGTGTGGGGTGGGGCTTGGCGGCGAACGTGTTCGCCCTCGGCTCGCTCGTCTCGGGCAAGCTGCTGTTCACGTTCGTGTCGACGTTCCCGACACCCGGCACCTACGTGCTGACCGCTCGCTATGGGGGCGACGAGACCCATGCCGGTTCGGTGACGACCTCCGAGCTCGTCCAGACGATCACCTGAGCTCGCCGACGAACAAGGAGCGGCGCAGCCAGCGAGCCATCGGCGGCACCGCATCCAACTGCGGATCCGATGCTCGCGGAACGGGCGACTGGTACCTTCCCGGACACGCCACATCGTCTCGATGCTGCGGAAAGGGGGTCCGTTGTCGCTGGACACGACGGATGACGTCGAATTGGTGGGGGTTTCCAAGCGATTCGGTGGCGTGACCGCGGTCGACCACATCGACCTGGCGGTGGGCGCCGGGGAGTTCTTCTCCCTGCTCGGGCCGTCGGGATCGGGCAAGACGACGTGCCTGCGGATGATCGCCGGGTTCGAGCAGCCGACCTCGGGCGAGGTCCTCCTGCAGGGACGCGACGTGGCCGGTCAGCCGGCGTACGAACGTGACGTGAACACGGTCTTCCAGGACTATGCGCTGTTCCCCCACCTGACCGTGGGCGAGAACGTCGAGTACGGGTTGAAGGTCAAGCGGGTCGCCAAGCCCGAGCGCCGGTCCCGAGCGACCGACGCGCTCTCGATGGTGCGGCTCGACGACTTCGGCACCCGCAAGATCAACCAGCTCTCCGGCGGCCAACGCCAGCGGGTGGCCCTCGCCCGGGCACTGGTCAACCGACCCAAGGTGTTGCTGCTCGACGAGCCGCTCGGCGCCCTCGACCTCAAGCTCCGCGAAGAGATGCAGCTCGAGCTCAAGCGCATCCAGGCCGAGGTGGGCATCACCTTCATCTACGTGACCCACGACCAGGACGAGGCCCTGGGGATGAGCGACCGGCTGGCGGTGTTCTCCGACGGCCGGCTCGAGCAAGTGGGGACGCCCGACGAGGTCTACGAGCGCCCGGCGTCCGCGTTCGTCGCTCGGTTCGTGGGCACGTCGAACGTGATCGAAGGCGACCTCGCCACGCGCCTGCGGGGCACCCCGGAGTCGTTCACCGTCCGACCCGAGAAGATCCGTGTCCTCTCGGTCGACGTCGCGCCCGACCCCGGCGACGGCGAGATCCGCGCCACCGGGCGCATCCGGTCGTCTCGCTACCTGGGCGAGCGCACGCGCTTGCTCGTCGACCTCGATGGTGGCGGCGAGATCCTCGCCGTCGAACAGAACCGCTCCACGTCCGATCCGGACGCGCGGAACCAGCAGGGCACGGCGGTGCGGTTGGCATGGGATCGCCGCCACGACCGCGTCCTGCCGAAGGGCGCCGACCAGCTCACCGACGAGCAGGTCACCGCCATCACCAGTGCCGGACCCACCCAGGAGGACCCATGAAGCCCTACAGGACGAAACGCCCGTTGGCCGTGCTCGCGATGGTCACGGTGGTGGCACTCGCCGCCGCGGGCTGCGGGAGCAGCGACTCCAACGCGAAGGACACCGCGAAGGCCCCGACCAAGCTCAGCAAAGGCGAGGGCGCGCTCAACATCATCGCCTGGGCCGGCTACGCCGAGGACGGCTCCAGCGACCCGAAGGTCGACTGGGTGTCGGCCTTCGAGAAGGACAGCGGCTGCAAGGTCAACGTCAAGATCGGCAACACCTCCGACGAGATGGTCCAGCTGATGAAGACGGGGCAGTACGACGGCGTGTCCGCCTCCGGTGACGCAACGCTCCGCCTCATCGCCGGCGGCGACGTGGCCCCCGTCAACACCAAGTTGGTGAAGAACTACGCCGACATCTCCCCGTTCCTGAAGGACACGCAATACAACTCGCAGGACGGCGTCAACTACGGGATTCCGCACGGGTGGGGCGCCAACCTCCTCATGTACAACCCGGCGACGGTGAGCCCGGCCCCCACGTCGTGGTCGGTCGTGTTCGACAAGAACTCCCCGTACAAGGGCAAGGTCACCGCCTACGACTCGCCGATCTACATCGCCGACGCCGCGCTCTACCTGATGAAGCACGACACCAAGCTCGGGATCAAGGACCCGTACGCGCTGAAGCAGGACCAGTTCGACGCCGCGGTCAAGCTGCTGGAGACGCAGAAGGCGAACATCGGCGAGTACTGGTCCGACTACCTGAAGGCGGCCGACGCCTTCCAGAAGGGAAGCCTCGTGCTGGGCACCACCTGGCAGGTCATCGCCAACACGGTGGAGGGCGCGAAGGCCGGGACGGTGAAGACCATCCTCCCGAGCGAGGGGTCCACCGCGTGGTCGGACACGTGGATGATCTCCTCGAAGGCGAAGCACCCGAACTGCATGTACCGCTGGCTCGACCACATCACCTCGCCCTCGGTCCAGGCCCAGGTGGCCCAGTACTTCGGTGAAGCCCCCGCCAACCCGAAGGCCTGCACCGAAACCGAGAAGGGCTTCTGCGACCAGTTCCACGCGACCGACGCCGACTTCGCCGCCCAGCTGCACTACTGGACCACGCCGACGAAGAAGTGCCTCGACGGCAGTGGTGACGACTGCATCGACTACCAGCAATGGACCAAGGCCTGGAACGACCTCCGGGGTTCCTGACCCGGTGACGGCCCCGCCCTCGACGATCGCGCCGCCCCCTCCTCGCAAGGGGATCGGGCGGCGCGCGTCGCGGGTGCTCTCGCGCCACCCCCGCCTGGAGCTCGCGAGCCTGCTTGGAGCTCCGCTGACCTGGCTGGTGCTCGTCTACCTGGGATCGCTCGCCGCGCTCCTGGTGACCGCGCTGTACACGACCGACCCGTTCACCGGGAACCTCGTGCACACCACCAGCACGACGAACCTGCACGAGCTCGTCACCAACCGAACGCTTCGCGTCGTCACCCAGCGCACGGTCGGCGTGGCGTTCGCGGTCACCGTGATCGACCTCGCGCTCGCGCTCCCCATCGCGTTCTTCATGGCCAAGGTGGCCTCGCCGCGGACCCGGCGGGCGCTCGCGGTGGCGATCGTGCTGCCCCTGTGGGCGAGCTACCTGGTGAAGGCCTATTGCTGGCGGGTCATCCTGGATCCCGAAGGCGGCGTCTTGAGGAAGGCGTTCGGCGTCTCACCCGGGTTCGGGGTATCCGGCGCGGTGGTGGTGCTCGCCTACTTGTGGCTGCCCTACATGGTGCTTCCGATCTATGCCGGCCTCGAGAAGCTGCCGAACTCCTTGCTCGACGCCGCGGGCGACCTCGGGAGCCGCCCGGTCGGGACCTTCCGGTCGGTCGTGCTGCCGCTGCTCAAGCCGGCGATCCTCGCCGGTGCCGTCTTCACCTTCTCGTTGTCGCTCGGCGACTACATCACCGTCCAGATCGTGGGCGGCAAGGCCCAGCTGATCGGCAACGTCGTCTACCGAGACTTCGGCGCCGGCCTGATCCCGGGAGCTGCCGCGTTCGCCATCGTGCCGATCCTGATCATGGTGGCGTTCCTCCTCATCGTCCGGCGCAGCGGCGCGCTGGAAAACCTCTGATGCTCGTCTCCACGCCGGCTCGCTGGGTCCTCCGTGGCCTCACCGCCCTGGTGCTCGCGTTCCTGTACGTGCCGCTGGTGGTGATCGCGGTCCTCTCGTTCAGCTCCTCCAAGTCGTTCACCTGGCCACCGCCCGGCTACAGTACGAAGTGGTGGCACGCCGCGGCCCGGGCGTCGGGCCCGCGCGAGGCGCTGCTCACCTCGTTGCGCGTCGCCGCTCTCGCCACGGTGGTGGCGCTCGTCCTCGGAAGCCTGGCCGCGTACGCGGTCAACCGCTTCCGCTTCTTCGGCCGCGACACCGTGTCGCTGCTCATCCTGTTGCCGATCGCGCTGCCCGGCATCGTCACCGGCGTCGCCCTCAACGCCGCCTTCCGCCAGGTCGGGCTGGACCTCGGCTACCTCACGATCGTGCTGGCCCACGCCACCTTCTGCATCGTGGTGGTGTTCAACAACGTGGTCGCCCGCCTCCGACGGCTCGCACCCAACGTCGACGAGGCATCGGCGGACCTGGGGGCCGACCTGTTCCAGACGTTCCGGTTCGTCACCTTCCCGCTGATCCGCTCGGCGCTCGCCGCCGGCGGCCTGTTGGCGTTCGCCCTCTCGTTCGACGAGATCGTGGTCACGACGTTCACCGCCGGTCCCGGCGACCAGACCCTGCCGCAGTGGATCTTCAACAACATGTTCCGACCCAACCAGTTGCCGATCGTGAACGTCGTGGCCGTGGTGGTCATCACCCTGTCGATCATCCCCGTGTACATCGCCCAACGCCTCAGCAGTGACCCCACCGGCGGCCTCGCCCCGAACGAGTAGCGCACCGAGGAGCCGAAGGGCCGGAACCAGGTCGGTCCGCGTCGATCCCGCGAGGAGGCAGTCGGGCGTCGGGTGTGGGCCTAGGAGAACCGCGCCGCGTAGGGGCCGGAGGTGAGCACCATGAGGGCGAACACCTCGGAGGGTTGCGTGGCGCCGGCCTCGAGGAGGGAGACGGTGTTCGTGAACTCGGCCTTCCCGATGCTCAGCGGTTTGGCGATCGGCGGGGCGGGCAGTGCCGGGCGACATCCCGCGATAGGAGGCACTGATGGTCGACCGATCCCCCCAAAAGAAGAGCCGTCGCCAGGCGCTTGCGGCCACCGGCGGCGCCGTGGGCGGCGTGCTCCTCGCTGCGTCGCCTCTGTTCGATGGGGCAGCGGGCGCCGCCGCGTCCGTCGCCTCGGAACACCACCACGGCCACCTGCCGGTCCACGACATCGAGGAGATCGTGGAGGCCGAGGGATCGGTCAGCGGCGGGGTCTTGAGCATCGGCATCTCGCGCGACGACATCGGCGATGTGAAGGGCCCGATGGGGGTCACGTTCACGCCTGCCTTCGAGGTGGACGGGACGCTCACGTTCCAGCCGCTTCACGGCGGACGGGCCTTCTTCAACGGTGACCTCGCATTGAAGGTCGACGAAACGAACCCGGTCATCGACGCGATCATCGAGAACGACCTCGTCTTCCAAGCCTTCCACCAGCACTACGACGACATGGATCCGCAGATCTGGTTCATCCACTTCCGCGGCACGGGAACGCCGCGCAAGTTGGCGCGCAGCGTCCGCAAGGTGCTCGCCGCGACCTCGACGCCGCTGCCCCAGACCCCGCCCGAACACCCCACCACGAGTCTCGACCCGGATCGTCTCGCAGCCATCCTGCACGGCGACGCTGAGGTCGGCGACGAAGGGGTCGTGACGGTGACGGTCCCCCGAAACGACACGATCGTCGTGGACGGCATCCAGGTCTCACCGGAGGCCAACATCTCCACCGTGATCGAGATCAAGCCGCTCGACTTCGTCGGTCACGTTGCCGCCGTCGCCCCGGACTTCTCGCTTCGGAGCGACGAGATCCAACGGGTCGTCGCCACGATGCGGAAGGACGCCTTCCACGTCGGCTGCCTCTACAACCAGGAGACAGCCGAGACCCCGCAGCTGTACTTCGCCCACATGGTCAAGGTCGGTGAGCCCTACGTCCTCGCCCACGAGATCCGTAGGGCCCTGGACCACACGCGCAGCGCCTGAGCCTGCGAGGGCCACGTCTGGGCCATGCGACGCGTGCTGGGGCCGAGGCGCGATCGGAACGGACCCTCATCCACCCAGGGGTGGAGGCAAGGTTCGAGCCGTGGGCTGAGTCGCCCGGTCGCCACGGGGTGCACCATCGAGCCATGACCGATTTCGAAGTCGATGACGAAGTGGTGACCGTTGCCGGGTTGCGCAAGAGCTACGGGGATCGCGTGGTGGTCGATGGGCTCGACCTTGCGGTCCGAACGGGTGAGATCGTCGGGCTGATCGGCGCCAACGGCGCCGGAAAGACGACCACCGTCGAGTGCATCCAAGGCTTGCGTCGCCCCGACGCGGGGACGCTGCGCGTGTTCGGCATGGACCCGATGACCCAAGGGGTCCGGGTGCGACGCCTGCTGGGGAGTCAACTGCAGGACGCATCGCTGCCTGACCGCCTGCGGGTCGCCGAAGCCGTCGACCTGTTCGACGAGGCGCGATTCGGCGACGGCGCGGACCTCTTGGAGGAGTTCGGGTTGGCCGCCCGGCGACGGTCACCGTTCGCTGCATTGAGCGGTGGGGAACGGCAGCGGCTGTTCCTGGTGCTGGCGTTGCTCAACCGGCCCCGGCTGGTCATCCTCGACGAGCTCACCCAGGGACTCGATCCCGCCGGGCGCCGCGACGTGTGGGCCGCGGTCCAGCGCCTACGTCGGAGCGGACGAAGCGTGCTGCTCGTCACCCACGAGCTCCAAGAGGCACAGGTCTTGTGCGACCGCGTGATCGTGATGGGCGCCGGACGAGTCCTCGACGTGGGGACACCGACCGAGCTCGTCGCCCGTCACGGCGGCCACATCACGATCCGATTCTCGCTACCGGACAGCAACCCGGCACCGTCGAGCCTCGATCAGGTGCAGGGCGTCCACGAGGTGATCGTCGATCGAGCGACGATCACCATCAACGGCGACCGCGAGTGCATCGTCCACGTCGGCGCCGCGCTCGCGGCGCAGGGCTTGTTCCCTGCAGATCTGACCGTCGACTCGCCCGACCTCGAACAGGCTGTGCTGCGCATGCTCGTCGACGCAGAACCTGTTGCCGGCGATCTGGTCGTGACGACATGTTGAGCGGTGCGACGGGCCGTCTGGTCCGGACCGAACTGACCCTGATGAAACGCGAGCCCGTCACGCTCACCTTCGTGTTCGCCTTCCCGGTGATCACGATGTTGATCATCGGGGGCTCCTTCGGGACCGAGCCCGACATCGCCTTCGACGGCATCAACCCCTCCCACTGGTACGTCGCCTCGTACCTGACGGTGGTGATCGCCGCGACCGGCCTCATCATGGTTCCCGTCCATCTGGCCTCGTACCGAGAGCGCGGCGTCCTGCGTCGCTTCGCCCTCGCCGGGTTCCCTCGCTGGTCGTTCGCCATCGCGCAGTTCGTCACGGGATCGGTCGCCGTGGCGGCATCATCGCTGCTCCTGCTCGCCGTGGCCGCACCCGTCTACGGGATCCCGACACCGACTGGATGGCTCCCTCTGCTGGCGGCGCTCGCCTTCGGGACCGTGGCCTTCGTGAGCATCGGCGTGCTGCTTGGGATGACCCTTCCATCGGCTCGTGCTGCACAGGCCGTCGGGCTGTTGTTGTTCTTCCCGTCGTTCCTGCTCGGCGCCGGGGGCCCGCCTCCCCATGTGATGGGATCCACCTTGCGTGGGATCGCCCATGTGCTTCCGTTGACCTGGCTGACGGACGCGGTCCGGGGGCCGTGGCTCGGTCTGGGCACCGCGAGCGGGTCGCTCGCGCTCACCGCGGTCACCGCCTTGGCCGCCAGCCTGGCTGCACTTCGCCGCTCTCGTGTGTGAGCGCCGTTGGACCAGCGCACCTCCCCAGCCGGGCGGCCACATTCGTACCCGTAGCCTGACCGGCGTGTCGTCCAGATCGGGGTCACCGCTCGTCGTCGCCTCCTCGCTCAGCGTTTCGCACCGGGCGGCAACCTTCGGCGCGTTCGCCGTCACCGTCGGGCTGGGGCTTGCCAGCGCCGCTCCGCGTAGCCCGACGCTGGTGGTGGGTGGAGCGTTGCTGGCGCTCGGCGCCGGCGCCGCCCTCTTCCTGTTCGCGGCGATCGACCGGATCGTCCTCGTCCTGCCGACCGCCGCGGGAATCGTCGAGGTGGCTCACGGCGACTCCTCGAGCCTCGCCTGGTTCGGACTTTGCATCCTGGGCGGCTGGACGGCGTTCACCGGGGGCCGAACGCTCGGCTTCGCAGCCTGGATCGCCGGGGTGCTGCTCCTCGCGGCGGAAGACATCTTCACGGTCCAGGACCCAGGGTGGGCAGCGTGGAGCGCCGGGCTCGCGCTCACGATCCTGGCGTCGCTCCTGCTCCGCCACCAGATCGAGCTGGTCGAACAGATGCGCCGGCTCCAAGCCGACCTTGCCCAACGATCACGGGCTGAGGAACGCAACCGGATCGCCCAGGACATCCATGACGTCATCGCCCACAGCCTCACGGTGTCGCTCCTGCACGTCTCGAGCGCGCGACTGGCGATGGAGCACGATCCCGACGACGCGGTGCGAGCACTCAGCGACGCTGAACGTCTCACCCGACAGAGCCTCATGGACGTCCGCGCCACGGTCGGCCTCCTGAGCTCGGGCGACGGCGCGATGGCGTCGCCTCCGCAACCCACCCTCGGCGAACTGCCGAAGCTCATCGAGGAGCTGCGAGCCGCACAGGCCGACGTGTCGTTGCACCTCGACGGCGACCTGGACGAGCTCGCCGCGACCACCGCAAGCACCGCCTATCGGATCGTCCAGGAGGCGTTGACCAACGCAGCCAGGCACGCCCCTGGCTCCCCGGTTCGTGTTCGGGTGGTGGGCGAACGAGAAGCCATCGACGTCTCGGTGTGGAGCGCGGGCACGCCGGGACGAGGCGCCGGGATGGGGCTGCGGAACATGGAGGAACGAGCCGAAGCCGTCGGTGGACACCTGGCAGCCGGACCGTTCGCAGACGGGTGGCGCGTCCACGCCTCGTTGCCGCGCGTCAGCGTCCCCGGGATCGGTGCCGAGTGATCCGGGTCATGGTCGTGGACGACCAGGAGTTGGTTCGTGCTGGTCTGCGGGGGATCCTTCGCGAACGATTCGGCTTCCAGATCGTCGCCGAGTGCGCCGACGGCAACGACGTCGTCGATGCCGTCCGTCACTCCAACCCTGACGTGGTGGTGATGGACGTGCGGATGCCGGTGCTCGACGGTGTCGCCGCCACCCGTCAGCTCAACGCCGCGTTTCCCGCCTGTCCGGTGCTGGCGATGACCACCTTCGACGACGACGAGGCCCTGGCCGGGATGTTGCGGGCCGGCGCCGCGGGGTTCGTGCTCAAGGGAGCACCCGCCGAGGAGCTGCAGCGGGCGGTGCGCGCGGTCGCCGATGGTGGGGCGTGGCTCGACGTCGCAGTCACGCAGCGGGTCCTCGCTGTGTACCGGTCGGCGCCGACCACGAGCGTCGCATCCCGCCCTCACCTCGAGCTGGAACGCCTGACCGGCCGCGAGCGCGAGGTCCTGATGCTCGTCGGCCAGGGCCGGACGAACCCCGAGATCGCCAAGCGGCTCTTCGTGAGCGAGGGAACCGTGAAGACCCACATCAACCACGTGTTCGCGAAGTTGCACCTGCGCGACCGAGCAGCAGCGATCATCTTCGCCTTCGAGCACGACCTCGTCGGCGGTGCCTCAGATCCTGAGGGTCGATAGCAACGAAGGGCTCCGAACCGGGTGCGGTGGGACCGGCACGTGCGTCGCTCACACCGACGTCGGAGCTGGCGGCCGATCCTCCACATCCCCCGACGATCAGGCCGTGAACGAGTCGATGCCCAGGCCGACGGGGTAGCGGCGGCCTGGCGGGGTAGTGCTGACGGGTCCCCTGACCACTCCGAGGTGCCACGTGCAGCTTGCCGCCAGCCATGCATCGCTCTGGGAGCGCACGTCGTCGCCCGGCTTCGCGCCGCTCGCCGGGGACGTGGACGCTGATGTCGTCGTGGTGGGCGGAGGCATCCTCGGTCTGACGACGGCCGCGCTCGCGGCGCGGGACGGCCACGATGTGGTCGTCCTCGAGGGTCGCACCGTCGGCAGCGGCACGAGCGGCCGGACGACGGCCAAGGCATCGGCGCTCCAGGGCACGCGCTACCGCACGATCACCCGACAACACGGCGCCGGAGCGGCAAGCCGCTACGCCGCCGCGCAGCTCGACGCGCTCAGTTGGATGGAGGACCAAGCCATCGCGTCCGGCGTGGAATGCGCATGGGAGCATCGGCCGTCGGTCACCTACGCCACGACCGAAGCCGGGGGTCAGGTGGTGGACGAGGAGGCGCTGGCCGCCGAGGCAGCCGGTCTCGCGGTCGCGCGCAACGATCCTGGCCTGCCGTTCCCGACCACATCGAGTGTCACTCTGACCGGGCAGGTCCAGTTCGACCCGCTGCCGTACCTCGTGGCCCTCGCCGAGGAGGTCGACGGGCGGACCAACGGCACGGTCCACGAGCACACCCGGGTCAGGGCGATCCGAGGGACCAGGTCCCATCACGTCGTGACCGATCGCGGGACGGTTCGTGCCCGTCACGTCGTCGTCGCCACGCTCCTTCCGATCGTCGACCGCGGGCTCTTCTTCGCCCGCGCCGCGCCGAAGTCTTCATACCTCGTCGCACTCCGGGTCGCCGGTTCGCTTCCGACGGGGATGTACCTCTCGGCGGACGAGCCGACGCGATCGATGCGAACCGCACGCCACGAGGGCGACGAGGTGCTGCTCGTCGGTGGGGAGGGCCACGACACGGGCCGAGGTTCACCTACGACAGCGCGCTACGAAACCCTCGTCGAGTGGGCGTCCGACCACTTCGATGTCACCGAGGTCATCGCTCGCTGGAGCGCACACGACTACGTCCCATCGGACCACCTGCCGTGGGTCGGCTCGGCCTCCCCGCTCACGCCTCGCGTCCTGATCGGCACGGGGTTCGAGAAGTGGGGCATGACCATGGGCACTGCAGCGGCGCTCGCACTCGGCGACCGGATCTCCGACCGGGCCGACGGCATCTCCCGACCATGGGCCGGCCTCTTCGACCCTGCCCGGTTGACGCCGCGTGGCGCCGCATCGGCGCTGCGGCTCAACGCCACCGTGGCGGCCCGCCTGGCGTCGGACTGGCTGCAGCCGAACGACCCGCCTGCGCCAGACGGCAGCGGCAGACGGAGACGACGCGGCCTGGAGCCCGTCGGCGCGGCCACCGAGCGCGGGACCGAGGTCTCGGTCGTCTGCACCCACTTCGGAGGCGTCTGTGAGTGGAACGACGCCGAACGCACATGGGACTGCCCGCTGCACGGCTCGCGCTTCGAGGCCGAGGGCTCCGTACTCGCCGGACCTGCGGTCCGTCCCCTGCGGGTCCGGTCGGCGCCGATGGATTGAGCACGCAGGCGGAGGCGCTATCCGATGTGGGGCAGGTCGGGGGTGGCGTTGGAGTCCCAGGAGGCATCGGGGTCGGCCTTGACCTCGTCGTTCGTGCGACCGGTCTTCACCGAGCGCGGCAGGCTCTCGGGATCCCAGCCTTGTGACGCGTGGTCGTCGCGCTTGTGGATCAGCAGCCACTGCTCCTTGCCGCCGGCCGTTCCCCGACGAACGAGGGCGAACCGGCCGGCAAGCTTGGTCCCCTGGAGATCGATGTGCAGGTCACCCTGCTCGACGGCCTCGGCCGGATCCCGGTCGTCGGCGGGCGCCCAGGTGCCCCAATCCCACACGATCACGTCTCCACCGCCGTACCCGCCGGCGGGGATCACTCCCTCGAAGTCGAAGTACTCGAGCGGATGGTCCTCGACGTGGACCGCCAGGCGCCGGACGGACGGATCGAGCGTCGGCCCCTTGGGCACCGCCCAGCTCGCCAGCGCGCCCCCGATCTCCAGGCGGAAGTCGTAGTGGAGCCGGCGGGCCCGATGTCGCTGGACCACGTAGCGGCGGTGGCCCTGGGGTGGCTCCGAGACCACCACATCGGAGCCTCGGGGCTCGCGCGTCGAGGCGAAGTCCCGCATGGATCGGTATTGCCGCAACCGGTCTCCACCCGAACCAGCCCCGGCTGCGCGGCGCGTGGCCATCACGCTGTGCTCGTGGGCTTGGCCACCGGGGTCACCTCGCCTCGACCGGGATCAGGACTCGACGGCCTCAGCCAGCTCGCCTTTGGTCATGGTGGACCGGCCCTCGACGCCCTCGGCCTTGGCCTTCTCGTACAACTCGTCACGGGTCGGGCCTGCGCCGCCAACCTCCACCTGAGCCTCGAGATCGTTCGGGTCCAGCTCGGCGAGCTCGGCGGCGGCCTTCTGCCGGAGCTCTGGGAACAACTCGCTCTCCTCCTCCTGGACGTGATGGCCGATGCCGGCCTGCAAGACCTCGATCGCTGCCTCGAACGCGCCCTCCTCGAGCCGATCCCGGGCGCCCGCCAGGCCGTCACGGGTCAGCGCATGTTCGTCCTCGGCCTCATCAGCGGTCTCGGCATCGAGGTGCTCGGCCATCAGCGGGTAGATGAACCGTTCTTCGACCTTCATGTGCACCTCGAGCGACTCGCTGAGCTCCCGAAACATGGCCTCGCGATCTTGTCCAGGCTCGGATGACTTGAGCCGGGTGAGCAGTCCCTCGACCTTGCGGTGCTCGTCCATCAGATGATCCAACACATCCATCGTGGTTCCTTTCGACCGGCCGCCCGAATCGGAGGCACCGGCCCCACTACCCCCACGATGAGCTGACGATTCCATCCCCATCGAGGCGCGACCGAACGGTGCGAACACATCCGGCCGCAACGCGCCCGGACATCCGAGGAGACGCAGGAGGAGGCACGTTGGCCAGCGAGTGCTTCGCCCGCCCGCCCGCCATCGACACCGCGGACGCGGCGCCGACCGCGACGAGACCCCGCATCGCTGCTCGACGGCCCGCGATGATCGAGACGATCCCCGCGGCGGCCATGACCGGAACCCCGTTCTGCCACGCGACGGCGTCAGCGATCGCGTCCAAGCGCTCGGATGGAGCAAGGCGACCGAGGCGGAGACGGTCTCATCGAGCAGCTGCGACGGGGTCACGCGCCGGGCCGACCCCTTCGCTGCCGAGCCCAACACGGTCGCCGTCGCGGTGTCTGGCGGTGAGGGCGGCGGGTATGGATGGCCGGTGCGTGCCATCCAGAAGGGATCGGGCAGCCGGTCGAACCTGACGCCGGCGTTGGTGTTGATGTTGGTGTTGGTGGGGTCAGGTTGCGTGCCGGCGGCGCGGACCAGCGGGCCGTACCAGGAGAAGCTCGTCAACGCCGCCGGGACCATCGACTCCTCGGTCCAGTCGGATCTGGTGCTCATCGACGCCGTCGCGAAGGGGCACATGCTGCCGCCGGTGGTGTCGGTCGGGACGAGTCAGGCGGCCGACGACGCGTCGTCGGCAACCTCGACCGCGTTGTCGATCGCCCCGCCGTCGAAACATGACCAGACAGCCCGTGAGGCGTTCGACCAGGTGGCAAGCCAAGCCCAGAGCGCGTTGGACGATGCGTGGATCGCCGGCCGTCGCGGCGACTACCCGGCGCTGCTCGAGACCCGCCACGATCTCGAGCAGGTCAGCGGGGCGCTGGGCCGATTCGAGAGACGCCACTCGTGAAGCGGGTGTTGGAGGTCGCCCTCGGCATCCTGACTGCGATCGGTGGCTTCGTCGACATCGGCGAACTCGTCGCAGCCCCCGCGGTCGGGGCCCGGTTCGGGATGAGCCTGGCATGGGCCACCGTGCTGTCGCTGATCGGGATCATGTTGTTCGCCGAGATGGCCGGCCGGGTGGCGGCCGTGTCGCACCGTCCCGTGTTCGACCTCGTCCGCGAACGCCTCGGGCCCCGGTTGGCGTTGGTGAACCTCACCGGGTCCTTGGTCATCACCGTCGCCACCGTCGCAGCAGAGATCGGTGGTGTCGCCCTGGCGCTCGAGCTGGCCACCAGCATCAACTACCTGCTGTGGGTACCGCTCGTCGTCCTGTTGGTCTGGATCGTGATCTGGCGCATCAACTTCGAAGTCATGGAGAACCTCTTCGGGTTGCTCGGCCTCGCGCTGCTGGTCACCGCGGTCGGCGTGTGGCGACTGAACCCGGACTGGGGCAACGTCGCTCACCTGGCTTCGCATCCGTCGATTCCCCACGCCGAAGGGAAGGCGCAGTACTTCTACTGGGCCATCGCGATGTTCGGCGCCGGGTTCATGCCCTATGAGGTGCTGTTCTTCTCATCGGGAGCGGTCGAGCAGAAGTGGAGCCGCCGCGACCTGGTGGTCGAACGGGCCAACGTCATCATCGGGTTCCCGCTCGGCGCGCTGGTCACCCTGGCGCTGATGCTCGGCGCGGCGCTCGTCTTCCAACCCCGCGGCATCCATGTGACCAACCTCTACCAGGCCACCCTTCCGACGAGTGTGGTGTTGGGCAAATGGGCGCTCATCTCGTTGCTGGTCGGGTTCTTCGCGTGCACCTTCGGTGCCGCCCTCGAGACCGCGCTCTCCTGCGGCTACGCCGTCGGCCAGTACTTCGGCTGGCAATGGGGCAAGACGGTGGAGCCCCGCGATGACGCCCGCTTCCACCTGTCGATCATCGGGTTCCTCTGCGTCGCCACGGGCTTGGTGATGACGAGCATCGACCCGCTCAAGATCACCGAGTTCGTCATCGTGTTGTCCGCCGCCGCACTGCCCCTCACCTACTTGCCGGTGCTCATCGTGGCCAACGACCCCGACTACATGGGCGATCAGACCAACTCGCGGTTCACCAACAGCCTCGGATTCGCGTTCCTCTTGCTCTTGATCGTGATCTCGGTGGCAACCGTTCCGCTGATGATCATCACGAAGGGAGGCGGATCATGACCACGCCCGGGCGGTCCCTGTGGGCCGCGCTCAACCTCCTCGACCGGCAGGTCCAGGACACCAATGGCGTGACCTGCGCCAAGGTCGACGACCTCGAGTTCACCGCGAGCCAAGAACCCGACGGGCTCCCGATCCTCACGTCCATCATCTGCGGACAAGCCGGCCTCGCCTACCGGTTCTCCCACCGGATCAGCCGCCATCTCGAGCACGCCAGGCGCGTCATGGACCCCAGGGTCGATCCCGGGCCGGCCCGCATCTCCATGGGTGTCGTCAAGCGAGTCGCCACCGACATCGAGCTCACCATCGACCGCCGCGAGCTTCCGGTATCGACGTGGGAACGGTGGCTCAGCAACCACATCGTCGCCCACATCCCCGGCTCTCGCGTCGGCGAAGACCCGGACCGACGGTCATGAGGCTTTCCGACCTGCTCGAACACACCGTCATCGACACCGGCGGGCGAGGCTGGGGTCCGATCCATGATGTCCTCCTCATCCAAGACGGGCCCCTCACGGCCAGCGGTGAAGCCAGCTACCGCATCCACGGCTTGATCGCCGGCCCCCACGACTTCGCCACCCGGCTCGGCTACGCCACCCGCCCCGCCACTGACGGCAACGAAACCCGCGGACCGTGGCCCATCCGCGCCTTCCTCCGCCGCGCTCACCAGGAGGCGGTGTACATCCCATGGAGCGCCGTGCAAGACATCGACGACGAGATCACGGTGAGGGTCCCACCCAACGGGTTCGAGCGCGCCGCCGAGGCCACCGCTGTGTAGCGAGCCCACGGATGGGGGGCGAAGGTTCAGGTGATGAGCGCTGGAGCCAGGGCGCGCGACTGCTCGAGCGGGAACGCGAGCGGATCGTCGGTCAGGACCTGGATGCAGACGTGGTCGGCGCCGGCATCACGATGCTCCTGGACCCGAGCCGCGATGGCCGCCTCGTCACCGAACACCACGAGCGCGTCCACCAATCGGTCGCTGCCGCCGTCGGCGAGGTCGTCGTCGGTGAAGCCCTGACGCTTCCAGTTGTTCGAGTAGTTCGGCAGGCCGAGGTACCTCGACAGGTGGACGCGGGCCGTGGCACGAGCTCGGTCCCGGTCCGTGTCCAACACGACCCCTTGCTCGCAGGCCACCAGGCGGTCAGGGCCGACCCCCTCACGAGCCCGCGCCGTGAGCTCCGGGGTGACGAGGTACGGATGGGTGCCGGCCGCGCGGGTCCGGGCGAGCTCGAGCATCTTCGGGCCGAGCGCCGCCAGGACCCGGTCCTCCGGTGCCAACGGCACCTCCGCCGCGTCCAAGGCGTCGAGGTAGGCCGCCATCGTCGCCACCGGCCGTTGGTACGCGCCCGGCGAGTGCACGTGGTCGATCAGCGGGCGATGGCTGATCCCGATGCCGCACAGGAAGCGCGGCCCATGCTCGGCCGTCAGCGCCGCGTGCTGAGCCGCCGTCTCCTCGGGGGTGTGCATCCACAGGTTGAGGATGCCGGTGGCGATCGTGGCCGTCGAAGTCGCGCCGAGCAGGTTGGCGAGCGGCCCGAACAGGTCGCCGCCGATGTCGGGGATCCACATGGCGGTGTAACCGAGGTCCTCCAGCTCGGTGGCCTGTGCGGCCGCCTCGCCACGATCGCCGTAGCGCAGCGCGCTGCTCCAGATGCCGGTGCCAGTCAGTCGAGTCGTCATGGCACCAGCGTTGCAGGCAGAACACCAC
This sequence comes from Acidimicrobiales bacterium, assembly GCA_025463365.1. GTDB lineage: Bacteria > Actinomycetota > Acidimicrobiia > Acidimicrobiales > Iamiaceae > Aquihabitans. The sequence goes on from JAOBWM010000063.1 coordinate 18,381, forward strand.
CACGGTCCGGAGGCCGCTCCGAGCTCGACATCGGGCCGCCCCGGACGGCACCGATTCGCCACCTGGGAGGTCTCCTCAGGGCGCCGTCAGGTGCGGATCAGGATCGGACTTCCGCCGGACGGAAGCGTCACGGGGCTGCTGGTGAAGGTCCCGTCCCCGTTGCTGCCGTTCCAGTAGGCGCTGCTGCCGCTGCCCGTCCCGCGGTACCAGAGGATGTCGTCACCGCTCGAGGCCCCGGCCGTATAGCGACCCACCACAGGCGTGTAGGTACCGTCGATGTGGAGGGTCGTGACGACGACGGGGCTGTCGGCGACGAAGTTCCACAACGGGTCCGGCTTGGGTCCGGGCGCGTACCAGAGGATGTCACTCTCGAAGGAGCCCACTCTCGTGTCGAACCCTCCGACGACCGGGATGTAGGTGCCGACGATCGAGTAGTGGGCGATGGTCCCGGCGGCGAAGTCGTAGAGGTCGTCGGCGCCGGAGCCGGGGCGGTACAGGAAGAGGTTGTAACCGCTCGGGCTGCGCAGGACGAGGGGTTGAGCGGCGCTGCCAAGGGAATGCGCCGTCTGGGTGATGGAGCCGTCGCGGTTGAAGTCCCAGAGCGAGGACACGCCATTGGGCTTCAGCCAGAGGATGTCGTCGGAGAGGTCGGTGGTGGCGCCGTCATCCCACTTGAAGCCCCCGACGATCGGCGTGTAGGTGCCACTGATCGACAGGGCGCTCCTGGTGATCGTGCCGTCGTTGTTGAACACCCAGAGCGGGTCAGGGGTCGGCCCGGGGGCGTAGAAGAGGATGTCGTCGTGGTCGTTTGCCCCGGTGGCGCCTTCCTTGAAGATGCCGACCACCGGCGTGTAGGTCCCGCTGATCGAGATCGGGATGCTCGTATGGGACCCGTCTGCCTGCATCTTCCAGAGCACGTCGGTCGCCGTGCCCGGCCGGTACCAGAGGATGTCCTGGGTCGTGTCCCCGACGAAGTCGCCCACGATGCTCTGGTAGGTCTGCGTGATCGACGTCGGCGTCGTGCCCTCGGGCGTCCAGAACACATCGGAGGCCGAACCGGCGCGGTAGATCAGCACCCGGTCGGTCGGTGTCGCCGCGGTAGCGGGTCGAGGCCCCACGACGACGAGGACGCTGAGCACGGTCAAGGCCGCGACCGACCGCACCGAGAAACGCCTGGTCCTGTCCATGCCAACCCTCCGACTCGACACACCGGCGCCGGCCATCCGCCGGGCCTCGGTCGTCGCCGTGGACCCTACCGGCGGTATTGGCTTCCATGTTCGGAAGACCGGGAGGCCACCAGAGGGTTCCACGCACTCCGCGACCTCGGAGTTCAAGTCTTCGTTCGCCCCGCCGATGGTCACTCCGTGGGTGATGCGCTCAGCTCGGGGAGGTTGGGCCCGATCTCCGATCGGCTTGGCGGCTGGATGATCAGCGCGACCTTGCGGATCTCGGGCCGGTCTGCCTGGCTGTTGATCGCGGTCGGCCTCGCAGTTTGCTGGGGGACGACCCTCGTGTTGGGCGGCGAGGCGCACGTTCCACCGCACCTCTTCTACATTCCGATCGTCTTCGCCGGCGTCCGCTTCGGCCTCGGAGGGTCCCTGCTGACGGCAATCGCGTCGGGAGTGATTGCCGGACCTCTCACGCCGGCCGATGTCGCCCTCCACACCGCTCAGCCCTTTTCGTCGTGGGGCACGCGGGCCGTCTTCTTCATCTTGATCGGTCAGGCCCTCACCGCGATCGCAACGATCACGACGTCGACGATGGCGGCCGAGCTCGCCGACCTTCGTGGCGCGAAGGCGCTGTGGAGTGCGTTGGATCAAGATCGCTTCGAGGTGTATTTCCAGCCCATCGTGTCCCTCGCGACCGGGAACAGCGTCGTGGGGGCAGAGGCGCTCGTCCGCTTGAACGATCGAGACCGCGGCGTGGTCTGCCCGGACGACTTCATTCCTCTCGCCGAGAGGACCGGGATGATCCGGGCGATCGGCGTCTACGTGCTTCGGTCGGCGTGTGCGCACACGGTTGGTTGGCAGCAGCGTGCGCTCGTCGGGCCGGACTTCATGCTCAGTGTGAACGTCTCCGCACGCGAACTGGACGCTCCGGCGTACGCGGCACGGGTTGGCGAGGTCTTGGACGAGACCGGGCTGGACCCGGCTTGCCTGCAGCTCGAGATCACCGAGACGGCTCTCGCCGACGACCCCCGTGTGTTCCTCGACACGCTCCACGATCTGCGACGCCTCGGCGTCCGGATTGCCATCGACGACTTCGGCATCGGTCAGTCGACGCTCGCTGAGGTTCAGCGGATACCAGCTGACGTCATCAAGATCGACAAGGCGTTCGTCGCCACGCTCGGCGACGGCGCCAACGGCTCGGCAATCGCAGCCAACGTGCTATCGCTGGCGGTCTCGCTCGGACTCGTGCCAGTCGCGGAAGGCGTGGAGACCGACGAGCAGGCGGCCATCCTGACGAAGCTCGGATGTGACCTGGCGCAGGGTTACTTCTTCAGCCGACCGATTCCATCAGCCCGATTCGAACTGCTCCTGGGCCTGCCCCCGGTTCGGTTGACATCCCCGGGAAGCCCTGCCTCGCGCAACGGATGTTCCGATGCCGAAGAGGTTCCCACTCCCGAACACGGAGTCGTGGCCTTCACGGTTCCGGGCATGGGCGAGTTCATCCAACGCCAACCGGAGCCCGGCCCCCGCCCCGACCGTACGTCGACTTGACGCCCCTTCCGGTCGAGGAGACCGATGGGCTCAACCAGCCGAGGCGCGGCACGTCATCACGACGGTGCGACCACCAAGATCCCAAGCGCCTCCGCAGCCGATGCGAGGCGATCGTCGTACGTGATCATGCCGTCGAGATCGTCGCCGAGGTCCAGTGCGGCTGCGAGGTGAAGCGCATCGAGGCTCCGGAGCAGGTCGGGCTCCAAGTCGGCCGCCCGTTCGAACAACGGCGTCGAGAGGGTCAGCAGGACGAGCGAGTCAAGCACGACCCTCGCCTGGTGCATCTGATCAGGAGCACCTCTCCGCGTGGCCCGCAGCAGTTCGGTGCGGAGCAGGTCGCTCGAGACGATCGGCTCGTTGGCCTTGCGCACCCAGGACCGCAATGCCTTCGAGCCGACTTCCTCGACGACCAGCTTCACGGCTGCGGAGGTGTCCAAGTAGTAGGCCATCGCTGCCGGCGCGCTAGTAGCGCTCGGCGTCGCGCATCTCGGCGAGCGTCGCAGAGAGAGAGGACCGACCCGCCTTGCGACGGGCCGGAGCCGGAAGCTGCGACAACGGACGCTTCGGCAGACGAGCGCGACCGGAGGCAACGAGCGCGTTCAGACGGCCAGATGGGATCGGCACGACCAGAGCAACCGGCCGACCTCGATCGGTGATCGTCACCTCGTCTCCAGCGGCCGCCGCCGCAACCACGGCGGAAGCGTTCTGCTTCAAGGCTCGGACACCGACCTGACCCATGTGCTACATCGTAGCTCACGGACCACCGAACACAACTGAAGGCTCGGGTCGTGGCAAAAGGTCGGCCGCTATGAAGCCCCAGCCGGCGACGGCAGCGGGGCCGAGATCGTGGGTGGGGGGAGCTGGCGCAGGGTGCCTTCTGTGCCGGGACTCGTGGACCTTCTGATGTCGACAAAGAGTGGCGGGGCTTCCTGCAACAGTGCCTGGGAATTGAGCATTGGCTACTCAAGACGCTCTGGGACCTGCTCGGTACGTTCTGTTCGGAACCCAGGACCCGCGACTGCGGCGCCGGGGCACATCGGGCAAACACAAAGGACGGGAACCATGACCTACCGAGTCGACGATCGCACGCGGGCCGGCCGAGGACGAAGGTTCGCGAAGGTGGGCGTGCTGGTGGCCGCGTTCAGCTTCGCGGGATCGGCGGTGGCGTTCGGGGCGATCCCGGATGCGGCAACGAACACGATCTTCGGCTGCTACACCACCGCCACCGGAGCGCTGCGGGTGATCGACCCCGGCGCGGGTCAGAGCTGCGCGGCGGGACAGGTCGCCCTGAACTGGTCGCAGCAGTCGCTCAGCTGGAAGGGAGCCTGGAGCAACGCCCTCACCTACGCCAAACAGGACGTCGTCTCACAGAACGGGGCGTCCTACATCTCCAAGGTGGACGGCAACCTCAACTTCGCCCCGGCCGGCAACGCCGCGAAGTGGGGCCTCCTCGCCGCCAAGGGCGCCACGGGTCCCGCGGGACCCATGGGTGCCACCGGGCTCGAGGGCCCGACCGGCCCGGCGGGCTCGCCGGACACCCCCCAGGAGGTGTTGGACAAGATCGTCCAGGTCGACGGGCAGGGCTCCGGGCTCGATTCGAGCTTCCTCGACGGCATCGACTCAACGGGCTTCCTCCGGAACAACGGCAAGGCGGTCGACGCCGACAAGCTCGACGGCCTGAACTCCACCGCCTTCGCCACGAAGGCGACGAAGAGCTCAGGCTCGATCGGCCTCACCGCGATCCCCGCGAACACGTGCAAGGACATCGTGTTGGGGATCGCCAACGTGCTGCCGGGCGACATCGTGACGGTCCGGGTGAAGGAGGGCGACACCATCCCCGCCCGCCTGACCTTCCATGAGATGGACGTGCCCGCCGCGGGCAAGCTCAACATGCGGGTGTGCAACGGCACGAGCGCCGCTTCGCTGGCCGACAGCGACATCCAGCTCCGCTGGTACGCCCTGCGGTGAACCGAGGGGCGACACCGGCCGGAGCGGCGACGACCTGCTCCGCCCGGTGCGCTTCACCCCTTCGATCCCACCGCCTCGAGCGTCGGAGGCAGCGGATGGACGACGACGAGGCGGCGGCGTCGTGGAGCAGAAGCTCCTCGATGGGCAACGTGGCGTGAGAGGAATCGCCGGCGAGTCACGAAGCTCCGCGTCGTCGTTGATGCCCGTACTGCGACCCGAGCGCTGCGACCCGAGCGATCGGTCGGCCGGGCGCCTCAGCCCTGCGACCGGCGGCTCGAGCCCGCTCGGACCTGGTGGCGTCGAAGCGGCGTGGCAGCCAGCGGGAGCAACACCTGGAACACTGGCGGGACCGGTCGCCCCTGGGGGCCGGGCGAGCCTTGGAGGGGTGGCAATGAGCGTGGTCGATGAGTATGAGGTGGATCGGGTGCGCCTGGCGGCGCTCGAGGCGGAGCTGGCCGAGATGCGTCAGCAGATGGCCGAGCTGCGCGCCCAGGTGCGTGGGGGCCCGGGCGAGGCGAGCCCCTCGACCGACGCTCCTGCGCCCTTCGAGGGCGGTGACGAAGGAGCCCGGTCGGTGAGTCGGCGGGGCCTGATCGCCGGGGCCGCCGGCGCCGTCGTGGCGGGGGCTGCCGTCATCGTGGGGAACGCCGCCCCGGCGGCGGCGAACGGCCAGAACCAGTCCTTGACGCTCGGAGACTTCACCAACTCGTGCACCACCACGACGGGCCTCCACGCCACGAACGTCGGGCCCGTGCTGATGGTGACCAGCTACGGCAACGACGGATCCAACGCCGCCCAGTTCTACGTGCACGACGCCACCGGCACGGGAGCGGTCACCCACCACGAGACCGCCGGCCTCGGCCCCGCCGCCGAGTTCATCGCCTCGAACACGGCGAGCACGGCTTCCGCCGTGGCCGTGAACACGAGCGGCAACGGTTCGGCCGGCTCGTTCGTCGTGACCAAGACCTCGAACACCGCCGCGGGCCTCGGCGTCCTCCACCGGGGCACCGGCTCCGCGGTGAACTCGGTCAACAGCGGTGGAGGGAGCGCCGGCTTCTTCGGGGCCAACGGCGCCAAGGAGGCGCTGTTCGTCGCGATGACCGGCACGGGAAGCGCGCTGGTGGTCAACAGCACCAGTACGACGAGCACGAACCCCACGATGTCCGTCCAGACCACGGCACCGGCGCCTGCGATCCGCGCCAAGGGCCCGATCACCAACCTCAGCCTCTCGGCTCGCACCAGCAGTGGCGCGCCGACCGCCGACACCGTGTCGCACAGCGCGGGCGATCTCGTGGAGGACTCGACCGGCACCCTGTGGGTGTGCGTCACCGGGGGGACGCCCGGCCAGTGGCGCAAGCTCGCCGGTCCCGCCACCGCAGGAGCGCTCCACGTCCTGTCGACGCCGGTGCGGATCTACGACTCGCGGACCGGCACGCCTCCCGCCATCGGCTCGAAGACCAAGCTCGCCAGCAACGTCGCTCGGACCGTCGACCTCACCGTGAACAGCTCCGGCGTCCCGGCCGGCGCGATCGCAGCCATGGTCACCCTCCTGATCGTCAACGCCGCGCCCGGGAGCGCGAACTTCACGCTCTGGAAGAACGGGACCGCCCAGCCATCGTCGAACACCATGGTCTGGGGCGGCAGCGTCGGCCGCTTCTCGACGCTCGCCGTCACGTCACTGGATCCGTCCGGCAAGGCCCAGGTCGTATCGAGCGTGGCGACCGACGTCGTCATCGACGTCGTCGGCTACTACCGCTGATTCCGCTGAGGTCCATCACCAGCGCGGGGCGTACCACCTCTCGTTGGCTGAGGCAGTCCTGACCGTGGCCTGCTTCGTGGGGCCGCCGATCGGCGCGGTCGCGGCAGAGCCGGACGACTGGGCGCCGGTCCCGACGTCGTTGATGGCGGCCACCTTGAAGGTGTAGGAGCTTCCCGACGTCAGCCCGGTGACGGCCTGGCTCGTCGCCGTGGAGTGGAAGGTCTGCGCCGACTGGGCCACGCCCCCGATGTACGGCGTCACCACGTAGCCGGAGATCGGCGAGCCGTTGGCCGCAGGAGCCGTCCAGCTGACCGTGGCCTGGCCGGTGCCGGCCGTGGCCGTGACCCCGGTCGGCGCCGACGGGAGGCCGACCTTCACCGCGCCGGTCGTGCCGTACGGGCCGGCGCCCACCGCGTTGATCCCGGCGATCCGGAACGTGTAGGTGGTCCCGTTGACGAGCCCGGTGACGATCTGCGCCGTGTTCGTGTTGTTGAAGGTCTGCGGCGTCATGACCGTGGTGCCCTTGACCGGCGTGACCACGTAACCGGTGATCGGCGAACCGTTGGCGACCGAGGCCTGAAACGCGACCTTGGCCGAAGAGTCGAGCGGCGCCCCGTTCGGGAAGCCCGGCGAGGTCGGCGTGCCCACCTTGATGGCCGTCGTGGTGCTCGGCGGGCTGGCCCCCATCGCGTTCACCGCGGAGATCTTGAAGGTGTAGGTGGTACCGCTGGTGAGGCCGGTGACGATGTCGTTCAAGTTGGCGTTGTTGAACGTCTGCGGCGTCTGGGCCACCGTCCCGATGTAGGGCGTGATCACGTGCGACGTGATCGGGGACCCGTTGGCGCCGGCGGCGAGCCACGCCACCTTGGCGGTGCCGTTGCCCGGCTGCGAGGACGGGAACCCGGGCGAGGTCGGGGCGCCGACGACGACCGTGTTGGTGGTGGCGTAGGGGCCGGTGCCGACGCTGTTGGTGGCCGCCACCCGGAACGAGTACGTCGTGCCGTTGGTGAGGCCGGACACCGTGAGCTGCTGGGATGCCGGCGTGTTGAACACCTGTGGGGCCAGCACCGTGCTGCCCTGCACCGGCCAGACCGTGTAGCTCGTGAGCGGCGCGGCGTTGGCCGCCGGGATCAGGTAGATGACGTTGGCCGTGGTGTTGCCGGGCATCGCCGACTGGAACGCCGGGTTCGCCGGCGTTCCCTCGATGATCACGCCGGTCTGGCTCTGCGGGCCGGTGCCGATGCTGTTGAACGCTGCGATCTTGAAGGAGTACGAGGTGCCGACGGTGAACCCGGTCAGCACCTGCACGGTCGACGTCGAGTTGAACGTGACCGGGGTCTGGGCCACCGAGCCGATGTAGGGCGTGACGATGTAGCCCTGGAGCGGGGCGCCGTTGGCCACCGAGGCCGCCCAGGTGAGGCGGGCGGTGGTGGTGCCGGGGACGGCCGTCGGGAAGCCCGGGCCGGTGGGCGTGCCCACGATGATCGGGGTGGTGACGGCCTCGATGCCGACGCCGTTGCCGTTGATGGCGGCCACGCCGAAGGAGTACGTCGTGCCGTTGGCGAGCCCGGTCACCACATCGCTGGTGGCCGTCGTGTTGAAGGTCTGCGGGGCCTGCGGGGTCGTGCCGATGTAGGGCGTGATGCGGTACCCGGTGATGGACGACCCGTTGTTGCCCGGCGTCGTCCACGCCACCTTGGCGGTGGCGTTGCCCGGCTGCGACGTCTGGAACCCAGGGGCCAGCGGCGATCCGGCGGTGACCGAACCGGAGTCAGGGGACTCGGCACCGGCGCCGACGGCGTTCTTGGCCGCCACCCGGAACGTGTAGGTGGTCCCGTTGGTGAGCCCGGTGACGGTCTGGGTCTTGGCCGTCGAGTTGAACACCACCTGGGCTTGGGCCGCGCCGGAGATGTAGGGCGTGACGACGTAGCCGGTGATCGCCGCGCCGCCCGTGCTGGCCGGCGCCGTCCACGTGACGGTCGCGCTGCCGTTGCCGGGGATGGCCTTGGTGACGGCCGGGGCGCTCGGCACGTCCGGCAGGGTCACCGAGCTCGATGGGCCCGACTCGGCGCCGGTGCCCACCGCGTTGGTGGCCGAGACCGTGAACGTGTAGGTGGCGCCGTCGGTGAGCCCGGTGACGGTGCGGGTGGTGACCGACGCGTCGAACAGCGAGGCGGGTTGGGCCACCGCGCCGAGGTATGGCGTGACGACGTAGCCGGTGAGGGACGTGCCACCGTCGTCGGCCGGTGCGGTCCAGCTCACGCTGGCCTGGTGGACGCCTGCTGTGGCGCTCACGCCCGTAGGCGTGCCGGCCACGGTGGTGGCCACCGGGGTGACGTCGGCCGACGGGTCCGAGTCCGTGCTCCCCACCACGTTGGTGGCGGAGACGATGATGTTGTACGTGGTCCCGTTCGTGAGGCCGGTGAGCGCGCGGGTGGTGGCGGAGGTGTCGAAGTCCGCCGTCACGTCGGGGTTGCCGAAGCTGGTGGCCCTCAGGGAGTAGCCGGTGAGCGGCGAGCCCCCGTCTGACACAGGAGCCTCCCAGGACACGGTGGCCTTGGCGTTGCCGCCCACCGCACTCACGTTCGTGGGCTTGCCCGGAGCGGAGGCGGGGGTCACGGCGTTGGAGGCAGCCGACTGGCCGCCGGTGCCGATGGCGTTGATGGCCGCCACCTTGAACGTGTAGCTCGTGCCGTTGGTGAGGCCGGTGACCGTCTGCGATGTCGCCGTCGAGTTGAACGTCTGCGTCGCTTGGGCGACGGCACCGACGTAGGGCGTCACCACGTAGCCGGTGATGGCCGAACCGCCGTCGGACGCGGGCGCCGTCCAGGTCAGGCCGGCTTGGGCATCGCCCGGCGTGGCCGTGCCGATGGTGGGCGCGCCGGGCGCGGCCTTGATGCAGCCGGACAGCTGGAAGCTCGCGTTGCGGGTGGCCCAGTTGAAGCTGCCGTTGCTGGGCAGGTACTCGGTGGAGAACCAGAACGTGCAGTCGTCAACCGGATCGACCGTCACGCTGGCGTAGTCGCCCCAGCGGGTGAGCGAGTTGCTGTTCTGGACGCCGCCGCCGGCCTGGAGGGTGGCCTCGGTCTGGGTCATCGTGCCGAGGGGGTCGCCGGCCAGGCGGCCGACAGCCATGACGGAGGGCTTGGTCACCGAGCTCGAGAGCGAGTAGCCGAGCGCGATGTTGCCCGCTTGGTCCATGGCCGCGGAGCCCATCCACCGGTAGCTGTTGTCGGGCGCATAGGTGCCCTGCTGGTACACGACGGGGCTGCCACCGGACATCCGGAACTCGTACCAGCGGATGCCGGTGCCGGTACCGGCGGTGACGCTGTGGGTCACCACCATCGACTCGTGGTCGCCGAAGTTGCGGTACGCGTAGCGGTTCATCAGGCGGTCGGCCAGGGAATCGAGCTTCTGGGTCGTACCGGGCTGGACCACGCAGGTTCCGCCGTTGCACGCCGGGGAGTACGACGCCACCGTCAGGTTGGTCGGGCCGGTGAAGGTGGAGTTGGCGGGGGTGGTCCAGTCGACGTGGAACTTCCAGGTGGCCATCGTCGTGCTCGTGAGCCCGAGACCAACGATCGGGTTCGGCGCGTTGAGCGGCGGAGCCGTGGCTGAGTCGACATCCCCGGGGAGGAGGCCGCCGTAGGAGGAACTGGTGTCGAAGCACTGCTGGGTGGCCGCGAGGCCGGCCATCATCTTCGCCCGGTCCATGGCGCAGACCTTCGTGCCCGCGAACGCCGATGTCGTGAACATGTTGTAGGTCACGTAGTAGGCGTCCGGCCAGATGCCCATCTTCGGGTAGTCGGGGAAGTTCGAGTACTGGAACGAATACCGGTAGTAGGCGCCGGTGGGGTCGCTGGTCTGGGAGACCGCGATGCACTCGTAGTACGGGCCCACCTTGGCCGACGCGTTGGCGAACTGGCTGATGATCCAGCGGGCGGCGAGGCGGTCGTAGCGCACGATGCCGTCGCCGTCGTCGTCGGTCTGGCAGTGGCCACCGAAGCCGCTCCAGAGGGTGTTGGTGGCCGCCGGCCCGTAGACCGGGGTGCCCGACTTGTTCATGATGGCGAAGGCGCTGTTGACGATCTCGACCAGGTGGTTCGGACCGATGGCGGAGTTGGTGTCGGGTGGGGCCGAATTGACGGTGAACGAACCGGCCGGGCCGGAGAACCCCGCGCCCACGCCAAGGACGTTGGTACCAAGCGTCACCGACGACCGGGTGACCGGTCCCTTGCGCTGGAGCGCCCCGTCGGGAGCGCCGCCCTTCGGGTGGGGCAGGAACTCGTCGCGGCTGGTGCCGCCCTCGCCGGTGGTCTTGGGCGGTCGCACGGGCGCGATGTCGCGAAGCGGCGGCGACGTGTCGTTGTGGACCGAGCCCGGGAGGGTCTTACCACCCGGCGCATGCCCCTTCTCGCCGTCGCGACCGCGCTCGGACTCGACACCGGTGCTGGCGGCGCCGCGGCTCCCCGCCTCGCGCTCTCGCTCCGCCTGGCTCTGCTTGGCCCTCGTCGTGGCGGCCGGCTTGGCCGCCGAGGTCGACCCGCTGGGCGACGATGAACAGGCCGCTGCCCCCAAGGCGATGATGAGGGAGAACCCCACGAACCAACGACGATGCGCGCCCGGCATGCAATCCCCCCTCATGACCGCCGAACCAGACCGAAATGTACCAGTTGTACAGGTCGTCCGGCCACGTTTGTGGCGCTGTTCGTCGCGATGACGGGACGCGAGGCGCGCTGGTGGTCAACAGCACCACTCGACGAGCACCAACCCCACGATGTCCGTCCAGACCACCGCGCCGGCGCCTGCGATCCGCTCCACGTCCTGTCGACGCCGGTGCGGATCTACGACTCGCGGCCCGACACGTCTCTCGCGATCGGCTCGAAGACCAAGCTCGACGGTTCCGAGCAGACCAGCTCGTCCAAACCCGCCCGCCGCGGGACGTTCGACCCTGGTCCGATGAGCCCGCGTGGGTGAGAGTGCAGTCATGGACGACGTCACCAGCCCGATCGGGGTGTTCCTGCTCGATGATCACGAGATCGTCCGGAGAGGCCTGAGTGACCTGATCGAGGGTGAACCCGACCTCCACGTCGTCGGTGAGGCCGGATCCGTCGAGGAGGCGCTGCGGCGCATCCCCGCGTGCCAGCCCCAGGTCGCGGTGCTCGACGTGCAACTCGGCGACGGATCAGGCATCGAGGTGTGCCGCGACGTCCGCGCCGCGCACCCCAAGATCGCGTGCGTGATGTTGACGTCGTATGCCGACGACGAGGCGCTGCTCGACAGCGTCGTGGCTGGAGCAGCCGGCTACGTGCTCAAGCAGGTGCGGGGCAACGACCTGCTCGACGCCATCCGCCGCGTCGCCGACGGCCAGTCGCTCCTCGACCCTGCGGTCACCGCACGCGTCATCGAACGCCTGCGACGCGGACCCCGGGAGGACCACCGCTTGGCGCTGCTGACCGCCAGGGAGCGCGAGATCCTCGAGCTCGTGGCGGACGGGCTCACCAACCGCCAGATCGGCGAGTCGTTGCACCTCGCCGAGAAGACCGTCAAGAACAACGTCTCGAACGTGCTCATGAAGATGGGGATGCAGCGCCGCACCCAGGCCGCGGTCTACGCCGCGCAGCACTCCGACCGGCGATCCTGCGAGAGCTGATCGGCGACGTTCCTCGAGCTCAGGGCTCGGACCCGAGCGCGAGCGGCACCCGCCAGTGCAGGCGGCTCCCGCCTCCCGGAGCGCCTTCGAGCAGCGACGTCCCGCCCAGCTCTTCGGCGCGCGAGGCCAGGTTGGCAAGCCCTCGCCCGCTGGATCGGGCGGGGCCAGGCCCGGGACCAGAGTCGGTGACGACGACCTCGAGCCAGCCGGCCGCGATCGTCACGGCGACCATGGCCTTCGACGAAGGCGCGTGGTGGGCGACGTTGGACAGGGCTTCGCGGACCACCGCAAGGAGGTGTCGCGCCTCCTCGGGACCGAGCACCGTGTCGATCGGACCGTCGAAGCGGAAGCTGGGTGGCTTCCCGATCGCCTCGGTGAGCTCCTCCCCCAACCGGAGCAGCGCGCGCCGGGGTCCGCGTTCGACGACGTCGGCCCGTTGGAGGTCGAAGATCGACGTCCGGATCTCGCGCACGGTCTCGTCCAGGTCGTCGACCGCGGTCTCCACGCGGGCCCGGATGTCGGGCTGGTCGATCAACCGGGTCGCGGCCTGGAGCGAGAGGCCGGTGGCGAACAACCGCTGGATGACCGTGTCGTGGAGGTCACGGGCGATCCGCTCGCGGTCGCGGATGAGGTCGAGGTCTCGGGCCCGTTCGTGCAACCGTGCGTTGTCGATGGCGATGGCAGCGGCCTTGGCAAGACCCGAGGCCATCTCTTCGTCGACCTCGGTGAACTCCTCGCCATCCGCCTTGTCGGTCAGGTAGAGGTTCCCGTAGATCTCCCCACGCACGAACAGGGGGACGCCAAGGAACGACGTCATCGGCGGGTGACCCGGCGGGAACCCGTAGCTGTCGGGATGCTGGGCCAGGTCCGGGAGCCGGATGGCGACCGGTTCCACGATGAGGAGGCCAAGGATCCCGTGGCCGCGCGGGAGCTCTCCGATCCGCTCGCGCTGCTCGTCGGTCAACCCGACCGTGACGAAGTCGACCAGGTGCGTGCCGGACGGGTCGAGCACACCGAGTGCGCCGTAGGTCGCTCCGATGAGCTCCACCGCCGTCTCCACGATCCGCTCGAGCACGACGCTGAGCTCGAGCCCGCTTCCGACGCCGACCACGGCACCAAGCAGCCGCCGGAGCTGTTCCGCCCCCGTGTGACCCAGCCCTTGCACGGGAGCGACCCTACGCCGGGCACTGTGGCGGGACCTTCGGCCCTGCCCCGTTCACGCCCCCAACCGTACGGTCGAGCAGAGCAGATCGACCGATCGGCTCAGAGCGATCGGACACCACCATGAGCACCCAGACGATGGAACGGACCCAACCGGCCGAGACCACCGACAATGACCTGTTCCGGCTCCCGCGCCGCAAGGTCGACGAGATCCTGATCGGCTTCGGGATCGTCGCAGCGGTCGTCCTGGTCGTCGCCGGGGGACTGCTCACGTGGGGTTCGAGCTTCTCGAGCGACTACGTCCACAAGGAGCTCGCCTCCCAGAACGTCTTCTTCCCCGGCGCGACCGCCCTGAAGGCCGAGGGCCGCTCCGATCTCGTGGGCCACGCCGGCGACCAGGTCACCACCGGCAGCGAGGCCCAGGTCTACGCCGGTTACATCGCCGGCCACCTCGAGGGAATCGCCGGCGGCAAGACCTACTCCCAGATCGATGACCGCGGTGCCGCCACCGCCGTCACCGACGCCCAGGCCGCCGGAGCCAGCAAGGCCAAGGTCGCCACGCTGCAGGCCACCGCCGACGGCCTCAAGGCCCAGCGCGACACGCTGTTCAAGGGCGAGACGCTGCGAGGCCTCCTCCTGTCCGCCTACGCCTGGTCGACCATCGGAACCATCGCCGGCATCGCCAGCATCGTCACCTTCATCGCCGCCGCCTCGATGGCTCTCCTCACCGCAGCCGGCGTCGTCCACCTCCGCCGCACCACCCACCGAGCCATCGCCTGACCGAAACGATGACCGAAGGCGGACAGCGAGTGCCGGGCCTGCAGGCCCGGCACTCGCCGCGCCCGAGTCAGGGCTCGCCGGAGTTCGTCGCAACCAGCTCGTGGTCCCACTGGGTCGCCTGGCCGAACCGGATCAAACCCTCGAGGCTCCACCCAGCTGGTCGTTTCGTCGGATCAAGTACGTATCCATGATCCAGCCGTGCCGCTCCCGAGCGTCCGCTCGTGCACGGATGATGTCGTCACGCACGTCGGCAACGACGCCCTCGATGAGCATCTCGCTGGTCGTGCCCAGGTAGGCACCCCAGTAGATGTGGTCAAGGTCGGGCAGGGTCATGAAAGCCGCCGCCCCATCGAGCATGACGACCAGGTCGCAGCCCTCGGGCACCTCGCCAGCGGCGAGTCGACGGCCTGTGGTGATCTGTACTGGTCGGCCGATGCGGTTGAGGGGGATCCGGTGTCGAGCGGTGAGTGCCTGGATGCTGCTGATTCCTGGCACCACCACGATCTCGAGACCGGGGACCTGGAGAGCGACGTCGGTGGCGACGCGCAAGGTGCTGTCGAAGAGTGCCGGGTCCCCCCAGACGAGGAAGGCGCCGACACCGTCCGATGCAAGCTCTGCGTGGACTGCCGCTGCGAGGAGCTCCGCCCGGCGCTGGTGCCAGTCGCGCACGGCGGCGCCATAATCGGCGGGGTGGCGGTCACGCTCTGGGTCGGGTAGCCGGACCGTCCGGTACCCCTCATCAGGGCGGTGTCGGCGACACACCGCTTCGCGGAACTGGCTGAGATCGTGGCGCTCGGGGCCTTTGTCGACCACGAAGAAGACGTCGACGCGCTGCAGGGCGTCGACGGCCTCGAGGGTGATCTGGTCCGGGTGGCCAGCGCCGATCCCGATGAGGACGAGCTCCGTCACAGGCCGACGTCGGCCTGGGCAAGCGGGCGAGAGGCCCGGACCGTGATCAGATCGGGGTCCCGGGGGCCGGCACCAGCGAGGTCGACCGTCACGGCGGGGTCACCCGGGCAGAAGCCACCGCTACCGCGGCAGTGGCATGGGGCGATCGCTGGGTGGCCACCACAAGCGCGGCCCCCGGCCCCGCCCCCTCGAGGGCGCAGCCTTCGGCCACCCGGGCGTCGAACCGCGGTACACGGCCGAGCGTCCGGATGGCGCGGTGCTTGTCGACCAGGGTGGCATCGTCGATCGACATGATCGGAGGCCCGAGCGAGACGCGGCGGTCCCCGGCGAACACCTCGCGGGTGGACACCACCGAGACCGACCAAAGGTCATACCCAGCCCGGGCCAGCGTTCGGCACGCCAGATCGAGCACCTCGGACCGCGTGGCTCCCGACGACAGGCCCAGGCCGAGCGACACGCGACTCACATCGGCCCCCACGCGACGAACACCGGGTTCATGGGTTCCATGCGCACGCCAGAGGTGCCGAGCGCGACGCACCGGTCGACGCGTACCTGGATCAGGTTGCCGAGTCGCGCATGCGCGCCAATCGCACGGTCGAGCAACACGTAGGTGGCCACCACGGTCCCGCCGGGCCGTAGCCGGTCCAGGCACGCGTCGAGAACGTCGATACCGCCGCCGCCGATGAAGACCCGGTCAGGGTCGGGCAAGCCGACCAGCGCATCCGGGGCCGACCCGACGACCACGCGCAGATCGACCTGATGATCCGTCGCGTTCTGTTCGATTCTGGTGGCATTGGAGGAATCGCGCTCGATGGCCCAGACCTCGAGCGCGGGGACGACCGCCGACGCCTCGATGCCCACCGATCCGCTCCCCGCGCCCACATCCCACAGCACCCCCGTGGCCGGCAGGCAGAGCTTGCCGAGCACGACGGCGCGCACTTCAGCCTTGGTGATCATCCCGTCGCGGTGGGCAAAGGCGCGCTCGGGGAGACCCCACGCGATGCTCGGGCCGGTCTCTGCGCCTTCGGATGAAAGGAGCACGACCACCGACAGAGGGTCGAAATCCCCAGCGGCCAGACCCGGCACATCGGTTCGCACCGATCGCTGGTCGGGTTCGCCGATGCGGCTCACGAGCACCACATCCCGGGCGATGCCCTGCTCGCAAAGGGCTCTGCCCAGCGCCTGTGGGCTGTTGACCGGGTCGGTCAGCACCGCAGCCTTGGTGGAGCGACGCACCGCACTGACGGCCAGCGACAGCGGGCGACCATGTGCGGAGATCACGGTGGCGTCGTCCCAGTTGGTGCCCGCCTGCGCGAACGCAAGGGCGACCGATGATGGGGCTGGGCGGATGCGAAGCGCGGCAGGGCCAAGCCGGCGGGCCAGAACGCGCACGATGCCGAAGAAGCCCGGGTCACCGGACGCGAGGACGCACACTCGTTGGCCGAGCGAGCGCCGCCGCTCGATGTGGTCGATGACGTCGTCGAGCGGTCCCGCCAGGTCGATCATCTCCGGCTCCGAGCAGAGCCGGTGAGGCCCAGCGGCCAGGGCGGCCCGTTGCCGACCCGATCCGACCACCACATCGGCGTTGGCGATGGCGAGGCCCGCCTCGGCTCCGAAGACCTCGCCCCCGACCAGCCCAACCACCGAAACGGGGGGCAGCGTCGAGGTGGCGTCAACGAGCGGCACGGTCGCCCTCCGCTGAGGCAGCGCGAAACCTGGTGGCGTAGGCCGAGGCGTACACGTGGCTTCGACGCGGGGGATCGGCCACTGCCAGGGCTGGGCCGATGAGCAACATGGTGGCCGCGTCGAAGCCCGCCTCCGCGACGGCCTCCACCAAGCCGTCGAGCGTGGTGCGGACGATCTGCTCGTCGGCCCACGAAACCCGGTGGCCAGCCACCACCGGCGTCGCCGGGTCCAGCGCGGCCTCGCCGTGGACGAGTTCCTCGACCAGCTCGCGCACGTGCCCGATGGACAAGAACAGGGCAAGCGTGCCACCAGCCGCCGCCGCCGAAGCCAACGACTCGTTCGGTGGCATCGAGGCGCTGGTACGTCGGGCCATCCGGGTCATGACGATCGTCTGCGACAGGCCGGGGACCGTGAGCTCGCACCCAGCAGCCGCCGCCGTTGCGGCCACCGAGGTCACGCCGGGGATGACCTCGAACTCGCGGTCGTTGGCGCGGCACCACGCCACCTGCTCGCCGATGGCGCTGTAGATCGACGTGTCGCCCGAGTGCAGCCGGACGATCGCTGCATCCTGGTGCGCGGCGTACACCGCACAGACCTCGTCGTGGGTCATCGTCTTGGAGTCGTGCACCACGACCCCGGGCGAGCAATGGTCCAGGAGCTCGGCGGGGACGAGCGACGCAGCCCAGACGACGACTCCGGCCTCTGAGAGGCGCTGCGCCCCCCGCAAGGTGATCAGGTCTGGCGCGCCCGGACCCGCGCCGACGAACGAGATCGTCACGCCGGCTCCACGGCCGGGAGGATCACCGTCGCGAGGTACGACACCGGGCCGTCACCAAGATCCTCCAGCGCTTCGATCCGCTCGCCCGGCACCCCGAGCAGTTCCCCCACGCGGGCGAACGGAAGCCGGCCGGTGGCGGCGGCCTGATGACGGATGTGCCCGACATCGGCGCTGCCCTTGTAGACCACGACCGCGTTGAGCTGATCCGCGAGGAGGTCGTCGGGCACGGCGCCATCGAGGAGCACGACGCGCTGGCCGGGGCGAGCGAGCGTGGTGGCCGTAGCGGCAGCAAGGGCCTGGAACGGAGCGATGCCCGGCACCATCTCGATGGCGATCGCGGGCCGTTGCTCGGCCACGACGTCGGCCAGGTCGCCGAACACCGACCAGAGCGTCGGGTCGCCGACGGTCACGACCACGACGACCTCACCGGCATCGAGGGCGGCAACGACCGGGCCCGCCAGGCGGCGCAGCGACGTGGCGCGGCCTTCGCCGTCGGCCGCGATGTCGTGCACGAGTCGTTCGATGGCGACGGTGGGGGCCACTGCTCGGGCAACCGTCTCGGCCCGACCGATGGATCGGCTGGTCCAGGACATGGCGAACACGCGCTGGGCGCCAAGCAGGGTGGACCGGGCCAGATCGGTGACGTGCCGCGGATCGCCCGGACCGAGCCCCACGCCGATGAGGAGTGGGCCCTGGCGACGGACCACCGCGTGCGAGCCCGAGGGGGCTTCTGGCTCGACGGCCGAGACGGCGAGCAGCCGCTCGATGGCCTGACGGATCAGGTCCGCCTCGGCGCGACCGGAACGGGCGGCGAGCGCGGCCAGGTCGGCCTTGAGGGGGTCGGGGAGGTAGATCGACGACTTGTGCACCGAGGCCGACCTTATCGGACATAGGGCGTACGTAGGGCAGACTGCTGGACCGCGACTGCCGCACACGTGGACACGAATCGTTCAGCCAGATCAGGACGAGCGGCCAGGTGCAGGTGGAGGTACGACGCGAGCAGGGTGGACGACCCGAAGCCGCCGATGGAAGCTCCCGTCCGGCCCTCCAAGGCAAGCGCGCCGCCTGCCGGGTCGATGGTCGAGTAATGGAACTCGTGGCCTCTCACGGCGGTGCCCGCCGGCCCCAGTGGAGTGGCCGCCTGGGTGACGCCGTGCCGGTAGCCGAGCGTGAGCCGGTCGGTCATCGTTGCCCGAGCGTCGATGGCGCCAACCAACAGGTGGTCGCCCAGCATCTTGCTGAGCCAGAGGAGCCCGCCACACTCTGCCCACACCACCAGGCCGCCAGCCATCGCGGTTCGAACGTCGGCGAGCAGCGAGCGGTTGTCGGCCAGCGCGCCCCCGTACACCTCGGGGAACCCGCCGCCGGCCACCAGCCCTACGCACGCGTCGGGGAGCCGGGGGTCGGTGCAGGGGTCGAACTCCAGCAGCTCGGCCCCCGCGGCGCGCAGGGCCTCGAGGTTGTCCGGGTAGCTGAAGCTGAACGCCGGACCGGCAGCCACGGCGATCCGAGTTCCCGGGGCGACGGACCGGGGCATGGCCAGGTCGGTCACCGATCGGCCGAGAGGGCGCCGAGCGATGGCGACGAGGCCCTCGAGATCGCACCGATCGTCGAGCAGCACCGCGAGCTGGTCCAACGAGCGCGCGATCTCGTCGCGTCGTTCCACCACAGGCACCAGACCCAGGTGACGATCGCGCCACACCAGACCGGGATGGCGCCGCAACGCACCGAGGACGGGGATCCCCGACGGAGCCAGCGCAGCACGGAGCATGGCCTCATGGCTGTCGGAGCCGACCCGATTGAGGATCACCCCGGCCACCTGTACCCGCGGGTCGAACGTGGCGAACCCGTGCACGACCGCGGCAACCGAGGTGCTGGCCGATGCCGCATCCACCACGAGGACCATGGGCGCATCAAGCGCCACGGCGATCTCCGCGGTGGAGGAGGGCGCACCGTCAGCCGCCCCGTCGAACAGTCCCATGACCCCTTCGATCACCAGCACGTCACAGCCGGCACCTGCGCGCGCTGCCAGCGCCGGGATCACCTCGAGCCCCGACATCCACGCATCGAGGTTGCGCGACACTCGGCCGGTGGCGAGATGGTGGTAGCCGGGATCGATGAAGTCGGGCCCGACCTTGGCGGCGCCCACCCGCAGGCCACGGCGGCGCAAGGCGGCCATGACCCCGGTGGCCACCGTGGTCTTACCGACGCCCGAGTGGGTGCCGGCGATGACCACTCGAGCGCCGAGCGACGTCACGTCAGAACTCGATGCCCTTGCGGGCGGTGATGCCCTGGTCCATGGCGTGCTTGACCTTGACCATCTCGGTGACGGTGTCAGCGATCTCGATGAGCTCAGGCGGCGCGTACCTCCCGGTCATCACCACGTTGGTGCGCGTGGGCCGCGCCGCGATCACCTCGACGAGGTCACCGACGGGCACCCAGCCGTACTTCACCACGTAGGTCGCCTCATCGAGGATCACCAGGTCGTGATCCCCAGCAGCGATGAGCTCCGCCGCCCGACCCCAGGCGGCGCGTCCCTTGGCGGCGGTCTCGTCCATGTCGGTGGACTCCCACGTGAACCCGTCGCCCAGCGTGTGCCACTCGATGCCCAGGTGCTCGGCCAGCTTGCGCTCTCCGACCTTCCACTTCTCGCTCTTGACGAACTGGACCACCGCGGTGTCCCACCCTCGGGCCCACGACCGGCCCATGACCCCCATCGCGGCCGAGCTCTTGCCCTTTCCGGTGCCGGTGTTGATGAGGAAGCGTGATGCGATGGGCATCTGTCGGACCGTACCACCCACATAGGGTGGACTGCCCTATGTGGGTGGTACGGTCCCCACGTGCCGCCGATCGCCCAACTCCCCGTGGTCCGTGGGGTGTGCCCCGGGGTGACGACCCCCCTCGAAGCGGCCGACGGCATGCTGCTCCGGGTCCGCGTGCCGGGCGGCTCGCTCTCCGCTGCGGGGCTGCGCACCATCGCCGAGGTGGCGGAGCGCTGGGGCACCGGGTCCATCGAGCTCACGGCACGCGCCAACGTGCAGGTTCGGGGACTCGACGCCGTCGATGTGGGCGCGGCGTCCGACCTGATCGTGGCGGCCGGGCTGGCGCACCCCGACGCGGACCGTGACGGCCGACGCGATGTCGTCGGCCCGCCCCTGGCTGGCCACGACCCGACGGAACTGCTCGACGTGTCGAGCCTGGTGGCGGAGATCGCCGCGTCGCTGGCTGGCGCCGATGGGCTCACATCGCTTCCGGCCAAGTTCTGCGTGACGATCGATGGCGGCGGCGCCGCCGGTGTCCGCGCCGTTCCGGCCGACGTCGCGCTCGGTGCCCTACGGGTCGACGATGCCACCGTCGGGTTCCAGGTCGAGTTCGGTCGACCCCTCGATGCGGGCAACGACAGCCAGGCAACCGGCGACCGGATCGTCCACATCCCCATTGGCGCTGCCGTGCCCCTGGTGCTCGCCGCCGCCCGCCTGGCGGCAGCATCAGGTACCCGGCTCCAGGCTCGCGCGGCCGTCGCCCTGGTCCCCGATCATCGGATCGCGACCGCAGCCCGACCGCCGATCCAAACCGGCGACGAGCAGAGCCGGATCCACCAATCAGTTGGCCTCCTCCCGCACCGCCGTGCTGGCCGGGCCAGCCTCGGTGCGGCTCCGTTGCTCGGACGCACCACACCGGCGGCACTCCGAGTGGTCGCCGCCATCGCCGATGAGCACGCGGCATCAGTCCGGCTCACACCGTGGCGGGGGTTGATCATCACCGACCTCCCCGCCGCAGAAGCAGCGAGAGCGCAGGCTGCGCTGACCGACGTCGGCCTCTCGAGCGATCCGTCTGCGTCGAGCCACCGGGTGTCGGCCTGCATCGGGTCACCGGGGTGCGCATCGTCTCGGGCTGACACCCTGGCCGCAGCCGCTGCGCTGCTGGGTGCACCCGATCCGATCGTGCGGCGGATCCACCTGTCTGGGTGCGAGAAGGCGTGCGGGGCGGCGACCTCCGAGATCCACATCGCCGACGAGCACGGCCACTTCCCGCGGATCGGTCGATGAGCTTCTCCTACGAGCGAGACGGTGCCGCCATCTATGCCGAGTCGTTCGCGATCATCCGCTCGGAGGCTGACCTCACAGCGGTGCCGAGCGATCTCGAAGCGGTCGTGGTCCGCATGATCCACGCCTGTGGCATGACCGATCTGCCCCCGCTGGTCGCCGCCTCGCCCGGGTTCGCCACGATCACCCGAGCCGCGCTGGCCAGCGGGGCGGCGATCTTCGCCGATGCCCAGATGGTGGCCAACGGTGTGACCCGCTCCCGGCTTCCTGACGACAACGCCGTCGTGTGCACACTTGCCGAGCCGGGCGTGCTCGAGGCCGCCGCCGCGGCTGGGACGACGCGATCTGCTGCGGCGATCGAGCGTTGGCTCCCCCGCATCGATGGAGCGATCGCCGTGTTCGGCAATGCCCCGACCGCCCTGTTCCGGCTGCTCGAGCTGATCCTCGACGGCCGGGCTCGACCCGCCGCGATCATCGGCTTGCCGGTCGGCTTCGTGGGGGCGGCCGAATCGAAGGATGCCCTGGCATCGATCGACCATGGGATCCCGTACCTCATCGTGCGGGGCCGCCGAGGAGGCAGCGCCATGGCTGCTGCTGCGGTGAACGCACTGGCGAGCGAGAAGGAGTGACGATGGCGAAGCTGTATGGGGTGGGCGTGGGTCCGGGTGACCCCGAGCTCATGACCGTGAAGGCCCGGCGAGCCTTGGCCGAGTGCCCGGTCATCGCCTACTTCGCGGCGCGCCGCAGCCGCGGCAACGGGTTTGCGGTGGTCGAGCCGTTCGTCGAGGACCACCATCAGTTGCTACGTCTCACCTATCCCGTCACCACCGAGTCCGTGGACCGGGCCGACTACGAGCGGGCCATCGGTGCGTTCTACGACGAGTCTGCTCGGGCAATCGAGGAGCACCTCATCGCCGACCGCGACGTGGCCGTGGTCTGCGAGGGCGACCCGTTCTTCTACGGCAGCTACATGTACATCCACGAGCGGCTCGCCGATCGCCACCCCACCGAAGTGATCCCCGGGGTCACCTCGTTCTCCGCTGCGGCGGCGGCGGCCGGTCGCCCGCTCGTGTCGATGAACGAGACGCTCACGGTGATCCCCGGGGTCCTTCCTCCCGACGAGCTCAAGGAGGCGCTGGCGCGCGTCGATGCGGCCGTCGTCATGAAGGTTGGGCGCCGGCTGCCTGCGGTCCGCGAGGCCGTGGAGGCGTGCGGGCATGGGGACCGCGCGATCTACGTCGAACGGGCGAGTTGCGAGTCCGAACGCGTGCTGCCATTGACCGAGACCCGTGACCTCGATGCGCCGTACTTCTCACTGGTGCTGATCCCCGGCACGGGCATCGCCGAACGATGACCACCGCCATCGCCAAGGTAGGCCGGCTTGCCGTCGTCGGCATCGGCCCGGGACGGCTCGGATGGTGCACCCCGGAGGTGGCGGACCGGATCGCCTCGGCCACCGACCTGGTCGGCTACACCACGTACCTCGACCTGGTGGCGGTGGCCACCGATGCTCGCCGGCATGGATCCGACAACCGGGTCGAGGCCAAGCGCGCCGCTGCCGCGCTCGACCTGGCCGCGGCTGGCAGGGACGTGGTGGTGGTGTCCTCGGGTGACCCCGGCGTGTTCGCCATGGCGAGCGCGGTCGTGGAGCAACTCGACCGCTCCCCCGGCAAGTGGGACCACGTGCCCGTCGACGTGCTCCCCGGGGTCTCGGCCGCCCACGCCCTCGCTTCGCGGGTGGGCGCTCCCCTGGGCCACGACTTCTGCACCATCTCGCTGTCCGACGTCCTCAAGCCGTGGGATGTGATCGAGCGGAGGCTCGATGCTGCAGCCGGTGCCGATTTCGTGATCGCGCTCTACAACCCAACGTCACGCCACCGCCCCTGGCAGTTCGGTCGGGCACTCGAGGTGATCGGCGAGCACCGGACTCCGGATACGCCGATGATCGTGGGGCGAGACGTCGGTCGACCAGACGAGCACGTGCAGGTGGTGACCCTGGCCACCTGCGAAACAGCGGCCATCGACATGCGCACCGCAGTGATCATCGGTTCGTCCACCACCAGGGTCGTGCCGGGACGCCCACTGGCCAGCAGCGTCTACACGCCGCGCTGGTACGACCGTTCAGCCACCCACGCCACCGCGTGATCCACATCGGACACCACGGTCACCGCTGGCTGCGCTGGCCGCTCGACCATGACGACGGGAAGGCCCAACTGGCGCGCTGCGGTGAGCTTGGCTTCGGTGGCGTTCCCGCCGGAGTTCTTGGTGACCACCGCATCGATCCGCAGGTCTCGCAGCAGGGCCAGCTCATCGTCGAACCCGAACGGTCCCCGATCGAGGATCAGGTGGTGGTCGTCAGGCATCTCGTCGGGCGCGTCGATGGCCCGGATCGCAACGTGTGCATGGCTGCCGGTGAACGCCCAGGTGCTCTGGCGACCCACCGTCAGCAGCGGACGCCGGGACCCCAGGACCTCGAGAGCGGCCGCTGCCGCGGGCAGGTCGCCCACCGAGATCCAACGATCGTTCACGACCGGTTCCCATGCGGGCCGCAACAGGCGACACGACGGGATCCCCGTGGCCGCGGACGCGTCAGCAACGTGATGGGGCATCACTGCGGCGAACGGGTGGGTGGCATCGACGATCACATCGGGACGATCCTGGCGCAGGTGGGCGATCAGCCCGTCGGTGCCGCCGAAGCCGCCGGTGCGCAGGCGCCCCAGACGCCTCACTGGGTTGGTCGTCACGCCAGCGAGCGACGACAGCACGTCGACGTCATGCTCACGGACCAGGGCGTCGGCCAGCCGGGTGGCCTCGCTGGTGCCAGCCAGGAGGAGCACGGTGGTCACGGCCGCGATGGTAGGGACTTCTGGTGAGCGACCAGCTCCGTCCGTTGATGGTGCTCGGGTGCACGTCTACCGCCGGGAAGAGCCTCATGGTCACCGCGCTGGCCCGCTGGTTCTCGCGCCAGGGCGTCGACGTGGTCCCGTTCAAGGCGCAGAACATGTCGAACAACGCCCGGGTGGTCGAAGGAGGCGAGATCGGCGTGGCCCAGTGGCTGCAAGCCGGGGCCGCGTCGGTGATCGCGCACCCCGACATGAACCCCGTGCTGCTCAAGCCCGAGGCCGACACCCGCAGCCAAGTCATCGTGTCTGGGCGGGCGCGCCACGACCTGACCCAGATGCCGTGGCGCGATCGAGGCCCCCACCTGTGGCCGGCCATGACCGAGGCGTTCGCCCGCCTGCGGGATGCCCACGAGCTGGTCCTGATCGAGGGCGCTGGCAGCCCCGCCGAGATCAACCTGCCGGACCTGGTCAACAACCGGATGCTCCAGCACGCCGACGCGCAGGCACTTCTCGTGGCCGACATCGATCGTGGCGGCGCCTTCGCCCACTTGTACGGGACCTGGGCCCTCGTGCCCGCCGCCACCCGTGAGCGCCTGGCCGGGTACATCCTCAACCGGTTCCGTGGCGACGCGTCGCTACTCGAACCGGGGCCGACGATGCTGACCCAGCGCACCGCCATGGCCTCAGTCGGGGTGATGCCGATGCTCGCCCACGAGCTTCCCGATGAGGAGGGCGGCAGCGTACGAGCCATGGCCCCGCCGGGCGCGCCCACCGCTGCCGTGGTGCGGTATCCGTACGCGTCGAACCTCGATGAGTTCCACCTGCTCCCCCATGCCGCCCATGTCCGCTGGGCCACCGGACCGGCCGACCTCGCCGGTGCCGACCTCGTGATCCTGCCCGGCTCGAAGCACGTGGCAGCCGACCGCGAGTGGCTGCGCGATCGTCAACTCGACGATGCCATCGTTGCCCGGACGCAAGCGGGCGGGCGCACGCTCGGAATCTGCGGGGGCGCCATGCTGCTGGGCGAGCGGGTGACCGACTCCGCGGGGATCGAGGGAGCGGCGGAGGGGTTGGGGCTGCTCGAGCTGAACACGGCGATGGTGCCCGACAAGCTCACCCGCGCCGTCACCGTGCAGATCCCTCTCCTGGATCGCCCCTGGTCCGCCCTTGGTGGCGTGTCGGCATCGGGTTACGAGATCCGCAACGGCGAGGTCGTGGCCGACGGGTGCGAGGTCGCGCCGCGGCTGTGGTGCACAGGCTCGGTCCTGGCCACCACCGTGCACGGGTTGCTCGAGGAGCCGATGGTGCTCGAGGCCCTGTTCGGCACTCGCCCGACGAGGGTGCTCCAAGACACGTTCGAACTGCTGGCCGACGCCGTCGACGAGCACCTCGACACCGAACTGCTGTGGCGCCTGGTCCGGTCCCGGTAGGTGGAGCCAAGGAGCCACTCGCTCAGCCGGTGGAGACCGACCGGATCGTGGCGGCCAGGGTGCCGGCGTCGAGGTCTTCCACGGGCACATGGATCGCCCCCAGCGCCTCGGCCAGCTGTCGGGCGAGCCCGAGGCGCACCGGACCCGTCTCGCAATCGAGCACCAGGGTTGCGAGCCCGCGCCGACGCACCTGGACGGCCACATCGAGCGCACGAGCCAGTGCCGAGCCGTCACCCGTGGCGCGACCATCGGTGAGCACCACGAGCACCGACCGGTCACGACCCGAGGCACCACCCGATGCCCCCAATGCCACCTCGAGGCCACACGCCAGCCCTTCGGCCAGGGGGGTGCCGCCGCCGGTCGTCAGGTCGACCAGGCGGTTGCGGGCCACCTCGACGCTCGACGTCGGAGCGAGCAGCACCTCGGCGCCGTCACCGCGGAACCCGACGAGCGCCACCCGATCGCGGCGCTCGTAGGCCTCGGCGAGCAAGCCCAGCGCGGTGCCGCTCGCAACCTCCGCCCGCGTTCGAGCGCCCATGGATCCGCTCAGGTCGACGCACAGGACGATCGTGCGACGCTCCGGAGCTTCGCGGACCTCGGCGCGCAGATCGCCGTCTGCGACCAGCGATCGGTCGCCGCCAGCGTGGCGACCAGCGACGGCGCGGACCGTGGCCGCCACCGACACCGTTCCACCGACGGTGAGGGGCTGATCGCGAACGAAGCGTCCCCGAGAGGCCGCGATGACCGGCGCCGCGGGCAGCGGTGCGTGGCGAGCGGCGCCGGTGACCAGCGGACGTTGGCCGTTCCCCGAGGCGTTCCGATCCCCGTTTCCGTCCTCGCAGCCAGGATCGTCGCGCTGCTGGGGCCCATCGGTCCGCGGCCCATCGGTCCGCGGCCCATCGGTCGGCGGCCCGTCGGTCGGCGGCCCGTCGGATGGCGGCTCGCCCGAAGGCGGTGGGTCCTCGCGTCCCATGACCTGGTCGAGCGCGGCGTCGAGTTGCTCGGGGTCCAGGGTTGGCGGGTCGAACGGGCCGCGACGGCTGCGGTGGGCCAGGACGAGTGGCGCGACCCGCCGCAGGTCCGACAGCTCCGCATCCGACCGACCGTCCAAGCCTGCCAACGCGGCGGCAGCGCGACACAGCGTGAGGTCCGCGCGCAGGCCCTCGGCCCCCACCTCGACCGCCAGCGCCGAAGCAGCGATGAGGACCTCCTCGCCGATGAGCGCGGGACGAGCCGCTCGGATGTGGTCCCACTCCGCGCCAGCCGCGTCGCTGTCGGTGGTGGTACGACCCGCCAGATGCTCGGCATCGAAGGCCAGGCGACGGCGCACGACCTCCACCCGAGTCGCAACCGCGAGGGGTGCCAGGACCTCGACGCACAGGCCGAAGCGATCGAGCAACTGCGGGCGCAACTCGCCCTCCTCCGGGTTCATCGAGCCGACCAGCACGAACCGGGCGGGATGGCGGTGCGACACGCCGTCGCGTTCCACCACGTTCTCCCCCGACACCGTGACGTCGAGCAGGGTGTCGACCAGATGGTCGGCGAGCAGGTTGATCTCGTCGACGTAGAGCACGCCCCCATCCGCCTCGCCGAGCAGGCCCGGACGGAACCGATAGCCGCCGCCGGTGAGGGCCGCCTCGGCGTCCAAGGCGCCGATGAGACGATCCTCGGTGGCACCAAGCGGAAGCTCGACGAACGGTCCATCCCCGAGGAGCGCGGCCAGCCCTCGTGCGAGCGTTGTCTTGGCCGAGCCCTTCTGTCCGCGCAGCAGAACTCCGCCGATGCGACGATCGACCGCCGCGAGGGTCAGCGCGAGCTTGGCGTCGTCTTGGTCGACCACGAGGTGGAACGGGAAGCCCGCGGTGTTCACCGTTGCTCCTCCCATCCCTCGGACTCCAGGACAGCATCGACCAACGTCTGGCGAGCCTCAGGCGAGGCGTCCCACAGGTCTCGGGCTGCCGCCTCGAGCAGCCGTTCGGCGATCGAGCGCAGGGCCCACGGGTTCGACGCCGCGAAGAATGCTCGCATCTCGGGGTCGGCCACGTAGGCGTCGGCGACCCGCTCGTACATCCAGTCCTCGACGATGTCGGCAGTGGCGTCGTAGCCGAAGAGGTAGTCGACCGTCGCGACCAACTCGAAGGCCCCCTTGTACCCATGACGGCGCATGGCGTCGATCCAACGCGGGTTGAGCACCCGGCTGCGCACGACCCGCGCCGCCTCCTCCTTGAGCGACCGCACCTGTGGACGGCTCGGGTCCGACGTGTCGCCGAACCAAGCCTTCGGTGCCTTCCCGCGCAACGACCGGACAGCGGCGACCATCCCGCCGTGATCCTCGAGGTACTCGCTCGAATCGAAGATGTCGTGCTCGCGGTTGTCCTGGTTCTTGACCGCGACCTCGATGGCGGCGAAGCGACGGCGCATCGCGGCGGCATCCTCTGCGCCGCGCATCCGGCGCCCGTAGGCGAAACCGGACCACGACAGGTACACGTCGGCAAGGTCCTCGTCGGTGCGCCACGCTCGATCCTCGATCGCCCGCAGCACCCCAGAGCCGTAGCCCCCAGGCGGTGGACCCCACAGGCGAGACTCGTGCACCCCGGCCGCCCGCACCGGGTTGTCCGCTGCCGACTCATCGAGGGCGCCAACCAGCGACACCGCGTCGTCGAGCAGATCGATCACGTGCGGGAACGCGTCGCGGAAGAAGCCGCTGATGCGCAGGGTCACGTCGATGCGGGGACGGCCCAGCTCCGTGAGCGGGATGACCTCGAGCCCGATGATGCGCTGGCTCTCGGGATGCCACTGGGGGCGGACGCCCAGCAGGGCAAGCGCCTCGGCTACGTCGTCGCCAGATGTGCGCATGGTGGCGGTGCCCCAGAGGACCAGCCCCACCGTGGCGGGTGCGGCGCCGACCTCGGCCACGTGGCGCTCGACAAGGCGAGCCGCCAAGCCTTGGCCCACCTCCCACGCGAGCGCGGACGGGATGGCCTTCGGGTCGACCGAGTAGAAGTTCCGCCCGGTGGGCAGCACGTGGGCGCCGCCGCGGCTCGGGGCACCGCTGGGACCGGCCGGCACCCGGCCTCCGGCCAGGCCGCCCAGCAGGTTGGTCAACTCATCGGGGGTTTGGAGCAGGTCTGGAACCAGCTGTTCGGCGACCCATCGCAGGGTCGGACAATCGTCGGGCGACGAGGTCCAGCCCGCAGCCGCGAGCGCTTCCACCCGCGCCCTGCACACCGCTTCGATCCGGTCGACCACGGCTCGCGAGCCATCGTCCGGGTCGAGGCCCAGATCGGCCGCCACCGTGGCGCGGAGCGAAGGAACGCTCCCCTGCCGCAAGCGGGTGATCGACAGCACGGTGTCGACGAGCGCTTCGCCCTCGGGCGGCTGGCCCAGGACGTGCAGCCCACCTCGGATCTGCGCGTCCTTGAGGGCGCACAGGTAGCCGTCGACGTGCAGCAGCACGTCGTCAAACGCACCCTCTTGTGGTGGCGCATCGCCGAGGTCCAGATCGCGATGGATCTCGGCCTGAACCAGGAGCTCCCAGACCTGCGTTCGCAGCGCCGGGAGCTTGTCGGGATCCATGGCCTGCACCCGGGCGTACTCGTCGAGAACCTGCTCGATGCGCACCAGATCGCCGTAGGCCTCGGCCCTCGTCATCGGCGGGGGCAGGTGGTCGATCACCACGGCATGGGTGCGACGCTTCGCCTGCGCGCCCTCGCCCGGATCGTTGACGACGAACGGGTAGAAGAAGGGAAGGTCGCCGATCGCAGCATCGGGAAAGCAGCTTGCGCTGGGCGCGAGTGCCTTGCCTGGAAGCCACTCGAGCGTGCCGTGCTTGCCCAGGTGGACCACTGCGTCGGCACCCCAGCCACCTTCGCTCCGAGCGGTGGCCAGCCACCGGTAGAAGGCCAGGTAGTGGTGCGGCGGAGGCAGGTCGGGCGAGTGGTAGGTGGCGATCGGATCGGCGCCGAACCCGCGCGGCGGCTGGATCGTGACCAGCACGTTCCCGAGGTCGAGCCCGGGGAAGTGCAGCCCTCCGTCGGACACGTACACCTCGCCGGGGGCCGGACCCCATCGACCCTCGACCGCCGCTCGGGCGCCGTCGGGCAGACCCGCGAACCACTGCTCGTAGGTGGCGGACGGCAACGATCCGGCGGCCACGCAGACCTGCGCAGGGGCCAGGTCGGCGTGGTCGTAGGTGAACCCGTCGGCCAGCTCCGCCATCAGCTCGTCGCCGTGATCCGGAATGCGCTCGACCCGGTGACCGGCCTCGTCGAGGGCGTGCAGCAACCGGACGGCCGATGCCGGGGTGTCGAGCCCGACCGCGTTGCCCAAGCGGGCTCGGCTCGTCGGGTAGGCCGAGAGCACGATGGCCACCCGACGATCGGACGCGGGGATCTGGCCGAGCCGTGCTGTCCGCACCGCGAGCCGCGCCACGGCCGCGGTGCGCTCACGGTCGGCTCGGGTGGCCACGATCTCGCCGCCCTGGAGCGCGCCGCCTTCGTCGACCACCTCCTTGAACGCATAGGTGGGTCCGATGATCCGGCCGTCGAACTCCGGGATGGCAACGCCGGTGGCCACGTCGAAGGGCGAAAGCCCGGCATCGTCGTTGGCCCACGCGCTACGGGACCGACTGGTAGCTGGTGCCTGGATCACCGGGATGTCGAGGCCGTCTGGACCAGGGACCGACCAGCCGTCGCCCTGCTGGTCGGCGGAACCGGCTGCCAAGGTCGACGTCACGATCACATCGACCTCGTGCTGGCGGCAGAGCTCGAGCGCGCCCACGGCACCATCGGCATCGCCCCGAAGCGAGTAGGTCCAGATCGCCAGGGCGTCGCAGCCGGCAGCCTCGATGGCGCGGCACAGGTCGGCCACATAGGTGGTGTTCCCGGCGACGAGGTGCGCCCGGTAGAACACCACGGCCACCAGTGGCCGATCCGAGTCACGCCGGTGACCGGCTGCACCGAGGCCTGCCCCGTCCCAGACCCCGATCTGGGCGATCGATCGCGGTGCCTCGAACCCCAGGCCCGTCATCCGCAGGGTGTCCGACAGGAAGCGGAGGAGCTGACCGACGTTGTCCGGTCCACCAGCGCTCAGGTACCGGTGCGCCTCGTTGGCGACCCCGGCGGGAACCGACGAGGCCGCCACCATCGCAGCGTCGGGGCGATCCTCTCCGCCGGCTGCCACCAGCGGGATGGCGCGATCCGCGCAGGCCTGGCGGAGCTCAGCGAATGGTTCGGTCCACATCGTCGTGCCGCCGAGGAGGCGCACCACGACGAGGCCGACGCCGTCGAGCGACGGCACCCGGTCGGTGCGATCGGGATGGAACCACGAGACCGGTCCCAGCTCGGCGGGGAGCACGTCCACGATCGACCGCAGGGCCAAGAGGTCCGTATCGGCGTTCGAGCCGAACACGATCACGAGGCACCCCTCGCGTCCGAGACCTCGGCGTCGATCGCGTCCTGGTACCGCTGGGCGCGTTCGGCATCGGTCCACAGCGAGCAGTCGGCGCATCGGCTTCCCGAGTCCGTTCGGTACCAGAGGCAGCAGGCTTGACGCTCCCAGGCCCAGACCGAGCCCACCGGTACCAGCCGACCTGACCGCGCCAACTCGGGCCGGGCAGCGGCGAAGAACGCCTCAGCTCGATCGCGGACCTCTGCCCGTCGCTCGTGGAGAGGGGCCATGAACGCGCCGAACGACGAAGCACAGGCCGCGGCCACGTTCGACCACAGGAGTGCCTCTCCCACCCGACAGGCACCGTGGGCGGTGACGACCAGTCGAGCAAGGTGTGCGTCGATCAGTTCCGCGTGCAGAGAAGCGAGCGTGGGCGGCGCGGCCACGATCGTGGCGGCCTCGAGCCGGACGGCGTTGGGCCGATGCCGGCCGATGGCGATCGCGCACCGGGCGGGCGCCACATCGAGCACCACCTCGTCGAGCAGCCATGCACCGATGGCGACCGACGCGATCCGGAACGCATAGCCCTGCACCAGCAGGGACATCGCAACATCGTCGCGGTCGGTGCCCCGGCCGGCGGCCGTAGACCGCGCGAGGTCGAGCAACCGGCCCTGGTCAGCGCACAGCTCCGCGCACGAGAACCAGTCAGTTGCCGGACCGACTGCCGGACCGTCGGCCGGCTCATGCTGCGCACCCACCTGGACTCGCAGGTAGCTCACCGCAGCGGTGAGGTGGTCGATCGCCTCGATCGCCGTCGTCATGCCCGGGTCCCAGCGAGCTCCGGCGATGGGGTTGCCTCGAGGGTTCGTTCCGAGTGCCGCTCCAGCAGCCAGCCGAACCCGGTCCCGAGGCCCAACCAGAGCAGCGCGAGGCCCCCGAACGACCGAACCCGGAAGTCCCAGAGGAGCTGCGCTGACACGCCCCTTCCGATCGTGTCGGGCGAGCCGGGCGTGATGGCGAGGAGCGTGGCGTAGGCGGCCACGGTCGCCACGACAAGGAGGGCACCGTGCGCTGACGGAGCAACCCGGTGGCGCAACCAACCCGAGAGATGGGTGAGGACGACGGCGAGCAGGATCGACAGGGCCAGGAGGGCGAGGTACTGCGTGGTGCGCTGGCCGATCGTGTTCGGGTCGCCCACCCCCGGCGGGTTGGCCGGGTACTTGATCGCCGGTACGAGCGCGACCGCACCGAACCCGACGGCCGCGAGCCAGGCGACCCGCGTCACCTCGTTGGCCAGAGAGAGGCGGTGGCGAACCGCCGCGTAGACGGTCCCGAAGATGGCCCCGACGATGACGCCATAGATGATCGAGGCCGCGGCTCCTCCGCCCTTCTGCGTGGTCCGCGCGAACATCTCTTTGGCGTCGTGGCCGTGGTCGTGTTCTGCCGCGTGCTCAACCGCGATGGCTCGGTCGATCGTCGGCTCGATCACCGCGAACACGTAGATCGCCACCAGCAGACCAGCCATCAGACCGGCCACGAGGGCGCGCAGAAGCAGAGGCTTGTAGCTCATCAGGTCAGCCTCGGGCGATCAGTGGCACGGCACGCCGAGGGCGTGCCGACCATCGTGGAACAGCTCGTGCGCGACCATCCAGGAGTGGTGCAGCAAGGCACCGTTCTCCTGGAGCATCACGTAGAGCGCAAGCGTCCCGAGCAAGACCAGGGCCCAGGCGAGCGCGGGAACGCGGATCGGGGCGGTGGTGTGCGCGGGCACGGTGAATGCTGCGGCCATTGGGAATCTCCATCCTCGTGGTTGTCAATGGCTTGGCGGTGTCCTGGCTCCCAGATCAGCGCTTCCCTCCGCCTTCCAACCAAACGGCCGTGGCTTCGTGGAGGGTTGCTCCCTGGTGACAGTTGCGGGACAGCCCCGGATTTGCACCGGTGTTCCCGACAAGCGATCGGCAACGTAGCAGGCGAGCGCTCCGCCGGCTCAGGGACCGCGTTGACCCGCTTGCGCTACCGTGCGCCCCGCCACGGAATGGGAAGTCGGTGCAAGTCCGACACGGTCCCGCCGCTGTAACCGGGGAGCGAACCTCGAACGATGCCACTGGGCCCTCGGGCCTGGGAAGGCTGAGGGAAACACCGATCCGGGAGTCAGAAGACCATCCGTGGTGGACAAGTGGGCCTCGCGCCTGCTCCACGAGGATGGAGATCACACCGTGCACCGCACCGACCCGCGCTCCCCCAGCGCACACCACCGCCGATGATCCACCTGATCCTGGGCGGCTCGCGCTCGGGCAAGTCGGAGATGGCCGAGCGGCTCGCCGCGACCTTGCCCGCACCGGTCACCTACCTCGCAACCGCCACGGTGTCCCGCGGCGATCTCGAATTCGCTGAGCGGGTCGAACGCCATCGCCTTCGTCGGCCCAACACATGGCGCACCGCCGAGACCGGGCCGGACCTCGTGACGCACCTCGCCGCCGAACCCGGAACCGTCCTGGTCGACAGTCTGGGCACCTGGGTGGCTGGCCACCGAGATTTCGATGTCGACCTCGACGGGCTCGTCCGAGCGCTGGTGGCGCGCACCGGCACCGCCGTGATCGTCTCCGACGAGGTGGGGCTCGGCGTCCACCCCTCCACCGAGGTGGGCGGGCGGTTCCGGGACGTCTTGGGCAGGACCAACCAGGTGGTCGCCGAGGTTGCGGACCGGGTCTCTCTCGTGGTCGCTGGCCGTGTGCAGCATCTCGACCGGAGTCCCTGGTGATGGCGGCTCTCGGGTTCTTGAGCGTTCTGGGCCGACCCGGCGTGCCCCGTCGATCCACCGTGGCCTGGTTCCCGGCGGCGGGTGCCCTCATCGGCCTCGTGGTCGGTGGGGTCTGGTGGGGGGCCGACCAGTTGTGGGCGCCCGGCGTGACCGCGGCCCTCGCCGTGACCGCAGACTTCGCCATCACCGGAATGCTCCACCTCGACGGGTTGGCGGACAGCGCCGACGGCCTGCTGCCACATCTCGACCGCGAACGCCGTCTCGCCGTGATGACCCAGCCCACGGTGGGAGCGTTCGCACTTGGCGCAGTCGTGGCGGTCGGGTTGCTGCGGTGGTCGGCGCTGGCCTCGATGCCCGCGAACGTGGTCCTGATCGTCGCCCTCTGGATCGCATCGCGCACGGTCATGGCCGTGGCAATCGGCGCCGTCCCGTATGGGCGGCCTGGCGGCGGCCTCGCCACCGCGTTCGCGGGATCGACCGCCTGGCCTCCTCTCGCCATCGCCGGTGGTGCTGCAGCGGTCGGGCTCGGCGCCGTGGCGGCCGGAGGGCAGGGGGTCGTCGCCATCCTGAGCGCATTCCTCGCCGGCGCCACCGTCGTTGCGCTCGGTGTCCGACGGCTCGGGGGCTACACGGGAGATGTCCTCGGTGCGGCTGGCATCGTGGCCGAGACCGTGGGCCTCGTCGTGGCGGCGGCTCGATGGTGACCCGACGCCTGTTGGCGGTTACCGCCGGGCTGGGCCTGGATCGCGCCTTGGGCGAGCCTCCCACCGGACTGCACCCTGTGGCCTGGTTCGGGACCGCGATGACCGCCTGCGAGCACCGGACCTACGCGCCACGCCGCACGAACGGTGCCCTGCATGCCGCCGTCGGCCTCCTCGCCGGGGTCGGAGCAGGCCGGGCGCTCCCCGGCACCGAGGTCTCCACCGCTGGCGCCACCGCGATCGCGACGGCGGGCCAAGCGCTCGGGCAGGCGGCCACCGCCGTCGGAGACGCACTCCAGCGAGGCGATCTCCAACAGGCGCGGGGACTGCTGCCGTCGCTGGTGGGACGCGATCCGAGCGACCTCGGCGAGATCGAGTTGGCCCGCGCAGTCGTGGAATCGGTCGCGGAGAACACGGTCGACGCCGTGATCGCCCCCGCGCTCTGGGCCGTGGCAGGAGGTGCGCCCGGGGCGCTCGGGTATCGGGCGGTCAACACGATGGATGCCATGGTGGGCCACCGGTCGGACCGGTACGCACGGTTCGGCACGGCCGCAGCACGGCTCGACGACTTCGCCAACTGGGTACCTGCCCGCGTGACTGCCCTCCTGGTCATCGTGGCCCGACCGGCTTCGGCGCGGGCGGTGTTGCGAGCCGTGCGCGAGGACGCTCCCGGGCATCCCTCGCCCAATGCCGGCGTCGCCGAGGCAGCCTTCGCGGCGGCCCTCGGCATCCAGCTCGGTGGGACCAACCGATACGGCGACCGGACCGAGGATCGGGTCGTCTTGGGGACCGGGCGCGGCGTCGAGCGGGCCGACATCGCCGCCGCGGTCCGACTCTCCCGGGACTGCACGATGGTCCTTGCTGCGCTGCTGCTCGCTGGTGCCGCTGCCGCTCGATGGGTGGCCGCATGATCCCGCCCGGTCGCCACGGCGGCGATGGTGCGGCCGTGGCCGCAAGCCTCGGGCTCGATCCCGGCGACGTCCTCGACCTGTCGGCCACCCTCAACCCGTGGGCGCCCGACCTCGGACCGATCCTGGCTCGGCGAGCTGGATCGGTGCGCCGCTATCCCGATCGCACTGCCGCTGCTGGCGCCCTGGCCGACGCAGTCGCCACCGACGTCAGCCGTGTGCTCATCACCAATGGCGGGAGCGAGGCGATCTCCTTGGTTGCACGAGCGATCGGCGGCGGGGTGACGGCAGAGCCTGAGTTCTCGCTGCACCCGCGATGCGCGGAGGGCCCGCGCTGGCGGAGCGACCCCCACAGCCCATCCGGGTCACTCGCCGGTCCGGGCGAACACGCCGACGTCTGGGATGAAGCGTTCTACCCACTCGCCACTGGCTCGTGGACGGCGGGGCCAGCTCGCGGCGCCGGCGCCGAGGGCCTCGTGACCGTGGGATCGCTCACCAAGGTCTTCGCCTGTCCGGGGCTGCGGCTCGGGTACATCATCGCCGACGACGTCGACCGGTTCGCCCGCCTCCAGCATGAGTGGCCGGTCGGCACCCTGGCCCTCGATGTCCTGGTCGACCTGCTTGGGATGGTTGACCTGTCGCTCTGGTGCTCGCAGATCGCCGAGCACCGCAGCGGCCTCGTCGAGGTCCTCGCCGAACACGGCCTCGCTGCGGAACCTTCCGATGCCCCCTGGCTGCTCGTCCGCGCTCCCGGGCTCCGCGAGCGCCTCGCTCGGCAGGGGGTGGTCGTGCGCGACTGCACATCGTTCGGATTGCCGGGTTGGGCGCGCATCGCCGTCCCCGACGGCGAAGGTCTGGCCCGCCTCGACCTCGCCCTCCGCCGGAGCGCGCCATGAGGCTGCCCCAGAACCTCCTGGCCGTTGTGTTCGACATCGGCGGGACGCTCGTGGTCGAGGCCCCACCGGGCACCCCGGTCGCCGATCTGGAGGTTCGCTGTCTGGCTGGCGTGGTGACAGACCTCACCGACCTCAGCAAGCACGTGCGCCTGGCTGCGGCGACCAACACGGCGGTCATGACTGAGCACGACGTCCGGATGTTGCTCGCGCCCACGGGGCTCGACGAGCTGCTCGAGGTGCTCGTCACCTCCGCCGACGTCGGGGCCGACAAGCCCGACCCCACCGTGCTCCACGCGGTGCTCGAGCGGCTCGGCATCGACGATCCCAGCCGCGCGTTGTATGTCGGCAACCTCGACACCGACGAGACCGCAGCACGCGCCGCGGGCATGCCATACGCCGCGGTGCATCCCGACGGCATCCGCGCCGCCATCGACGCGTGGGCAGCGCGGCTCGACCAAGGGCCCGGGCTCGGACGCGGTCGCACCTGGAACCGCCCCGTCCCGCTGATCGGCGACACCACCAGCGCGGCCGAGCGAGCCGCTGACCCGGGGGCCTGGCGCCTCTCCGCCGCAGATCGGGCCGGGCTCTACGCGGCGATCTCCACCCGACGAGACATCCGTCGCTACCGACCGGACCCCATCGACCAGGACGTGGTGCAGCGCGTGCTCGGGGCCGCCCACGCTGCACCAAGCGTGGGGCACTCACAGCCGTGGCGATTCGTCCTGGTCGACGACTCGCAGATCCGGGAGCAAGCGGCGCACATCGCCGACCGAGAGCGGCTCCTTCAAGCTGACGTGTTCGGACCCGACGCGGCGCGCCACCTCCTCGACCTACAACTCGAAGGCATCCGGGAAGCGCCGCTCGGGATCGTCGTCTGCTGTGATCGAAGGACTCCGGCCGCTGGCGTCCTGGGCCGACGGACGTTCCCCGATGCCGATCTCTGGTCGTGCGCGTGTGCGATCGAGAACCTGTGGCTCGCCGCACGGGCCGAGGGTCTGGGGGTGGGCTGGGTGACGCTCTTCCCGCCTGATGAGCTCGCCGCGCTCTGCCACCTGCCCGACGGCGTCGAGACCCTCGGATGGTTGTGCATCGGGTGGCCTGACGAACGACCCCCAGCGCCGGGCCTGGAACGGGCTGGCTGGTCGAACCGGGCGACCCTCGACGAAGTCATCATCCGCAACCGCTGGCCGCACGAACACGACGAGCCCAAGCCACCGATCTCGAGGTTGCACGCCCCAGACCAGCACGCGGTCGTCACCGCGCGCGACGCCGCAGACCCGATCCTGTCACCGCCTGGGTCGCTCGGCGTCTTGGACCGCGCCATCGACCGGATCGCGGCCCTCGGAGGGGCCAGCATCTCCACCGGAACCCTGGTGTTGGTCGGCGGCAGACATCCCGTGGCATCACTCGGGGTCAGCGCCTTCTCAGCCGGGGTCACCGATGACGTGCTCGATGCGGCGCGCTGCGAGCGCTCGCTCGGCGCCGTCGCCGCCCGGAGCGCCGGACTGGCAACCGTCGCCATCGACGCCGGCACCAGCCACGGCAACCTCCGCGACGCCGATCCGCTGACCCATGATGCGGTCGCCGAGCTGGTCGAACACGGCATCTCGGCCGGGCACGATGCCGCCCAGAGCGGTTTGGTGGTGCTCGGCGAGGTCGGCATCGGCAACACGA
Organism: Acidimicrobiales bacterium; assembly: GCA_025463365.1. Classification (GTDB taxonomy): domain Bacteria; phylum Actinomycetota; class Acidimicrobiia; order Acidimicrobiales; family Iamiaceae; genus Aquihabitans. The sequence goes on from JAOBWM010000063.1 coordinate 56,442, forward strand.
CGGTGGCCGCCGCCTTGGCCTGCGTCTTGTTGGGGCTGAACCCAGATGACGCCGTCGGCCTCGGGGCGGGATCAGACACGGCGATGGTCGCGACCAAGGTCGCCGTGGTCACGATGGCGATCAAACGGGCGAGGAAGACGTACGGACCAGATCTGCTCGACCCGCTGACCCTGCTTTCGGCGCTCGGGGGGCCGGAGTTCGCGACCCTCGCCGGCGTCGTCATCGGGGCATCTCGAGCTGGCGCACCTGTCATCCTCGACGGACTCGCCACCTCGCTCGCAGCCCTGGTGGCTTCACTGATCGAGCCCGGTGTTGCATCGCACGTGATCGGCGGACATCGCAGCCGGGAGCGCGCCCATTCGCTTGTCCTCACCCAGTTGGGCCTCGAACCACTGCTCGACCTTCGGCTCCGCTCGGGAGAAGGCGTCGGTGCCTGCCTCGCCTCCGGCATGCTCCTCCAGGCGCTTCAGATGCGTCGCGACGTCGCCCGCACCGCCCCGGATCGTTGACCGGCGGCAACCCCTCCACTCCACGTGTCTCACGCGCGAGTTTCGAGACCAGTGACATCACCGTCGACTGGGGCGATGGCCTCGACACATTGTCGGTCACTGGCTGCAAGCTCGGGGTCGCATGCTCGGAGCGCGGGATCGCCTTCCAGGGAGCACGCCACAGCGCGCTGGCCGACGCCCGAGCTACGGCCCAACTACTTGTCGCGACAGCGCACGACTACCCGAGCGCCGGCACCCCAGCAATGGCACGCCCGCCGAGGTCACGCCCATGAAGGTGCACACGCGTCACGGAACAGGACAGGCAGTTGTTCCTGCTCCGTACCTGGCCGCGCTCGCCGCAGGCGTGCATTGGCACGGTCTAATCACTCGTTCTGCGAGCCGGAGAGCGTGTCGAAGTAGGCCAGGGCACGGTGCAGCACAGGTTGCATGGATTGGGCGTGGTTCTCGGCGTACTCTTCGAACTCTGCGCGAGCTGCAGCGATGTCTCCGCCGATGCACGCAAGTACAAAAGGACGATCTCCGGCAATGAGAATGTAGTCCTCGCTTGTGCATGCGACGAGGTTCGTGAACGACGGAGAGTCCGTGAGGGTGTAGTTCAGGCCGCTGCACTCATGGTTGAACGCAAGGAGGTCCGCTTGTGTCGCTTCGAGTCGGTAGGCAAGCGTCGAGTTTTCGAGGGGTTCTGTGGCCACCGCCAGGAGGTCCGGAACGCCGAGCAACCGGAACGCGTCGGCGTATCGCGCCGACATGTCTTTGTCGAGATGGAGTGCGCTTTCTTCGACCGCTGCAGACCTTCCGCGCAGCCAATCCTCGGCGAGCGTCCAAGGCTCCGGAAAGATGAGCCTGGCCTGACGGTGTAGTTGGCCTTGGGTAGTCGGGTCGAGGGGCTCGAGCACAAGTACGGATCGTAATGGTGAGGTCGGTCTCGTCGGAGAATATCGGCGGTGCAGCACAACGGACCCCTATGAGATCTGTCGATCCATCGATCCATCGATCCATCGATCCAACGGCCCGAGCAGCCCAGGTCCGCCATCGCCGCTGGCCACCTCCTATCGTGCGGCCCATGCGGGTGGGCATCACTGATCGGGTGGCGACGGGAAGGGTCACCTCCGAACACGTCCTCGACGACGTGCCGGAGACCCTCTCGCTTCGCGACCTCATTCGCCTCCGGGTCCGCGAGGAGGTCGCCCGGCACAATGCGAACCCCTCCGACGTGTTCGACGGGCTGGTCTGCCCCGAGGACGGCGAGGCGGGCCCCTCCGGGTATCGACTTCCCAGTTCCCGAAGGATCGACTGGGAGCAGCAGGCTGATGCGGCCATCCGGGCCTTCGAGCACAACGGCTTCTTCGTGCTCGTCGGCAACGCCCAGGTGACCGACCTCGATGCGCAGGTCGACCTCTCCGAGGCGACAGAGGTGGCCTTCGTCCGCCTCGTGCCCCTCGTGGGTGGCTGAGGCGGACCACGGTGACCGACAGCACCCCCTACATCACCTATTCGCGCATCGGAGCGGCACGACCGGCGATCTCGGATCGTTTGGGTGGTGAGGCGTCTCCTCGTACTGCCGGCCTGAAGGCGCTGCAGGAACGTCTTGATCACCACCTGGTGGCTGTTGCACCGCTCCGCGCTCACCTGCCCATGTTCGGTGAAGGCACCGACACGGCCACGCAGATGAGCGCTCCCGACAGGTTCCTGTCTGGCGGCTTCGGCGCGTCCGGACTCGGATCGGCAGCCACGGACGAGGCGACCCGAGCCCAGATCGGCTCCCGGCCGGCACAGGCGCGGCCTCTACGATCGTTTCGCGTCGCCGGCGCTCGAGCTCGGGGAGTTTTCTCCCAGGTTCTCTTCCGGCCCCGCCCTCGTGGGGCCGGTAGGAAACCCCGCCTGACCAGGTCAGAGCGCCGACAATTGGCCTCTCGGAACGGATTTTGCCGCTTTTCGAACGGATCCCGGGATCGTCGAGAACGGCCACGTCCACTTGATGGTGCCTGGGGTGGAATCGAGCCCGGATTCAGTTGTCAAGGGGCAGGTCACCGGTTTGGCCGGATTGGCCGGATTGGCCGGATTGGCCGGATTGGCCGGTCAATCGGGGTCGAGGTAGGCGTAGAAGTTCTCGCCGGTCTCGGCCGCGTGCTTGGCGTTCGAGGTGATGATCTGGACGAGGCGTCGGAGGAGGACGCGGGCGTAGCTGCGCTGGGCTGGCTCGGCCTGCCGCCAGCCTTGATTGGTGCGGAAGTCTCCGTGTCGTGCGAGCCGGCGGAGGGCCTTGAGCGCGTCGAGGAGTTGCGCCCGGTTCTCCGCTGTTGCCACGTCGACGGCGAGGCGTTCTGCGGGAGATGCGATCAGCTGCTCGTACCAGCTTCGGCCATCGGTGGCAAAGGCCTCGGCGAGTAGCTCGTGGTGGTGTTCGGGGATCTGTGGGTCGATGATGTCCAGGTCCGCATCGTCGGCGATGCCCAGATTGAACCGACGGTTTGCGCGAGCGCTGGGGGTTGCGTCAACAAGGGCGAGATCTCTACGTGCGTTGTGGAGCTTGTTGAGTCGGTTCCAGGCGTTAGTCATCGAGGTCGTCGTCATCAGGTTCCTCGTCGTCAAGGTACGGGACCGTCCAGCCCTGCTCGACTGCGATCGATTGCTCGAGGCGCTCGAGCCGATCAGCGAACTCTTCGGCCTCAAGGCGACTGCCAAGGGGGATGGCGGTGCGGATGGCGCCAAGCAGGGTGGTGTCGGACTCGGTGTTCACCAGGAGCCAGTCCAACTTTTCGAGGGCCCTGTCGACAAGGGCGGGGATCTTGGCGTTGATCTCGTCGGTACGCTCGCGGCGGATCTTGTGGACGAGCCGTCGGAACTCATCGTCCTGCAACAACCGACGGATAGTGCGTTCGCTGGTCCCCGTCTGCACTCGGATCTCCCGCTGTTTGACACCGTCGGCATAGAGGGTGGCGATCTCCAGGTTGCGCTCTCGACGCCGGTCCGCGGCGCTGGCCCGCTCCCCGGTCACGACCATGCCCCTAGCGCTCGGCCCTTACAGATCGCGATAGCCGCCCAGACGAACACGCGCGCAAGCACGGCGGGTGGCACATCAGCCTGGTCCGCGTGTTGCGCCAGTCCGAGATAGCTAGACGGTGACGGCGGTTCCAGTGCACCGGGAAGCGCAAGCCGCACGAGATCGATCGCTTCCATCCCAGCCGTAACGGCAATCCCGCTCCTCTCGACGACACCGCAGAGGGCGAGGACACCGACCACATCGTCCGTCCCATCGAGCCGACCAGGCAGCGCCAGGTCATAGCAGTTGCGGTTTCCAATCCTCATCGGACCTCCTCGATTGCTTGTTCCACCTATTAGGTAGGACTCAACCGCGATCGGACAGGGAAGCTCCCCGCGACGACCGCGAACGGGCAAGGCCCGTTCGCGCTGCTGGCTAGCGCTGGTCACGATGGGCACCTTGGACATCCTCACGATGGCGGACCGCTCTGACAGGCAGTGGACGCGCTGGCACCTCTTAGGCCCACTCATTCCGGGTTGGACAGGGACCGACGCTCCGCGAGGTGGTCGACGTCGCCTAGGCACCTCTTCTGCACGATCTGGCCTGGGCGATCGTGGCATCGACTTCGCTCATCCCGAGCGCGAGCGTGATCCACCGCACGGAGCGATCGACGATGGAGGTGGAGGTCGGCTACCGGTCGGGGGGCTGCGGGTCCGCCTCGAGGCCCACCGCTGTGGACTGACCGCTGTCCAAGCGCACACCGTTGAGGTCCGCACCCTTGAAGTCCGCACCGCCGAGATCCGCTCCACGCAGGTCGGCAAAGGAAAGGTCCGCCCGCCGCAGGTACGCCCGCCGCAGGTCCGCGCCGCGCATCGAGGCCTGGCAGAGGACCGCATCGCCGAGCCGAGCGTCGACCAGTCGGGCCTCGACCAACGAAGCCCCCGTCAGATTCGCTCCTTCAAGGTCAGCGTGATCCAGCCTGGCGTGATCGGCGTTTGCCGACCGCAGATCTGATCGTGCGAGCGCCGATGATCGAAGGTCGGCTCCTACGAGCCACGCTGACGAGAGATCCGTGTTTGAGAGGTCCAAGCCGGCGAGATCAGCGCCGCCGAGCTGCATCGGTGGCGCCGATCCCGTCGCGCCAAGCGCACGGAGGAGGAGAAATGAGTTGACCCTTGCCGAGTTCGGCACGGTTGCCGGGTCGGCGAGGTGAACGGAGGTCAAGGCCTCCTCAACCTCGCCCTGCCGCCCCTGCTCCACCACCTCGGCCCACACGTCGACGGCAAAGGCGGGGAGGCGCGGGATGCTCATGCCGTGCATTAGATAGCTCAGATCGGCTGATGCGAGCGATCGTCCCAGGAACCACTCAGCGAGCACGCGATGGGTAAACCCGTAGTCCTCGACCCCAATCCGCCGCAGGAACGGGCAGGTGGCGAGCGTTCGGTGCACATCATCAGACATGTGCCCGGGCAGGTTGGACCACAGCTCCTCGATGGTCGTGAGTCCGATCGAAGAACGCTGGCTGACATGCAACGCAGACGCCATCTCGCCGAGGAGTACCGCGGCATCCTCAGGAGACGACAGCGGCGTTTCGGAGAGCCAGTGCTCCATGGCCTGCGCGATGAGGACGCTCAAGGTCAGGTCCTGCGCACTCACCTCGGCGTGATCCATCAACAGCTGGAGCCCGAGTGGCAAGGATACGAGCGCAGCCAGTGACGGGTCAGCTGCAAGTCGGGTTCGGACCTGTTCCGCCTCCCTCGTACCGAAGGTCTGCTCCAGTAACCGACCGAGCTCACGCTGCTCGATCCCCAGAAGAGTCACCATCCTCGCCGGCTGCAGACCAGCAAGCTCCGCGAAGCGGGCAGAGCGGCACGTTGCGATGACGGGACCGCGCGAGGCGGCATCCTGGAGCGCAAGTGCAACAAGTGCGTCAGGGGCGATCTCATCGACCCCGTCGATCAAGATGACCAGGCGGCGGGTGCGACGGAGGTAGTGGACGACCTCCGTCGTCGTCGCAATGCCGTACGACGCCGCTACGCGGACGACCAGGTCTTCGATCGGTTCCAGTTCGGCCGCACGGATGTCGGCGGCCGTGACCAGGACCGGGAGAACGCGGTGCTCGAAGTCGACGGAAGAATGCCAGATGGACCCGAGTCGAGCCACAAGTTGCCGGAGCACCGTGGACTTTCCCGAGCCCGGTGGCCCGACCACGCACGTGAGCCCAGGTTCTGCCTCCAGCGCCAGGTCGTTGAGCTCCTCGATGAGCCACATCGACCCCGGTGCCCCGTCCATCTCGTAGCCCTGTCGCTCGGCGTATCGGAACGCCCCCGACACCGGCGTCTGCTTCTCGAGCGCTCGCAGCATGGGCCCGACGTCGAAGAGCTGATCGACCAATTGGTGCGTGCTGACCACGGCAACGCCGCGGCGCCGGGCCTCCTCGGCGACCGCCACCGATGGATTGCGCCGCGACACGAGGAGCGCCTCCAGACGCTCGCCACCCTGACCCTCGACGCGGCGAAGTGCATCGCCGGCCTGGCTGATGGAGGCAAGGTCAATCAGGCTGGGGACGCACCAGAGGATCGTGGATCGCCGAACAAGCGCTGACGACGGCGGCACAAGGAGCGCATCAAACATGCGATCAGACTCGGGCGCCTCGAGCAGCTCCCAGCCGAGCAGGTGGAGGAGGCCGAGGACGTCCTGCTCGAACGCCATCGGGCCGGTCCGCTGATCTTCGGACTCCATCGAATGGGCCGGGAGCACCTCCTCGATCCAGCGGACGACCGGGCGGAATGGCACCGCCTCCTCGCCGAGCCCGCCATCCAGCGAGGGCACCAAGTCGTCGATCAAACGCGCGGGGACAAGCGGCAGCTCGACGTCCGCCGCCAAACCGTGCTCGGACAACCGTCGTGTCTGCGCATCGTAGGCCGTCGTGATGCGGGGGTTGCTCGCCCGCTCCACATCGTCGGGCACAAGGTTCGCCACGAGCAGGGTGCGCGGCGGCGGCTCGGAACCGACCGCCCGGGTGATTGCCTGGTGGGCGGTACGGAGGCCCTCCACGTTCTGGTCGGACATCCCGAACACGATTACGACCGCATCGGCCAGCAGCCGACTGCTCAGGTAGCCGAGGTCCGTCAGACCGGTGCGCGCATCGATCACCACGACGTCGAAACGATCGGCCAGGTGGTCCGCTATCGACAGGAAGGAGTTTTGCGCCCGGTTGGATGCGTAGTCCGCGCCCCAGTCGATCGCCCAGTACCGCTCGGCGTAGCTGCGACCGTTGCTAGCCTCGTCGGCCGTCAGGCAGGCGGTCCCGGCGGCCATGAGGAAGGAGACCTCGTAGTCCGTCCCGTGGAGCTTGACGACCGCATCGTCGACCGCATCGGGGCTGACGGCGCCGTCGACCGCCGCCCCTTCGAGGAGGTCGAGCGTTCCGGTCCTCAACTGCACCCGCAAGTCCGCAAGCTGCGCGTGGCGGTGGAGAGCCGGCGCCTCCAGATCGAGGTCCCAGATGCAGACCGACCGGCCATTGCGCGCCAGTTGGGCGGCCGCCTCGAGGGCAGTGAAGGTGCGGCCGACGCCGCCCTTGAACGAATAGAAACTGACGATCGTCAAGCGGCATCCGAGCGCGAGGACCACTGGCTGGCGGGACGGGCACCAAATCCGTGCGCCTGGATGCGCTTGGACGCAAACGTGTTCCGGGTCTCGAACAACGGGAACACGGGGCTGGCGACCTCTCCGAGCGGTGGGGCGAGCGCTGCGACCGCGGCCGCCCGGGACGCTCGCCGCTCGCGTGCTAGGGCCGACTGCCCGGCGCCGGTGATCACGAGCCGACGGTGGCGGCCCTCAGCCCAACGCAAGATGAGATCGGCGTCGGCCAGGCGGCGCACCACCTTCGACAGGTAGTCCGTGGGGATGCCCGTGGCCCGCTCTACGTCACCCTGGAGCAGCCCCTCATCCGGCTGCTGATCGAGGAGCTCCAGCACGTCACGGGGCTTGCCACTAAATGTGCCGAGCACATCAACGGGGATCGACCGTGCCACGGCCGCTAGGCGAGGCAGCAGCGCGGTCAGCTCCGCGAACTGCTCGGTGCCGACGTCCTCCATGTTTCGGCCGACCGCGCTGGCCAGCAGTTCCGCAAGGAGCGTCCGCGTCGCGGCGGCTTCGTCGGCGTCTCCCTCGTCGAGGACCGGTTGAATCGCCGCCCGCACCAGCGCGACCAGCGCTACGTGGTCGACTGCGGTGGAGTGACTCGGGGGATCCTCGATCAGCGGCGGCGAAGCAAACAGGGCGGTCAGGTTCACGACACTCCTCTCGGCCGTGGGTCAGCTTACTTGAACGAAGGTTGAATAGCTGCGGTTTGGCGTCCAGTCCCACCCAGCAGCCACCGACTCCAGATCCGGTTTTCCGGGCGAGTCGCAGAAGAACGACGGGGCCGCCTCCTCGGTGGCGCCCAATGGTCGATTGGCGACCAACGTCGCCACCCCGCGTATCGAAGCGACCTTTGCCGCGTCTTGGTGCGGAGACGTCGACGGACTCAGCGATGGCGCCAGCACCAGGCTCGGCCCGGCAGCCAAGAGAGCCGTCTGGGTGATCGGTGCGAACAGGTCTAGGCAGATGGACAGGGCGATCCATCCGAACGGACCCTGGCGGAGGACGATGCGCTCCCCCGCCGCAAGGCACTCGCCGATCGTCTCCTCGGGCGATCGGACGACGACGCCGTTGACCTTCTGATAGCGGTCGAGGACGCGGCCTCGATGGTCGAGCAACACAGCCTCGTTCACCCATCGCTCCTCCCCCTCGCTCTGGTGGCTCAGCCCCACCACGGTCAGAGCGGGGTGATGACCTGGATCCGCATCGAGGGCGGCTTCAATCTCGTGGAGCCGGCCGGCCGGGAGGTACAGCTCGGGCAGCACCAAGATGTCGACCTCGTCTACGCGGGCGTCCTCGATGCCTCGCAGCACGTCGGCGACCAACTCCTCCTCGTTCTCGCCAGAGAGCGGTCCGACGACGGCGCAAGGATGGCAATCGGGGTCGATCTCGACGTCGATGCCTCCCGGCCAAGCCCCGACACGGAGACGGTCCTTCGCGAGCAGCGCCTGGATCTGGTCGTAGCGGTGGCGGACCTGGTCGCTCGCAAGAGAGCGCAGATCCCACGTGAGACCACCCGGTCCCTTCTGGAGGACTCGATGCCGCACGAGCACGTTGGCGAGGAAGTCTTGCCGTTCGATTGAAAGTTCGGAGGAGGGAACAGACAACAGGTGAAGGCCGTTCTGGGTGCCATCCAGCCCGACATAGCTCCAGACGAACGGCTCGACGTCACCAGCCCCGACGCCGCGCCGACGAGCGAGCGTGCGGTCAAGCACGACAGTGAGCTGGATGAGGCCCCCCGCGGCAGACACCTTGTCGGTGGCCGCCAAGATGTTCTCCAGCGCCCGCTCCGCTGCGCCCTCCTCCGTGGGGTCGAGCCTCCTGATGAACAGCCAGGGGGCGGCGGGGAGGATCGGGCTGATCACCCCCGCCTCGTTCGAGACGAACGCCGCGCACAGAGCGAGCTGCTCCTCGGGCTCCGTGGCTGCACGGAGACGCGCGACGAACGCTGCCCACGCCTGGGTCTCGATCACTGCGCCTGCCCACCGAACATCCGGGCGATCGTACTGACACCGACGACCGCCGGGGGTCGTCCGACGTGGTAGCGCCGGGGATGATGAAGCGAGGGTCGGCCATATCGGGCTCCACCGCCTGGCTCGCTCAGCCGAGGTCCTCGACGAGCTTCGGACCATCCACCGTCGCGCCGCGGCCGAGCAAGCGCAGACCATCGGGCTGTTCGATCCCGTGGGTCCCGGCTCGTGGACCAAGCCCCCGTCCTCGCCCGGGTCACCCGTGCCGGAGGCAAGGGTCGTCACTCCCCTGTTCCGCGCCGCCGCCGCTTCGCTCGTCGAACGACCTGTTCGGCGTCATCGTCGAAGCGCGCAGACACCTCAGCCTCGCTGGCGTCCTGCTCATCCGCCGACAGGGAATGGTGATTCCTCGCAACCGGACCGCGACGGTGATCATCGCCGGCCACGCGTTCATCCAGGACCTTCGACGCGGCTACCACGGACTCGGCACCGACGCCCACCGAGGCCTCCGCGTCGCGCTGCGTTCGACCAACTCGCGTCAGCGATGTAGAGCGGCACCGCCGGCCTCGTGACTCAACACCACCACCTCTCGCTCAATGCAACAGAGCCTCCGAGACGCATCGAAGCTCCGGGAGCACCCGGCCCTACAATCCGCCAACGCCGACATCTCGCGTCTGGCACGATGCACCCGCATGGTTCGGATGCTTGGGATGTCTCCGGGTGCGGACGGGGGAGTGGATGAGCGTCGAGACCGTGGAAGGGCACCGTCTGACGAACCGTCGTGTCTTGGTTGTGGTTGCCCACTACGACGATGAAGCGCTCTTTTGCGGCGGCACGCTGGCCCTCGCTCGATCAGCCGGTTCGAGCATCACCATCGTGGTCGCAACGGATGTACGTTCCACGAGCGGCCCCCGTTATGAGCGACGGCTCGCGACAAAGGCCGAGGGCAATCGACGATCGCTCCGAAGAAGCTCATTTCTTCGCGTCTGCGACCGGCTCGACGCCGACTTCGTCGAGCTCGGCTTGCCAAACCTGCCCCAGCGGATGACCCGCCAGTCGGCAGCCTTCACGCAGCTCCGCCGGACGATGACGAGGGCACTGCTGGAGCACCGGGTGACCGAGGACGTTGACCTGGTCCTGACTCATGGCACGCGCGGCGAGTACGGGCACCCCCAGCACATCTGTGTCAGCGAAGCCGTAACCGACGCGTGTGCGAATGACGAGGAGGTGTGGAGGTTCTCCAAACACGAAGAGGCCACGCATCGGGTCGTGGTCAACCAGGCGGACAAGATGAGCCTCGTCCGCGAGTACCAGAACCAGGCTCGCCCAGACCCTACTTGGCGCCCTGAGTACGACGCCCGACTCGTCGAATGGACGGGCCACTACGAGTGGTTCGAGTTGCCGACCTCACAGCTTGACTTTCTCGTCCAGCCAGTCGAATGAGCGCCCAATCGCGGCGCCCTCCAGATCTCGCTGGCACATGAACGTGTGGCTTGCCTCGATCCGGATGTGCTGCGATGCAGGATGCACGGATGTTGCGGCGGCGGCAGCAGCAATGCCTGGATCTCCGATGTCGTCACCGACACAGCTCAGGAGGAAGAGGGGGCGTTCACATTCGGCGAGCGCGCCGAGCACATCCAGTGGGCGCGCATCCGAGAAGAATCCAGGCCCAAGGTACTGGCCCTTTCCGTTCACGCACTGTGACGTTTGGGCCGAGGGATCAAGGCCGAAGATGGCTGGATAGCGTTCACCGAACCGCCCAGAAAGGTTCCATAGGACGAGCGCCACGGCTTGGGTCGACCCGCTCGTCATCGACAGCGCTGCGAGTGCGGATCCGAGGCTCTGGCCGAAGATGATCGCTTGACCGTTGCACGCGGTCTCGCCTACGGCCCATTCCACCATCGCTGATAGGTCCCTTGCCGAGGTGCTGACGCGAAAGCTCGCATAGTCACCGTCGCTGTAGCCGCAACCCTCGTAGTCGAACATCACGCTTGAGTAACCACGCGTGCTCGCCTCTCGCGAGGCGCGCACGAAGAGGCCGTGGCTCTCGATCCCACTCGTGACGAAACCATGGGAGAAGACGACGACGGGACGCCCATGAGCGTCACCCTCACCTTGCGTTGATGCGGCGTGGAGCTGCACCCCCGGCCGCACCTCTATACGATGATGCTTCATTGGCCTTCCCCGGGCTCAAGGTCTCTCACCACGCGAAAGCCCTGCCTGCCGACCCTGATCGACGGCATGTCACGACCTCGCAACGAGGACCGCGCCACGGCCAGCGTGGTACCGAAGTAGCCCCCACGCGTCGCACGCTTCATTCGGTCTCCGCCCGTGAGTTGCTCACGAGCTTCAAGCTCGAGCTCGTAGGGGTAACGGTAGAACCCCTCCTCGTCATAGTCGACTGCTGAGGAGCACCACTCCCACACGTTCCCGATCAGATCACACACATCTGGGTTCGTTGCTGAACTGGCTGACGGATACACACCCACGCTGGTCGGCCGTCCGACCTCTTCCTCGCGCGTGTTCGCCAGGCCGTACGTCGGCTGATTTCCCCACGGATACAGAAACGCACGCTCGCCGCGTGCGACCCACTCCCACTCCGCCTCCGTGGGCAAGCGGATCGACTCGCCCCGGACCTTCGAGAGCCAGTTGCAGAAGGCGACGGCTTCGTACCAGGTCACGTTCACCTGCGGGCAGTTCTGGGCCAGGCCACCGGGGTTGCCGGCGGGTCCATTCTTAGTTCGCCACAGGAGCGACCCGTCAGGCCACCAATCATCGCTCTTGAATCCGTCTTTCGACTCTGCGAAGAGCTGGTACTGCGCAATCGTGACCGGATACTTGGAGATCATGAACCCTGCTACTTCGAAGTAGTTCAGCGGTTCCTCCCGTCCAAAGTCCCAGTCCAGGGCAAACTGCCCGAGCGGAGCCCGGGCTGCCTCGTCCGTTCCTAGCGTCGCAAGCCCTGGCTGGACAGCCACCCAAGCGATGTCCGGGGCGTCGTCGATGACCCCAACGCCCGGCCGCTCGTCGCCCAGTACGTCCAAGGCCGATCCGAGGCAGGCTCGGTCGGTGCCGCTCAGCTCGCAATCCCGAATTGCCAATTCGAATCGCACCCGTACTGCATCGATCGCATACGAGTAGATCTGAGAGAGCGCGGTCGTAGGTCCTTGATCGTTCACGAGCTGTGCGGCGAGGACGATGAGACTCGGCTCCTCGTCGTCGGCCAGTCGCAGGACAAGGTCCCAAACGTCGCCCATCCGTCGTGCGGCCGCCAACACATCGCCGAGCAGCAGCGCAACCTCTCGCCAGGTCACCGTGCTCTGGCGAGCAAGTGCGACGATCTCACCGACGGGGTCCTCCCTCCTGGCAAGACCTGAAGCCGCGAGGTACTCCTGGAAGAGCCGATGCGCGAACCGGTACCGCCGTGGAGCCGGCGAGACGAGAATGCCGGCATGCTGGCTCACATACTCGAGGGCTCCCGAAGGGTTGACCGTGTTGCCCAGCTCGTAGAGCTCGTCAAGGATCAGCGAGCGCGGAATTTCCTTCTCGCCAGCAGAATCGTTATCACCGAGCTTCAGACTTTGCAGCGCAATCTCCCGTAGACGGTCGCGCAGTTGGTCTGGGGTACAACCCAAGAGCGAGGTCAGCGGTTCCTCGCCCACCCGTGGCATGGACCAGGCGCCAAGCAGAAGGTCGATAGCCTCCGCCAGCAGCGCACCCCGTTGTCGCGGGAGGACAACACCGGGTTCTTCGAACAGTTGCGCAAGTAGCGCAACGAAGAGTGGCTGGCTCCTGAGGTTCTCGGGAATGAACTGGAGCTCGCCGAGAAGCTCGTGTGTGCGTGCTGTGCTCCACGCCGCGTCGTGACCCATGCCGCGATAGAGCGCGTGGATCACCGCCTCCGTTTCCGACACGGACAGCGGTACGAGGTGAAGGACCTCGAAACCGGCCAACGTCCATCCCGAGTATCCGGCCGGGCGGCTCGTGACCAGCACCCTGGAACTCGGATATCGGTCGCAGATGGATTGGATGAAGCCGGTGATCTGGTCCCGTCGCAGGTCGAGGGCATCAGGTACGTCATGGGGGATCGGCACCTCATCGAGGCCATCGAGGATCATGATGGCATCACCCAGGATGAGCTGCTGAGCGAAGTAGCGGTAGACCGGATCAGAACCGCGACACACATGTCGGTGGACGTATGACATGAAGTCGTCGGCCGTCGCGACTTGTCCCACAGGCGGGAAGCCCGGATCCGAAACGAGCTGCCGCAGCTCGATGTAGACGGGCAGCAGCGGCTCCGGTCGCCACAGTCCGAGGCTGGGCGGCCCGTCGCCGGGGACGAGCCGCGTTTGGGGACGCAGGTGGGCGAGCGCCAGCGTCTTGGCGAGTGTGCTCTTCCCGCTCCCGGGCGGGCCCAGGAGCACCGTGCGATTGAAGGCATTCACCGCTGATGACACATCGACGATTGCGATCCCCGCCTTGGTGCCGGTGTTCCAAAGCGGAGCACTGATGAGCGGTCGATGGGTCAGCCTCAGACCTTGGACCGGCTTGTTCTCAAGGAGATCACCGACGCGGTCCATGAGGAGGTGGAAGAAGTCTGTATTGATGTTGGGCGACGAAGAAGAAACGACCCGTGGACCTGCAGGGTTCTCACCGCGTCCAAGTTCCAGGATCCCTTGGTTGAGGACCACCTCCTCAACGTTCGCGTTGGCAACCACAAGGTCGATATCGAGGTCGGAGCGAATGGCCACATAGATATCAGAGAGACGCACTCGGCTGTTGACTCGAGATTGACGCCGGGTCAAGCCCCCGCCACGGATATACGCCAATTCTTCATGCATTGTCTCGAAGGCGGCTTCCAGCTGCTGTCGGGCGTCAGCGCTGTCATCCCAGCTACTCATCAGCGGGGACCTCCTCGAGGCTGCCATCAAACCGTCGGTGAAGTTCAGAGCCGAGCCACGACTGGAAATAGAGGTCGACCCTGGGCAAGGGTCCCCCATCGCCCGGCCCTGCACTCTCGGAGAACCCCTTCAGCACGATCGCCTGCTGCCCAGGTAGGAGGGGTCCGTACTGATCGGACATTGCCTGAGCGGAGTGACCCTCCATCGTCATTCGCCACGTGTACGCAGGGACGTCGGTCTTGTTTTCTGTGACGAGAACCATGTCAGCCAGGCCAGGCCGGATCAGACGGCGCTCCAGCCAGCAGTAGATGGCGCCAGCAGATTCCAGACGCTGCTGATGCTCGGCCTCTGACTGCTTGATTCGGTCTCCACGGAGAGTCAAGGCCGCGATAGCGATCGTTCCGACGGTCGCGAGAGCAGCGAACCACTCCCCAAGCGTTCCGACGCGGGCGGTGTCGATGTGACCCGGCACGAAGGAGACCTGATAGAGGTCCATTGCGACGAGGAGAGCAATGATTGCGAGCATGGCCCAGCGCAATCCCGCCGAGCGCCACATTGTCCGCACGGCGCTCATCGCTGCGCAACGAGGGCTTGGAGCTGTGACGCCGCGAGCTGACCGCCTCCGGGCCGCACCATCGGCGAAGTCTCGACGTCGAATGGCTGAAGGTTCTCGGCCCAGCGACAGGCATCCTCGACGTCCTCCGGTGCCCGCCCAACCAGGGGATAGAGGGAGCCGTGCGCCGCAAGCTCTGGCCAGCCGCCCAGATCGCGGCGCATGATCACCGGCTTTCCCAGCAGGTGCGCCTCTCGGCTGATGCCCCCGCTGTCGGTCAGGATAAATGCTGCGTTCACCAGCTCCCGCATCACGCCGGAGTGTCCAAGCGGGGGCACGATTGTGATCCCCTTGCCTCTGAGTAAGCCAAGGAACGGTCGGGTCCGGGGATAATCGAGCCAATGCACTGGTCGCCCGTGACGAATGAGGGCGTCTGCTACGGCTTCAACTGTGCTCGCAGACATGTTGCTCGGGCGATGCATGGATGCGACGATCGGAGCGGATTGAGCAGGTAGGGCTGACTTGGCCGAGGGATTTCCATACCGGTGCCGGTACCACTCATACGAAATGTCCCCGACGATGAAGGATCCTTCCGCCAATCCCTCCGCCTCCAGCTCGTGATAGGCCCGTTCTGTGTAGGCGAAGCGAAGTTGGGCAAGCTGGTCAGCCATGACACTGTTCATGTGCTCTACCTCAAGGGGATCTCGCCGTGCACCGGCCTCCACGTGGCAGAGGGGAGTCGACAGGTCATGGGCAGCGATCGATCCCACGAGCACCGACGATGCATCACCGAAGACTGCGACGGCAGGGGACGTTTCGAACGATGCGAGCAAGTGGCCGAGCTCAGCTAGAGCCTGGCCGAGGCGTTCAACGCGACTGATGCTTCCGACAGGAGGAGAGACTCGGTGGTCAAACGTCAAGCCGATGTCTTCAAGCAGCCAGTCCGAAAGATCCGAGGTGTAGTGCTGACCCGCATCGAACGTCAGGGTTCGCGAGCGTAGATCGGGAGCGTAGCGTTCAAGGAGCCAGAGTAGCGCTCGCGTCTTCACGTATTGGGGACGAACTCCGGCAACGATGACCAGCTCTATTGCTTCCACTTGACGAGCACCTTCGATGTCGGCCATCGGCTCGTGGCTTCGAGAAACGTGGCCGCGAACCCGCTCAGCTCCGCTGGATAGAGGGTTCCATCCAGTTGCCTCAAGGCTGCCTCAGCGGCGTCAATCACCGACGGCTGGAATCCATGACGAGAAAGACCGACCCGGTTGACGCCTCCCAATCGTGCTGGGCTCCCGTACACGAGCCCACCAGGAGGGACGTGCCCCACCACCGTGCTCGCGAGGCCGCACATGGCGTACGCGCCGATCGCCACACGATTGTGCACCTTCGTGCCGATTCCGAGGTTCGCCCCTACGCCAACTGACACATAGGCGCCGGTAGCCGTGTGCGGTGAAAGAACTGCGCCAGCGTAGATGGTGCAGTCGTGACCGACGAACGTGCCGGCGCCAAGCTCCACTCGATCACCGACGAGCGTCTCAGTCAGCAGCGGTTTGTGGATGACCACGTTCTCAAACACGGTGCATTCGTCCCCGACGCGGACCCAAGCGCGTTCGATGTCGATGGGATCACCGAGTCGATCGTGGGCGTGGATGCGCTCCC
Organism: Acidimicrobiales bacterium; assembly: GCA_025463365.1. GTDB lineage: Bacteria > Actinomycetota > Acidimicrobiia > Acidimicrobiales > Iamiaceae > Aquihabitans. The sequence goes on from JAOBWM010000063.1 coordinate 72,662, forward strand.
TGCTGGTGCCCCCCATGCGGACGCCGCCAGCGATGTAGTTGTTGTTTCCGATGGCCATCGGGCCTTGCAACACGGTGCCCGGGCCGACGTAATTCCCATCACCAAGAACGACGTCTCCGATGATGAGTGCGGATGGATCGATCGTATTCAAGGACTAATTCAACCCGGGTTCGGTTCCTCTGGCACCTCCGCTAAAGGTGTCGGACACTTGGGATACGCACAGTTCGATCCAGATCTCCGAGCCTGGGGGAACACTCCCCGTCCCAGAACCACGCTGGCCAAATGCCAGATCGGCCGAGACTCGCGCTCGCCGAACTGATCCGCCGGCGCGCATCCCAACCAGAGTCCAGTAGACGCCGGGCAAGAGGTCTTCCTTCGTGGCAACCACCTCTATCGGCAGATCTGGCGCGAAGTTGGATTCGACGCAATCACCGCTATCGAGCGCTTCTTCGGAGAGGGCGACCTTGTAGAGAAGGGTCACGCTTGAGCCCGTCGTGACCACTGGCCCGGAACACAATTTCACTTCTCCGCAGCGAAGGCCGGGAACAGGCTCGAAGCTAGAGTCCTCGATACTCATCGATCCGAAGTCCCACTCGCGAATGGACGGCAGTCTCGAGGTCCTCATAGGCCTGTTCGAGCTGTGCCTCGATGGAGGGGGAGATCACGGTGGTTCCCGCATCCACGTTCTGTCGCACCTGTTCCGGCGTCGTGGCTCCCATCGGGATGACTCCGATCGACGGGTGAAGCGCAGTCCAGCCGACGATGAGCTCGAGAACCGAAAGCCCGTTTGAGGTGGCGATGTCCCGCAGTGAGGTCTCCGCCCAGGTTCTCATCGCCAGGTAGACCTCACCGCTGTACTCATACTTTGTGCGGCGGAGATCCGACTCGGGGAAGACGGCCTTTGGCGAGTCAGTCAATAGGCCACGCTCGATCACCTGATACGGGTTGAGTAGGACGCCGTTCTCCGCACACGCTTCTTCGATCGACTGGTGCTGCCGCCGATGGAGGAACGAGAAGCGATTCTGGACGTAGTCGACATGTGCCACCGAGAGCAGGGTGGTGAGGTGGTCGATCGAGACGTTCGACGCCCCGATGAACCGGGTGTAGCCCTCGTCCTTCAACTGGACGAGCGCACCGAAGGCCTCCTCCAACGGCACATCCTCTGGGATTGCGTGGAGTTGAAGGAGGTCCAGGTTGTTGACGCCGAGTCGACGTAGCTCATCGTGACACTGCTGGCGAATGTGTTCGGGTCGTCCGCTTCGGACGGTCGCTCCGTCCTTCCCCCGACCCGCTACGCACTTTGTAGCGATAAAGAACGACTCGCGAGAAAACGCCGCAAGCACCTTGCCGAGGTCCAGGTCATCTTGGGGGTACACAGCCGCTGTCTCGATGTAGCTACCGCCAGCGTCCAAGAATGCCGCGACAACGGCCATCGCGTCACGCTGTTCCACGGGAGAGAAGACCCCCGAAAGCGGAAACGTGCCAAGTCCGACAATGTTCATACCTTCGTCCCACCCCTCAGGCCCAATGATGATTGTCTCCGCCAACTCGTGGCGTAACCGACGAATCCATAGACTAGCGCGGCTCGCTGTTGCTGCCCAGCGACGTCCGGCCCTGCACTCGCTCGCCCTCGGGTGCAGGCCTAACGCCTCGAGCGCTGCGCTCAACAAACCGGGGAAGTTCGCCGGCATCGGCTCGCCGGCTACGAACTTGCAGGTGGTCTCGATCAGCTCCTCGCCCGTGCCGAGCGCCAGCGCTGCATCGTAGTGCGCCAGGGCGATCTGAAGGCGCCGGACGTGCTCGTGCACAACGGAATGGTTGAGCATCACCTCGGGGTCCACGCCAACCCGGTTCCGCCAGTCGTGCACCGCCGATAAGGCCGAGTTCTGTCGAGCTATCCCTCGAAGCGCTCGGGAGTCGAGGAACCAGTCACTTGAATTCGAGGCCCACCTGCCCGCCCGGCAATCGAACAAACTCCACGCCGAGAGAGCGCAACCAGCCGAGAGTCACCTCAGCGAGCTCCAGGGCGGTTGTCCTGAGGACCCAGAGCGACACGGGGATCGTGCTGTCGGGAACGTCGAAGAGCGCCGTCAGAAGACGATGCCATCCAGGCTGCAGGTCGGCCCAATTCGTCAGCGTGGGATCGCCGACCAGGTCGCTGTTCGTTCCAACCCGCTCACCAGCGACGTACCCCGACATCTCCACGACCTTGTGGATGAGTTCTGACAATCCAGCGCCCTCTCGCTGACTCCCTCTGCCAGTACGGATGCCATCGATGGTCCGGTTGAGATCGGCGATCAGTTGGAGGAGGGCTGCCTGGTACGAACCTGGCCAACCGCTCGACCAGAGTGCCCGCTCATTTCGAAACTCCTCGATCGCGACGAGAGCGCCACGAGCCGCGACGCGCACCACGGAATCATCGAGGGACCACCCCGCCTTCACGTCCTCGAGCCCTTCGTGACGCCAGTTCATGGCCACGTGACCCCCTTCGTGGCCGAGGATGCGAGCTGGCCTGCCACCGGGCACCAACGCGGCCATCTCAGAACCCGGTTCGAGAAGTTGTGATGGAACGACGACGACGCTTCGCCCATCCAGGCCAGCCAGGGTCTTTGCCCCAACCATGCCCCCTGGCCGCTCAGATCCGAATGCCGAGCCTTCGAGGCGTGCCACAGTCCGCTCGAACCGGCCACTGACGACCACATCGAAGTCGGCGCCCCCAGCCAGTCGGCCCATCAGGTCGAGACCCTCGGCCAACTCGTTCGCGTCCAACTCTCCTTCACTCGCATCCTCGAACTGAAGGTTGATCATGCTGCCCCCCGAGGCCGACGTCACGTCGTTTGAGCGCCCACCACAACCTACGAGCACGCCGCCGACGGCCAGAACCAAGTGTGCCTGACGCTGGCTACACGCGGCTGCGGCACCGCGAGACGTCGGGCGGGCTGTGCGGTCAGTCCATGCGTCCGACCAAGCCGGCGACTCGGATGAAGCGCACCTCGTTCACTCCACGGTCGGTCCCCACGGGTAAGTGCGGGTCTTCTCGTAGACGCCAAGTGGCCGGTTGTTCTCGGGAGAGAAGGTGTTGCCATCGATCGTCGTGAATCGTCAGCCGGAAACAGTGGACACCACAACGCCCATGTGGGAGTCACCGGCGAAGTCGCCACCACCGTTCTGGTCGACGATCCAGATGTCGCCGGGCTGGACCGACGAGGCGCTGATGACGGACAGACCGTTCTTGCCCTGCTTCGCACTGTTGTTCCAATCCGCCGCCACCGAGGTCAGGGGAGGACCAGGTACTCAGCGGTCGGTGTCGGTGCGCCGACGCGCGCTGACGCCTCGGCGAGGGCGAGGTCCAATGCGGCGTGGGTGGCGTCGCTCCATTCGCTCGACCCCGAGGCGACGACGAACTGGTCGGCCTCGAGGCGGACGGTGATATCTGCGAATCGTCGGGCGGCCTTCGCGAGGCTTCGCTTCCGCACCTGGAGACGGCCGTTGCTCTTGGCTTCGCCGAGGTAGAGCCGGCCTTCGACGATGCAGGCGAAGTCGATCTCGATCAGCGGCTTTGGGGAGTCACCTTCAAAGAAGTTGGTTTCGAACGCTGCGTCTCCGGGCTTCTGGGTCCGGGAGAGGATCTCGTGCGCTGCGAGGATGGGGACGTCACCGTGGTCTTTGAGGAGGTCCGCCACGAGCGGGTCGAGGGCGTAGAACCACTGCGGCTCCTCGACGGGGAGGCGCCAGCGCTCCTGGGTCAGGGTGTTCGTCGCAATGCAGCTCTTGCAGGCGAACGTCTGTGCGAACTCCTCGGTGCCATAGAAGTGCAGGTGGTCGCAGCGGCCGCACCTTAGAAGCAGGCCGCGGCGCAACACCCCACGGGTGAGTAGGTCGTCCAAGGTCGCTCGGGCTTCTTCCAGGGCCAGTGCGAGGAGACTGGCAGCCGATGGAAACGCGACGTACCCGCGGCCGTCGACGGCGCACCCATGGTCGTAGGGCCCCGAAGGTTCGTCAGGGCAGAAGCCATCCAGCAGGCGCCTGGTCGGTCCTCGAAGTGCAGCGGCGAGCTCAGAGTGTCCACCCCAGAGATCAGCGACGCGCACAGCTCGTCGGCCCGGCGTCGAAGTCTCTGCCCGTAGGCCCACGGAACGGGCCAGAGCAGCGACGACGTCACGAGCGCCCGGGAATCGAACAAGCGGCCGGGCCAGGGTCGCTTCTCGGGGCCAACCCGCCAAGACCAGCATGGCACCGTGTGACCAGTACGACATCCCTCCAGCAGAGGAGCGAATCAGGGGGGCCATGCCTTCTGACGAGGGTGGCGATGCCAGCAGGACGTCACCGGAGATAGCCGAGCGAACCGGTGGCATGGGAGCACCGTCGATGGACACATCCACGAACCAGGACCCCTCCTCGATCTGAGCCAGGGCGGCGGGGACGGGGGGCTCAAGGGAGGTGAGGACCGAAACGCCGTCTGGAACGGTTGACACCGGATGGGAGGACTGACGGCCGATCGACCCGCCGTCACCGAGAAAGCGTCGGTCTCGCAGGTCCAGAGAAGCCACGTCGACGTACTCGATGTCGCTCGGAGGCCCAGGCACTTTCGCGGCCAGCTCCTGCAGCTCTGGAATGGAGAGGCTCGCGCTGGTGAGGAGTCGACGGGAGACCCTTCCACCGATGCGCGAACGCAGCATGGTGGCAGCAAGCCCGCGGTTCATAGCCGCGGAGTATTCGTCCGCTGCGCCAAGCAGACGCGCCGGAACCCACGCCCCGAGAGAGGCATGGTGGTTGGCTGCGACGGCGAGCGCGTGATCCTCCGGTGTGTCGCCGATGACGACGACGACGGTGCGGTGCACTGTCGGATGGCTCAGCCAATCGAGGCCCCACTCCGTCGTGGGGAGAGGTAGCGCCCGATACATGTCGTCTGAGGTCACGTCGGTGCCGCTTCCCGAGACGATCTCATCGATGCAAGGAAGGCCCCCGTAGGCGATCGAGCCGGTCATGGCCCACTCGGCGAGCCCAGGCAGGTCCTGCTCCGTCGGTCTGATCAGCGCCTCGCGGCGTCCGTCCGGCGAGAGGCCCGCCCTTGTGGCGACCAGGAGCGCAAACATGGGATCCAGGCCGTCGAGGTCGAAAGCCACCGCACGTGCGTTGAGCCCGGTGACGAGAGGAATCGCGGTAAACGGGTCCGGGCAGTCGTGGGAGAACAGCATCGGGTCGGAGATGGGCTCACCGTCATCAAGCTCCCATGGGTGGCGCGGAGCGCACCATCGGGCGAAGGTGCGGGCTACCTCAGAACCCAGATCGGGCCCGATTGGCAGGTCACCAATCTGGTTTCGAGCGGTGGCGACGTCCAGCCCCGCTGCACCGCTGATCGAGGAACCATCCGCCAGCTCGCTGACGATTTGTTCGTCGCTCAGATCGCGCAGGAGACATCGGCGGTGAACGACCACATCAGGATCGCCGAGCGCGATCAAGCGCAACAGATGCTCATCGACGATCGGCGTACCCGCTCTCACCGGAGCGATGAAACCATCTGCTCCGCCCCAACGGCCCGACTGCCACCGCAGCACGTCCATCGCAGGTCCAACCCAGTCGGTCTCGTACTCGAACGCGACCACCGCCCGCGGCGCTCGTGACATCGATCGAACAACCCCATAGCCACCGACGGTCACAGCGAGTCCTCCAGCCTGTCGCAGAGATCGCTGCGAGCTGGACACCATTGTCTCCGCCCGACCGGGCCAGTGTCGATGAGGATGGGGTCTGCGATTCAGAGACTCACACCAGTGGCCTGCGCCAACGCCCAAGGCACCCAACCCGCGGTGAGCGGAACCCGTGCCGGATCGCCCGAGGATCAGAGGCTCAGGCGCAGCGGGCTGGTGCGTTCGGCCTCCTCAACCCCGGCATCACTCGCCTGCGAGCTCATCGAAGGCGGCGGCGTCCAGGCCGACTCGCTCCCATGTCCACTTGGCGAGCAGGGCTGTGAGGATCGTGGCGACTCGGATCCGTCCATAGCGCAGGCCTTCGTCAACCTCCGGCTCGGCCTCGATAGCGACGGATCCATCAGCAGCCTCCACCACGTACGGGCTCAGGGACTCGATCCCGGCGTGAGCATGGCTTAGGGACTCGCCGGCGTACAGCTCCCGGTACCACTCCACGGCGAGCCCGGCGGGTTCGCCGATGCTGAGGAGGAGCTCGTCGGCGCGCGTGGCACGGGCGAACACCGAGAACGTGGCGGTGGACCCGGGGTCCGGCTCGACGCCAGGAAGGGCTTCGGCAAGGGCGTTCTTCCAGTACCGGTGGTCGTCTTCGAGGCGCTGGAGGTCCGCGTCGTCGCCGAGGAGGGCAACGACGCCGAAGTACCAGACCTCGAGGAGCGCCCGGACAGTGATCCCGAGCAAGTCCGCCCGACCTGCCTCGTCCAACGCAACGGTGCCGATGAGGAGCGAACGAGCACGGGCGACCGCGGCCAGAGCGGTGACGCAGTGGGTCTGGCGTTCAGCAGGAACTCGAGCACTCGATGCCGATTCGAGAATCGCTAGCAGCTTGCCCGCCTCCCGATGAGCCTTCGGCATCGACACCATCGACCGATTGTGCTGGACGGGCATGTGGATGTTCTAGGACGTTGTGCGTCGAAGCGTTGGCCGTGCCAGCGGCAGAGCGTCCGGGCCGCGGGTCCGTTGTTCCTGTCGTACACGCGACCGCTCTGCCTCCAATGCGCTGAACAAGGGGCGTGGCCCGCGGGTCCCAACTTCGTTCCCATTGCCCAAATATATTTTGGCAATGAGAATGCCGGCGCCCCCTGAGGATCGAGCGACGGCCATTGCGGTAGTCCAGGCCGTGTGGGCGGCGTGGGAGCGGAAGTGCGGCAGCACCACGACCGCCACCGTCGCCGGGCTCGCCAAGGAGAGCCAGGTCGAGCCCGAGACGCTGCGGGCCATGGTCCGTGCGGCCCAGGCCGGCGAGTTGCGGAGCGGGCCTGGCTTCGTGCCAGTCGCACGAATCGCCGCGGCCGCTGGCCTCGAGCTGAACGATCTCGCCCCGTTGGTCGTGCCGAAAGGAGATCCGACATGACCGGACCCGAGCAGACGACAGCCCCGTTCGTGTTCGCCGGCGAATCGGTTCGGGCGCGGATTCGTGTCGATCAGCAGGAACTGGCCCGGCGCACCGCGCTGGAGGGAGGTTGGCTCACCCAGCTCCATGTGCTTGAAGCGCTCTTTGTGATGCCACCGGGGGCGGTGGTCGCGAGCGAGTCGCTCCCTCGGTGGGCTCGCCACGCTGGTGCAGAGGCGCCCACCTGGGCGATCGAACGCGAGGGCGAAAGCTGGCGTCGCCTCTACCAGCCGATCGCCAACCTCCACGAGATCGTGTTGGACGAACCAGGATCCACGAAGGCACTCACCGAACGGCTAGTCGCGCTCCGCAACGTCGCATCCGTGGCTCTCCTGGCCACCGACATCGGAGCGGCAATGAAGGTGATCGAGGAGACCCAGTCATTGGGTGTCGGTGTGGCCGTCGCCGAGGGCGACTCCTGGTGGATGGCCACCTCCCCCGAAATCGGCCAGCTGCGGCCGTCAGCGCAACGGTGGCTGCTGGAGGAGCTGGCGGCTGCGGCGGTCAGGCCGAGGGCTGGAGCGCCGAGCTCCAGGCCTTGACTGACCGTCCGAGGCTGAAGCCCTCGACCGTGCTCTCGATGCGGCGAGCAGAAGTAGCGGCGCCGGTGCAGATCTTAAACCAGGCGGCGATCGGATCTGCGGCACCAACCACCGAGGCGGCTCGCTCCTGGAGCACAAGCATCGAGTGGATCATCGCGTCGATCGCGAGGGCGGGATCGTGGTACCGGGCGAGGGTCCGGCCATCGCAGACGACGCAGTCGCACACCTGGTCCTCCGGCGCCACGGTGAAGGCCTCCAGCTCCCGGAAACGAATCCAAGACAGGGTCTGCGGATGGAGCACGGAGTAGTTCGGCCGGGGTCCGCGCGTCTTCGACGGCCGCCCGAAGAAGAGATGGCGCACGGTGGAGCTCGTACCGATCGACGCTGCCAGGGCTCCATGGGCCAAGGCACCGATGGCCGACTCGTCCTGACGCAGGGCGATGACGTTTCCGGTCGACTGCAGCAACTCCACGAACCCACAGATCTGCGCGGCCGCGCCGAGCGGATTCATGGGGCTCGCGAGCACCAGGCCCACCACCCCGTCGTAGGAGCGGATGCAATCGATGGCCACATCGAGCAGCTCGCGTTTCGTCAACCAGTCATCCGTCAGCGCCACCGTGGGGATGATCGGGTCGACCGGGTTGACGAGCCGGATGAGCTCGTGGGTTGTGGGCACGTGCACATTGAAGAAGGTGGACAGCTCGTCCGGCTTCGTATGGTCGGCGAAGAACCCAGGGGCGAAGGCCGCAGCCAGACGAGACGAGTCCAACCGAACCGCCACCGAACCGTCCTTGCCGAACTCCTTGTACTCGTAGGAGGCGAAGTCGAACATCGCGTCCGCGCCGTCGACCGGATCAGCCCCGAGCTCGCGGATCTGATCCGCTCCCGCTCGGCCACGCCACACGAGTTGACCCATGTGTTGCCTCAGCTGGGCCGTGACCGCATCCCGGGCGTTGCCGACGTGGATCAACAACGGCGTGGACGGATCCCGGTTGGTGAACAGCTCCTGGGCAACAGGCGTGCGGCGCATGGGCGGACCTCGTACACGGACGACTAGATATCCACAGCCTACCCCGGAGGGGTGACATGGCTGTGGTTGGATCGAACTCATGTTCGCGCTGCTGGCGGCAGGGGGCCGGCACCCGCGCCGGCGGCGAGTCAGCGGTCGTCAAGCTGTGCCGCCGCCAGGCCCTCCCAGCCGGAAGGTTCGGACGGCTCGGCTACATGCCGTCGGTCCATGGGCCCGTAGGGCGAACCCAGTACCAAGGGCGTGGCCAGCAAATGACCTCGAAGCCCGAGGCCCTCGGCCCGACGCTCCTCCGCCGTCAATCGATGCTTGACGAGGAACACGCCGGCGAGGGTCGCTGCGCCAGTGCCGAGGTCTCCCATCAAAGTCTGTGAGCAGATGAACCGGACATCGAGGGGCATCGTGATCCGGTACTTGTCCCGCTGAATGTAAACCTGAGGTCGCTGGCTCAGCGGACCCGAAGCTGCGCTCGCGTGGGGGGCCACATTCGCCGCCCGAACACCTCGACGGAAACTGGTCAACACTCCGTCAGGGACGTGGGAGAAGGGCATCGACTTGGTCAAGGTGAGAACATCGAGAGACATCTCGGAGAGCGCCTCCTCGACCTTTGCCAGATAGCCGATCAGCACCTCGCCCCGGGCAAGGCTTGGTGCCTCGGTCGGCAGCAGCGCCCCCTTCCCGTGGCTCACGGCTAACGCCGTCAGCCTTGGAAGGTTCACGTAGGTTGCGATCAGGGCTCCCGAGAGTGGACGAACCTGGGCAGGGACGCGCCCAGTTCGGTGGTACAAAGCGGCCTTCATCTCGCGCAGCTGAGTAACGGTCCAAGCCGAGGCGAGCTTGTCGATCTCGCTGTGATGGTTGGGACAGAGTGCCAAAAGGTTCGATTCATGGTCGACGAGGGCCGACGGGTAATCGGTTGAGAACCTCGGACCCGTCGGTCGGCCAGACACGATGTGGGCAACTTCTCCGATGAAGGTCTTCTCGCTCCCCCGCACGACCACCAGCGGGACGCCGCAGCCGGCCATCGAACACAGACCGGCGGCCTCCGAGATCACAATCTTCTCCACCGCTCGACTCGGAGCCATGTCAATCCCTCCCACGGTGGAACGCGATAAATCTCCGATGCTGGACACCGAGCTTTCCAGACGATCCCCTGGCGACCGCCCACGATCGAACCGGACGAGGCGCTTGGATCAGAGGCATCCGGTCACCTGCCGGGCCCGCGTTAGGGCGACGTAGAGGACGCGATGGTCGTCTGAGTCCTGCGAAAGCCCACCCTGCAGAGAGGTCCGGTCCGCCGCAGTGAGATGGACTGCCACGGAGGTCCACTCGAGGCCCTTCGCCTGGAACACGGTCAGACCGGGAACTACATCGGCCTCACGGAGCCGCCCTGCCAGGTCTCGAAGGTCGGTGCGGTGTCCCTCCTCGTTCGCTGCAATCGCTGGCGGCCGCTGGCTCGCACCCAATTCCACCATCACGTCCCGAAGCTGGTCGAGAACGACGTCCTCCGCGACGCCGGACTCCAACTGTTCGACGAGCGGACCGAGCAACGTTGGTCCCTCAAGCGCAAGCAAGTCAGGGTCGAGACCGAGAATTCCAACCGCCTCACGAACGAACATGGCCTCGCATCCAAGGCGGCCAAGTGTCGCCTGATTCAACAGGAGCGCCGTTGCGGCACGTGTCTGGTTCTGGGGCCGACCGAATGAGAGGGGCATGATGCGCGGGGGAAGCGCCCACAGATAGCGCCACTTGCGAGCCAACGCCACGTCATAAGCCACCGCGTTGTGAACCGGTACCGGCAACCCTGCCCGAAGGCCTGACGCAATCGCCTGCGTATCAGCAGATTCGAATCGGAAGGAGTCTTCCAAACTGGCTCGGGTGAAGCCGTTGTCCTCCGCAAACGGATCGACCAACTCAGGCCTCGCACCGCGCCATCCGTACAGCGCTTGCCATGGATCTCCCACTAGCGTCACCTCAACACCAGCGAGGCACGCCGCCTTGATGATCCGAAGATCGAGTTGGTTGGCGTCAAACACCTCGTCGACCAAGAGGTGGCCCATCGAGCTCCCCAAGTAGGCCTTCGTTGCAGCCTGAATGGCAGGAAATCGAAAGGCATCTTCGAGCACCTCGCGAATTTCCCGAGGCGACGTAATCCCCGTCGAGATCAAGGGATTGATCTTCCCAGCAAGGCTGAATCCCCACCGCTTCGTTGTCAGCTTCCGAGTCGTGGTCCGAATCCTCCCGTCGTCTCGGACCTCCATGAAACGACACCAATCATCAACCTCAAGCGGGCGGAACCCGGAGTAGCCATGCCAGTCGTCAATCACCTCCAGCTCGAGATGACCTCCAGGCCATGCCAGAAGGCTTCGACGCAGGAGGAACTGCAGAAGCCTTCGCAGCAGGGTGTCGATGGTCTCCACGCGATGCGGCCACGAAATAGCAGCGGCTCCCCAGCGGCGCGAAACGCGCGTCCGAAGCTCCGAGGTTGCGGAGCGTGTGAAGCTCATCGCCACCACCGGGCTCACGGTCGCTCGTGAAGGCCCGAAGCGCAGCAATCCGTAGCGTTCCGCGACAACGGTTGTTTTCCCCGAACCTGGAGAGGCCTCGATCAGCAGGCGCGGCTCGGGTGAAGCGGCCGCCGCCCTTTGAGGGTCAGTCAGGATCCGCGGGGTCAAGGCCCTCTGGCTCCTCTTCCGGCTCCTCGACCGGAGCCCCCGCCTGGGCCGCCGGATGGCCAGGGCCGAGGATGAACTCCAAGAGTTCGCCGATCCGCTCAGGAATCGCTATGCCGGCCCCGCCATCCAGCTTCTCAGATAGACCCGCGGCGAGTTCGAAGGCGAACCAACCCTTCTTTCCCCGCGGAGTGCTCTCCATGAAGAGCTGATCCACGGAGTCGGGAGTGACCTCCTCGACCGATTCGTTGATCGCCGCAAGTGCTTCAGCGACGGCGTCTGCGTTGCCAGGTACGAGGGTGGGTTCGAGAGTTGGATGGCTCTGGAAATAGCCCAGCTGGGGTTGGTTCAGGGAGTCGACCCACTGCGGAGGGCCCGGCACCACATCAGGGTCCCGGACATCGGTGTCCGACAGAATCGCTAGGCGACCGCACAGCTCGAATCCAGGAGTCATGAGCAGGGACCCGATCCATTCCCCCGGCACAGCCCCCATGGCGATCACGCTTAGGGCCTCAGCGAGCGCGACTCGCACCGGGTCCTGCCCCGCCCACGCCCGAGCGAACACTCGCATCAAGACCGCATCGGTGACGCCTTCGACCAGCACGACCTTGTCAGCGAAGAGCGCCGAACTCCGCTCAGCATCGAAGTGCAATGCTATCTTCCGCAGGGCGTCGCGTCTCGCCGCGCCCTGGAGAGGGTGGTGGTCGATTGCTCGCCCAACCCGAACACCAGGCTCGACCTCGCGGATCACCACCATGTCTTCCGGGCTGCACGCTGCCAACATCTCACCTGAGTGAGTCGTGACGATCATCTGAAGCTCAGGCCGGGAAAGCGTGACCCGGCGCAGGAACCGCAGCACACCGTGTTGGAGCTGAGGGTGGAGATGGGCCTCGGGCTCCTCAACAACAACGGTGACGTGAAACCCGTCCGAAGGGAAGAACGCGTCCTCCTCAACCTCTGCGGCTTCGTCGGCCTCTTCGATCTCCTGGGCGGGATCCAGCTGCTCAATCTCCGGGTCGACCTCCAGAAGCACCTCCCCGCCCGCAGGTGTGGGCGCGACGGACCCAGTGATCGCATCGAGATCGCCCGGAATCGCTGCGAGCGTGACAGCGAGATGCAGGAGATTCACGTAGCCGAGGCCGGACACCTCCAGACGGCGTGCATCGATTCGGGCGTCGACCATAGCAAGTAGAAACTCGAGAACTCGTGCGAGAAATGAATCGTCAACGACCTGTGCGCCAATGAACGCGTGGTGAGCACTTGACCCGCTCGTCAGCAAAGCCAACAACCGCGACACGCGAGTCTCGACGGACTCGATGAGTGAATGGTCAACGAGGTTCGCGAGTAGCGACTCCGCCAGAGTGCGAAGGTCCTCAAGGTTGCGATGGCCAAGCTGACGCTGCTGTTCTGCTCGGAGGAGCTCGACCAGGATCTCAGCCTCACGACGCGCCAGCTCATCCACCGGATTTCGATAGGCAGGCAGGTAGACAACGCGTGCCCGGTCGGCCCCTTCGGTCGCGTTCTCAACTCCTGCGGCCCGTACCTTGCCCAAAGACCGCTCAAGCCGGCGCGTCCACATCGGAGGCCCAAGGGCCTGCCCGACAAGCCAGGTCTCGAGCTCTCCGGCGGGCTCACCTGGCAACCCGAACGCGAACTCCACGTCGATCTCGCGAGGAGGAGGGCCGAGCACCGCAACGGACGGACGCGGAAGCTGTGGGAACCGATGGGCATGCGCGAGGTACAGCGCCTCAGCGATCGTTGTCTTGCCGCCGTTGTTCGGTCCAAGGAGAACGGCGAAACGGCCTGGGAAGCGGCACTCGATCTCACTCTCCGCTGACGCACGGAATCCACGCACCCGGATCGCACTTAGGTGCATGCCCCGTCCTCCTTAGCGGTCTTCCACCGATCGCTCGCTAGTCACGCCTCGCTGATGCCCACCGCACCACGTCTCCGCGCATCCAGAGTCTGGTGCGTCCGCCACCTCGCTCCACAACCGGCTGGGGGAAGTCGTCGTAGCGGTGGAGGTAGGTGGACACGCTGTTGCGGTGGCTGAGGCCGAGAATGTCGGCGACCTCTTGGGAATCGACGAGGTCTTCGGTGTCGACGAGCGGGGCCATGGAGATCAGTCTACGTAGATTGACAGACAGCGAAGCTGGACGTAGCCTGTCTACGTAGCAAGACAAATGTGACATGAAGTGGCCCCGGCGGTGGTGGAACACCCCGGGGCCTGGCCGGAACCTTAAGAGAGGTCCGACGTGAGCCATCGTAGGAGCAGTGCCGTGTCCTCGTTTGAGGCAGCACGAGCCGCTCTTGTCGTGGATCTTCAGGGGCGGTGGGCTTCGGAGGCTCAGGCTCTGCGGCTCGTCCGGCTGGCGGAGCGGTTCGAGGGGTTCTGCTTCGCGGGCTCCGGGCTGGGTGAGATGGACGAGGTCTCTCCCGCCGTGGCCCAGAGCTTCGTGTCCGCGGCTGATGCCGATGGTCGTCCGGCTGGGGCGAGCGTGCAGCGCGCTCGTCGGTCGGCGGTTCGGGCGCTATACCGATGTGGGCGGGCGATCGGCGTTGCCTCCACCGACCCCACCGCGGAGATCCGACTTCCTTCGCTGACCGCGATGCGGGCGCGGCCGCTCACCGACGACGAAGTGCTCGAGTGCCGGGCGGCTTCGACCTGGTCGCTCATCAGTTCTCGCCGGGCGTTGGCCTGGGCGCTGGCGGAGGCGACCTGCCGCTCCGGTGAGATCCCCAACGTCGTCTCCGGCGACGTGGACCTCAAGACCGGGACGCTGGTCATCCGTGGTGGCGGGCGATGCCGGCCCCGCACCGGGAAGCTCACCGAATGGGGGCAGGAGCAGATCGCCGACCACCTGGCGCAGAACCCGGATCATGGCTCGCCGCTCATCTACGCCGGGGAGACCGCCCGCCTCGGTGGGCTCGTGTCGGCCAACGCGGCGATCAGTCAAGTGCTGCAACGAGCGGGAGTTGCTGACGAGCCTGATGTCCGGCCGTCGTCGGTGGTTGCCTGGGCCGGGACAAAGGTGCTGGAGCGGACCGGGCGCATCGAGCTGGTCGCCGACGCCCTCGGACTGACCAGCCTGGACAGCGCCGCCGACTTCATCGGTTGGACCTGGGACCGCGGGAACGGTGATGGCTGAGCGGCGCCGGCCGGGCACGAGCACGTTCGACCGCATCGACGCGCTGCTCGCCAACCCGGAGCTGTACGAGCTGGCCGATGCGGTCCCGCAGGCTGATCCCAGCGCGGGAGGTCGACCGCGCCACTACCCCACCTACATGTGGCTGCTGTTCGATGCGCTGCTCTCGGTCTACGGCTCGGCCCGGCGGGTCGAGATCGAGCTGTCGCATCCCATCGTCTGGCCGCACATCCGCTCTGCCGTGCTGGAGCTGTTCGGAGATGATCCCGAACGCTGGCTGCCCGAGGCACCCATGCGACGGCACCACTACCTCTACGGACGCACCGCGTGGCTCAGCCAACCCGAGGTCCTCGCTCAGCTGCGGGACATCCACCGGCGGAGCGCCGCTGAGCAGGCACAGCAGATCGGCCTCCTCGATCCCAAGGGGCGCGGGTCGTGGACCAAGCCGGACCTGTCCCGGCTCATCCACGCCGACGGCAAGGTCGTCACTCCCCTGTTCCGCGCCCACCCGGGTGACACGAAGCTCGACAAGGAGACCGGCGAGCTGCGTCCAGTCCGGGCGGAGCAGGATGCGTCACTCCACTTCGAGGGCACGGGCGAGACGGCCTGGGGCACGAAGTGGGTCATCGCCGCGTGCCGGAGCGAAGACGTCCACGGCCGGATCATCCTCGACGTCGAATGGGTGCCCCAGGCCGGCGGCGAGGCTCGAGTCGCCGTCGACACGTTTGTCGAGCTCGCACCGCACTGCTCCGGCGCGCAGGGCATCATCTACGACACTGCTCTCCGTGGCGCCCACCACCAGACCCTGCTCCGCGATCTCGGGTGGTTGTCCATTAACAAGGTCGCCGCGGCAAAGGCCGACACCAAGGGCAAGGCCCGACGCGGCGCAGGACGACGCGTCGAGAAGTCGACCCACGTCGAAGACCGCACCATCACTACCCCCGACGGCGAGCAGACGATCTCGCTGTTTGCCGAGGGCGGCGCCATCGGCATCGGCGTCCTCACCGACACCGGCAAGCGCGTCTTCGTTCCGCTCGAGCGGGTCCGAACCCACCGCAACACCGACAAGCGCGGGTACCGCTGGTACAACGAGTACAGGCTCCCCGAGCAGCACGGCGGCGGCACGATCATGGTCCGACTCCACGGCACCGACGAGGACGTGAAGCGGCGCTTCAACCGCACCGAGAACATCCGCCAGATCCCCCAGACCGACCCCGACTTCAAGCGCCTCTACCGCCGACGCAACGACGCCGAGTCCATCAACCGGGCACTCGACGACACGCTCTGGCTCCGGCGAGCACACTCCGTCGGCCACGCCCGCCAGCACCTCAACTTGTTGACCTACGCGCTCACGGTCAACAGCCTCGCCCTCTGGCGCCACCAAGCGCGCCAAGACGAACCACCACTCCCGCTCGCGGCCTGACCGGCCCCGGCTCAGCGGCTCGAGCCGGCTTCGACGCGCCCCGCCTCAGATTCGGGCACCAGACCAGGGGCCTCGAGCTCCAGATCAGCTCGCGAGTGGCAGGAATCGGCGTCGTAGGATTCTCCACTCAGCCGGTTCGTGCACGTGGGCGGGGTTTTCTCCCACGTTCTCTACCGGCCCCGCCCTCGTAGCTCAGTTGGATAGAGCAACCGCCTCCTAAGCGGTAGGTCCCCAGTTCGATTCTGGGCGTGGGCACCAAACACCCGCCCGCCACGGCGCCGGCCCATCGAAGGACCACCGATCCGCCTAGAGCGAACGGCTGACGCTACGAGCCGGTGATGGTGTCGAGGTTGGCTTGGGCCTTGGCGTCCATGAGCTCGACCATTACGCCGTCGGGATCGGTGACCACCACCAGGCGGACGCCGCCGACGTCGATCGATCGGGGCTTGGCGTCGATGCCGGCCGCTTCGAGACGGGCCAGCACCGCGTCGACGTCGG